>CALLVA010000093.1 GCA_938010655.1 uncultured Parvularculaceae bacterium | reverse complement strand
TTGTGATGGTTTGGTTGATCTTGTTGGAATGTTTTCTCTTGAGGGCTGCTTGTGGCGGGTTTGCGCCTGTTTTGCGGTTAGGGCGTGAATTCTTTGTGATTTCAGGTTGTTCTATTTTTGTTCTTGACGATCCCGAGAATTCTTGTCTACGGTAACGCGCAACCGAAGAGGGAATTATGGTCGCGGAACTCACCACATTTGCTTTTGAAGGCATCGACGCCAAGCCTGTGAAGGTTCAGGTTCAAATGGTCGCGGGCAACCCTGCTTTTGCCGTAGTGGGTTTGGGAGACAAGGCCGTTTCGGAGGCGAGAGAGCGTATTAGAGCGGCATTTGCGGCAATTGGTCTTGATCTTCCGGGGAAGAGAATTATCGCCAATTTAGCCCCAGCGGATTTGCCAAAAGAGGGAAGTCATTTCGACCTGCCCATCGCTCTGGCCTTGTTGATGGAGATCGGTGCCGCGCCGAGAGATGCGGCTGAAGGGTTTGCTGTTATGGGGGAGTTGGGCTTGGATGGCTCGATTTTGCCAACATTGGGGGCCCTCCCTTCTGCGGTGGCTGCGAATGCGCTCGGCTTGGGGCTGATATGTCCAGCGGCATGTGGGCCAGAAGCGGCATGGGCCGGGGGCGACGCGGAAGTCTTGGCCCCTGTTAGCCTGATCCAATTGGTCAATCATTTTAAAGGTACACAAATATTATCGCCCCCCAAACCGGGAGATTTGACCAAAGGCACGACAATGCCAGATTTGCGTGAAGTGAAAGGGCAAGAAAGCGCGAAGCGCGCCCTAGAGATTGCGGCGGCTGGGGGGCACAATTTGCTGATGACGGGGCCGCCCGGGTCAGGCAAGTCCATGATGGCAGCGCGCTTGCCAGGGATTTTGCCACCGCTCAGTCCTGCGGAAATGCTAGAAGTCTCAATGATCCAATCTATGGCGGGGATGATTGAAGGAGGCGCGCTCAGTCGGGATCGTCCGTTTCGAGCGCCGCATCATTCCGCAAGTATGGCCGCGATGGTCGGGGGCGGTATGCGCGTAAAACCGGGAGAGGTTTCCTTGGCGCATCGCGGTGTTTTATTTTTGGACGAATTACCAGAATTTTCGCCGCAAGTTTTAGATAGTTTGCGCCAACCGCTGGAAACCAATGATGTGATTATCGCAAGGGCTAATGCCCATGTGCGTTTTCCGGCGGCTTTTCAATTGATCGCCGCGATGAATCCCTGCCGCTGTGGATATGGCAAGGCGAGTGGCCAAAATTGTGGGCAAGGGCCGAATTGTGAGCAAAAATATCAGGGGCGCGTGTCTGGCCCATTTTTAGACAGAATGGATTTGGCAATAGATACGCCGCCTGTCACGGCGCTGGATCTCGCGGCCCCGGCAACTGGCGAGACAAGCGCTGTTGTCGCAAGCCGGGTTGCTGCGGCCCGGCAGGCCCAAATGGACCGAATGGCCGATTTAAAAATGGGCGAAGGGCCAGTCGATCAAGGGGCCATCGTCAATGCTAAAATCTCTGATGCCGCCTTGGAAAAAGTGTGTCAGCCGGATGAAGAAGGCGCGGCTTTGCTGGCGCGAGCGGCAGAAAGCCTGGCCTTGTCGGCGCGCGCCTATACCCGCTCTTTGCGCGTTGCACGGACTTTGGCTGATCTGGATGGCGTGGACGGCGTCAAAAGGCGACATATTGCCGAGGCGATTTCTTATCGCAGAAGAGACCAGCAAGGCATGCCCCGCTCTGCGGCCAAACCTGTTTTGCGCTCCAATAAGGCGTCTTTCTGATCTGCTATGCATATTGGCCCTTTTGAACAGGGGGAAATTCCCTTAAACTGCCGCAATTCAAGGTCAGAAAGCAGGTTCACAGTCGCGCTTGGCGTGTCTGCTGCGTAACATGACAAAGTAAAGGGTTGGATCGTGATTAAATTATCTCCCATTATGCGGGGTTGCATTGGCTTATTGTCTGGACTGTTCGTTTTAACAGCCTGCGAGACAGTTGGGGGCGGCGGCCCTGATATTTACGGTGAAGGTAAGCAGCCTGCGCCGGAACAGCCCAAGCCTGATGGCGAAGTGGTGCGCAATCCAAATGAATATGTGCAGCCACCAAAAGTGGATGATGGGACAGAGCCGATCCGGGTCGCTTTATTATTGCCGCTCACATCAAGCTCTAAAAATGTGGAGACGGTCGCTGCGGCAATGTCCAATGCGGCTCAATTGGCCGCTTTTGAGGCTGGCGATGATCGCTTTTTGGTCATTCTTAAAGACACTAAAGGCACCGCAGAAGGCGCGTCTTTGGCGGCCCGCGAGTCCCTAACAGAAGGGGCGGAGGTCATACTCGGCCCGCTATTTTCTGAATCAGTCGAGGCTGTTGCCGCCATTGCCCGGCCAGTTAATGTGCCTATGATTGCCTTTTCCTCTGATACTAAAATGGCTGGGGATGGCGTCTATCTTCTAAGTTTTCCCCCAGAAATCGAAGTAGCACGGGTAACAGATTATGCGATCCAGCAGGGCTATTCCCGCTTTGGCATGCTCGCCCCAACGGATGAGTATGGCAGCCGCGTCAGTAATTCTTTCGCAGAAGAAGTGTTTGTGCGCGGTGGCACATTGGTGTGTGAAGAACGTTATGACCGTTCTCCAGATGCCATGTTGCAACCAGCGAAGCGCCTTTCTAAATGCGCCGCTGAGACCGTGAATCTACAATCTGGTGGGTTGTTACCGCGTGATCGTAGTAGTTATGATCCTGAAGGGCGCTTGCAATTGGGCGAGCCAGGGGCGTCGCCTATCTTGTCGCAAAACTTATCTGGTGGCGGTTTTGAAGCCGTTTTGATGCCGGAACAAGGCACACTTTTAAGGGCTCTTGCGCCGCTTTTGCCTTATTACGATGTGAATGTGAAACAGGTTAAATTACTCGGCGTGAGTGCTTGGAATAACCCACGCTTGACCAGAGAGCCTGCGTTGAATGGCGGCTGGTTTGCGGCGCCAGATCCGGCTCTCGCAAAAGGCTTCAAGCAACGTTATGCCAAAACATTTGGCGGGCAGCCCCCGCGTTTGGCCTCGCTTGCCTATGATGCGACGTTGCTTACGGCGCGTTTGGCGCGCAATCCGATCAATGATCGTTTCACGCCTTTCAATATTGCTGACCCTAATGGATATTTAGGGGCGGATGGTCTTTTCCGCTTAACCCCAGATGGCAAGGTCGAGCGCGGCTTGGCGATTTTAGAGATCAGATCAAGCGGTATTAATGTCATTGATAGAGCGCCTGAGAGTTTTGTCACAGGCTTCGAAACCTACGCGCCCCAACCGGCCACGGGTTTCTAAGATCATAGATTTCTGGATGACCCAAAGCCTCTCGCTCGCTGCGAGAGGCTTTTTTGGTTGGAGCAGTCTCACTTTGGAACAAGTGGCATCATGGTTGGACAAACCCCATTGAACGGGCTTCTCTTGCCAAGCCTCCAACAATCCGCCATAGAAACAAGCTCTTTTCTTGTTGATAGTTGGAAAATATGACTGACCGCTCAGATGCGTCCTCAGGCGACAAAACGCCTCATAACGGCCAAATGGCACCCTCCAAAAAGGTTTTCGTTAAAACCTATGGCTGCCAAATGAATGTCTATGATTCAGAGCGCATGGTCGGTCTCTTAAAGCCCCTTGGCTATGCGCCATCGGACGTGCCGGATGATGCGGATCTGGTCATACTGAATACATGTCACATTCGAGAAAAAGCAGCCGAAAAGGTCTATTCTGATCTTGGGCGCATCAAGAAACATAAGACTAAAAAACCAGACATGAAAGTTGCCGTTGCGGGCTGTGTCGCTCAGGCGGAGGGTGCTGAAATCACCGCCCGTGCACCCGTTGTTGATATGGTGTTCGGTCCGCAAGCCTATCATAAGCTCCCGGAAATGATTGCCAGGGCGGCGCGCGACAGCGGCGAGGTTTTGGAAACAGATTTTACAGTCGAAGAAAAATTCGACCGTCTCGCAGAACGCGAAGTGGATGGCTATTCCGCTTTTGTCACCGTTCAAGAGGGTTGTGACAAGTTTTGCACCTTCTGCGTCGTGCCCTATACGAGGGGCGCGGAAGTCTCCCGCTCTGTGGATGCCGTAACGGCTGAAGTGCGCTCCCTCGCATCTCGCGGCTTACGCGAGGTCACTTTGTTGGGGCAGAACGTGAATGCATGGCATAGCCCCGCCCCAGCAGGCCATATAGCTGGCCATACCGAAGGTAGTACCTTTGGGCTTGGGGAGCTCGTGCGCCATATCGCTCAGATTGATGGGATTGACCGGATACGTTTCACGACGTCTCATCCAAGGGATATGGATGATGGCTTGATCGCGGCTTTTGGGGAGGAAGAAAAATTGATGCCTTATTTGCATCTCCCAGTGCAGGCGGGATCAGATAAGATCCTCAAAGCCATGAATCGTGGCCATACTGCTGAGACGTATATCCGGCAAATCGAAAAAGTCCGCGCCGCGCGGCCAGATATTGCTATTTCTGGAGATATGATTGTCGGCTTCCCCGGAGAGACGGCAGAAGATTTTGAAATGACGATGGAGATTGTTCGTGAGGTTAATTATGCCTCTTGTTTCTCCTTTAAATATTCCCGTCGCCCCGGTACCCCCGGTGCAACAATGCCGCTGCAAGTGCCTGAAGATGAAAAATCCGATCGCCTTGCCCGGCTTCAAGCTTTGCTCGAAGAGCAAAAGCAAGCTTTCAATGCGGCCCAGCTTGGCCGGGTTCTCCCAGTCTTGTTCGAAAAAGAAGGGCGTAATAAAGGGCAGCTTATTGGCCGCTCTCCCTATCTTCAGGCTGTTCATGCAGTGGCAACGCCTGATATGCTAGGACAGATTGTGCCTGTTGAAATTATCGGGTGCGCGCCAAATAGCCTGGAAGGGGCATTGGCAGGCTTAAAGGAGAAGACATCTTAAATGAGTGACGATATTGCGCTCTCCCTATCGGTAGCTGATGCTGACCACCTCAAAGAGCTTTGTGGGCCCCATCATAGCCATATTGCCAAGCTTGAAACGCTTTTGGGCATTCAAATAGATATTACAGGCGAGGGGATTAATCTGCGCGGCGGCGCTGAGGCTGTCTCTCGCGGCGAAGCGACCCTGAAGAGCTTGCTCATGCGCCTTGAGCAAAACCTTCCTGTTGAAATGCCCGATGTGGAAGGGGCTTTCAGAATTGCGTCTTTGCCAGATCAATCAGACAAGAAGACGCAAAAGTCAAACTCCACAATAACGCTTTCGCTCCAGAAACGAACAATTTCGCCGCGATCTCCAGCACAAGCAGACTATTTGACCAAGCTTGGGCAAGATGAGCTGGTTTTCGGCGTTGGTCCCGCCGGTACAGGCAAAACCTATCTTGCCGTGGCCCATGCTGCCAATTTGCTATTGCGCGGCGAAGTGGAAAAAATAATCCTCTCGCGCCCGGCCGTTGAGGCTGGCGAGCGCATTGGTTTCTTGCCCGGTGACATGAAAGAGAAGGTCGATCCATTTTTGCGGCCGCTTTATGACGCGCTTTATGATGTTTTACACACAGATTTCGTGGATCGCCGGATTGCGTCCGGGGATATTGAAATTGCCCCGCTGGCTTTTATGCGCGGGCGGACCCTAACGCGGGCTGCCGTTATTCTCGATGAGGCTCAAAACGCCACTGTTGCCCAAATGAAAATGTTTTTGACCCGCCTTGGCGAGGGGAGCCAGATGGTGATTACAGGGGATCCAAGCCAGACTGATCTGCCGATACGCGAAACCTCAGGCTTGGCAGATGCCCTTGGCCTGCTTGAGCGTGTTAAAGGGGTTTCCGTTGCGAAATTTAGCGCCTCGGATGTTGTTCGGCATAAGCTGGTCGCGCGCATCGTGACCGCCTATGATAAGCGAGATAATGCGCGCCGCGCTGCGCTTGGCTCAAAAGCTGTACGCGCCTTGGCGGAACCGCCCCTTCAAGAAAAAACAACTCAAAAGGTGGACGATAATGCCTAGCATTATCCCTGTCATACAATATCAATGCGACGACTGGCAAAAGATGGATGCCATCGTGGATAAATGTTTTGATATCGTAATGAGTACTGAAATTCATGGTGTTAGGGCGGGGGAGGCCGCGATTATTTTTACAGATGATCATGCGGCTCAAAAATTGAATCGAGCCTACCGCCAAAAAGATGCCCCAACGAACGTTCTGTCTTTTCCTGTAGAGATGATCCCGGGCCTCCCTGAAGAGGCCCAAGAGGGCATAGGCGATATCGTCTTTGCTTTCGAAACCTGCCAAAGAGAGGCCATGGAGCAAGGCAAAAGCTTTGAGGATCATATGTCCCATTTGTTATTCCATGGTATGTTGCATCTTTTTGGATATGACCACCAAACCGATGCAGAAGCAGCAGAAATGGAAGCATTGGAAGTGACAATGCTGGCCAAACTTAATATCCCGAACCCTTATGAAATCATGTCGAATGAGGAATCCAAAGCCCATGTCTGATGGTGATAGTTCGCCCGGAAATTCATCTCCCAATGGCCCAGTTCAACGCCTGATCGGCCTGCTCGGTGGCGGCAAACAGCGGGACGCTCTGGCGGCTATGCTGCAAGATACCCACGGCGAAAGCAGTGAACTTACATTGGAACGCCGGGAAATGATTGAGCGGGTCATCGCTTTTGATGGCAAGCAAGTTGTCGACGTCATGGCGCCGCGCGCGGATGTCATTGGCGTAGAAGCCACCACATCTCTTGAAGAGTTGATGAAAACTTTCGCCGCAGCGGGGCATTCTCGTTTGCCCGTTTATCGGGGCGATCTCGATGATCCCATCGGCATGGTGCATATCAAAGACCTTGTTGAGGTTATGGTTCAACCAGAAAAAGAACGGCCCCAAACGGTGGCAGCGTTAGTGCGCAAAACCCTTTATGTGCCGCCTTCCATGCCTGTCACGGACTTATTGATCAGAATGCAAGCAGATCGCATTCATATGGCGTTGGTGATAGATGAATTTGGCGGCACGGATGGGCTTGTGACCATTGAAGATCTTGTCGAAGAGATCGTTGGGGAAATTCACGACGAGCATGATGAAGAAGAAGATGCGCCAATCTTTCTAGAAATCCAGCCTGGCGTTTTTGAAGCGGGCGCAAGGCTTGAAATTGAGCAATTGTAGGAAAAAACAGGGGCCATTTTTGAAGCCGATGAAGAAGAAATTGATACGATTGGCGGGCTTGTCTTTGCCCTCGCAGGCCGCGTGCCCCAGCGCGGCGAAATTATTCGCCATGAAAGCGGCATTGATTTTCAGGTGCTGGATGCGGATGTGCGGCGGGTGCGCCGCATTTTGGTGCGGATACCTGAGCAAAGCCAGATATCCCCTGAAAAACACCTTGGTGACGCTGATCATGCCATGAAAGAGAGTGATGGCTAGATGGAGGGCACGAGACCGAAATCTGCCTTCGCGCCTCATCTCTTGCGGATCAATGAGGCTATTCGCGGCTTCGTAAAATGGCGGCGATATGGATTGGCGATAGGGCTCGGCGTTTTATCGGCATTGGCTTTAGCGCCATTTTATTTTCTGCCGCTTATGGTTGTTGGCGGCACGGCGCTTGTCTGGCTGATTGATGCTGCTGCAGGCGAGGAAAAGCGGTTTCGAAAATCGTTTTTTGTGGGGTGGTGTTATGGCTTTGGATACTTCCTGACCAGCATGTATTGGCTCGGTTTTGCCTTCATGGTGCAAGCCGAGCAATTTGCCTGGATGGCCCCTTTTGCTGTTTTGGGCATGCCTGCTTTTCTGGCTTTGTTTGTGGGTGGGTTTGTGGCCTTGGCCGTGCGGTTTTGGCATAGCGGCCCAAGCAGGGTGCTTTTGCTAGTGGCGGCTATTTCCGCCAGCGAGTTTGTACGCGGGCATATTCTAACCGGCTTGCCTTGGAACTTGATGGGACAGGCGTTTGCAGGGCAGGCGATAACGGCGCAACTTGCTGCGTTCATTGGCCCATATGGCTTAAGCTTGGTTGCCCTAACCCTCGCAATGCTCTTGGGGGGCGTGATATCGCGGCGACAAATCCGTAAACGGCCAGCATGGATTTGGGCGGGAGGCTTGGTTTTAGTTTATATTGTGGGGGCCCTTCGGCTTTTAACCCCCGTCGCGGTTGAGCCTGATACCGTTGTTATGGTGGTTCAGCCCAATATTGCTCAACGTGATAAAATTGACCCTGCCAAAAGCATCGATAATTTCCGCCAATTATTGAAGGTAACGCAGCAGGGATTGGATAAGGTGGATATCGGAGTCGAAACAATTTATGTGGCTTGGCCCGAAAATGCAGCCCCGTGGTTGGCCGAGCGTTCAAGATATCTGGATGCGATAGCGGAGCTATTGCCGCCAGAAGCCGTATTGCTGACCGGGGCGGTCCGGCAATCTATCGATGAAGCCGGGAAAATTCGCTATTTTAATGCGATGCTGGTTGTGGAAGACACCACAGGCGAATTACCCGCTGGCTTGCCATTGGATGCTGTTAATCAAGGGTTGTTTCGGAAGCGTTCTGTCATCAAATCTTATGATAAGCATCATTTGGTGCCGTTTGGGGAATATCTACCCTTTAAAAACATCTTGAAAGCAATGGGGCTTGCGCAGCTGGCACCGATGGCCGACGGGTTTACGCCGGGGCAAGGCCCAACAACGCTGGATTTGGGGCGTACAAAAGTGGCCCCTAATATATGTTATGAAACCGTCTTTCCGATGGCGCTTTATCCGCGCAATAACCGCCCAGATTGGTTGCTGACAGTAACCAATGATGCCTGGTTTGGGGACAATGCAGGGCCGCAACAGCATCTCGATCAAGCG
>CALLVA010000092.1 GCA_938010655.1 uncultured Parvularculaceae bacterium | reverse complement strand
AATTTGCCCGCTGATCTGGTCTGGTGGGTTGGTTATGAGTATTTTTCAGGGCCACCATATAAAATCGTGGGGAGAGCCACAATGTGCCAAAACGCGGTCAGTGGTCACGTTTCGTGTCTGGGTGTTACAACCTTATGAGGGGTCGTATAATTCAAACGTCACCTGATCAGCATAGCGCTGGGTGGTTTTGTGGGCCTTGGCGTCGCGCACGGTCCAGGTGATGACAGGCAATCCCCGCTCCAAGCGGCAATCTTTGATAAACTCACAGGGCAATTCGCGCACATCATAGGAAATGAAATCAACCTCATAATCCCGCACAGCTTTCATATGCGTGTCATAATAGCTGTCATCGCCTTTGGCGGTGAGGCCCCTTGGGCGCTCCGGGATGTGTTTTTGCATATCGGCGATCAGCCAATGTTCAAAGGCCATAATGGCGGCGTCGCCTTTATAGTCCGCCAACACCTTACCCACAGCTTCCACAAAGCCATCATCTTGCCCTTCAAGGCCTTTTAGTTCCAGCACAACGGGGACGCGCCCGGCAATAAGCGCCAAATGGTCCGCCAGCGGATAAATACAATCTTGGGTGGGGCCGAGCTTGATCTCGCGCAATTCCTGCGCCGTTCGCGCGCGCACAGACCCGGTTTCTGCGGTGAGGCGATCCAGCGTTGGGTCATGAAACACAATCGGGACGCCGTCTTTTGAAATATGAAGATCACACTCAATCGCAAAACCCGCATTCGCCGCGGCGGCAAACGCCGACAGCGAGTTTTCATAACACCCCTTATTCCCATCATGCAGCGCACGATGGGCGATGGGCGTGGCGATCAGCCATGGGTGTTTATTCATCAGTGGCTTTCGCCGCCATATCCTGCACGAGCGTCCGGGTCATGCGCTCGCCGGTGATAAAGCCCCAGGCATATTTTTCATTATAGGCTTTGAGCGGGTCTGCGGCGACAATGTCGTCTTCGCTCATGCCTTTATCGACCAGTTCTTTGACCAAGGCTTTGGCATCTTTCAACACAACGGCCAATGCTGTGAGGTCGTCGGCTGTGGAGAGGGGCCCGTGGCCCGGAATAATTTTCGTCTCTGCGTCGGCCATGGCCGCAACAGATTCCAGATTGGCGATATAGCCATCAACCGTCCCGCCTGATTTTAAATCGATATAAGGATAACGCCCTGCAAAAAGCGTGTCCCCCATATGGATGATATTCGCTTCTTTGAAGTGGATCATCGTATCGCCATCAGTATGGGCGTTTGGTTGGTGGAAGGCATGAATGGTCTGGCCGTTCCAATGAAAGGTGGAACTGTCTGAAAAAGTGATCACAGGCAGGGCCGTCGGCATTAATTCGCCTTTAATGCTTTGGGCTGTTTTCATCCGCTTACGGACATTATCATGAGCCACGATCAAGGCGCCTTCATCGGCCATTTTGGCGTTGCCGCCTGTGTGGTCGCCATGCCAATGCGTATTGGCAACAAAGAAGATCGGCTTGTCCGAAATTTTTCGAATTTCAGTGAGCACGCCTTCTGCGTTACGATCAAACTGATCATCGATCACGAAAATGCCGTCATCGCCCACTGAAAAACCGATATTGCCACCAGCCCCGATAAGCATATAAACCCCGCTGCCGAGATCTGCCGTTGTATAGGTGATTTCTTGAGTCTGTTGCGCAACAACAGCGCCGGAAACGGCTAAAGCGGCTGCGGCGGCAAAGCCACCATAAAACAGGGTCTTTTTCATCTGGGTGTCCTCCTCGAAACAAAATTTGCCTGATTATAGACAGTGCTGCGACAATTGCACCCATAGAGCGGCCTATTCTCTTCAAAAAGCTGTGATGGCGCAAAATTCATCGAAAAAGCCTTGCATCGTGTTGGTTCTTTGTTGAAACAGAGTGCACCGCAGCATAAAGTCGCGTGATAAACGTTTTTAGGAACCGAAAATGGCCTCTTCAACTTGGACCCCCGATAGCTGGCGCGCGAAACCGGCCAAACATATCCCGGATGATTATCCTGATTTGGCTGCTTTGGCCGCTGTAGAAAAAGAGCTGTCGACCTATCCGCCATTGGTCTTTGCAGGCGAGGTGCGCACATTGCGGGATCGTCTGGCGAAAGTTGCGAATGGCGAAGCCTTTTTGCTGCAAGGGGGCGATTGCGCGGAGAGCTTTAAAGAGTTCCACCCGGATAATATCCGCGACACTTTCCGCGTACTCTTGCAAATGGCCGTAGCGCTGACCTTCGGGGCGGCCATGCCTGTGGTGAAAGTGGGCCGGATTGCGGGCCAGTTCGGTAAGCCGCGCTCATCCCCTGTTGAAACCAAAGATGGCGTCACATTGCCGTCTTACCGCGGGGATAATATTAATGGCATGGCGTTTACCGAAGAAGCGCGGGTGCCAGATCCGCAGCGTTTGCTCAAAGCCTATGGCCAGTCTGCCTCGACCTTGAATTTGATCCGCGCTTTTGCCAAAGGCGGCTATGCCGATTTGCGCAATGTGCATCGCTGGAATTTGGAATTCGTCAAAGGCAATGCGCAGTCAGAGCGCTATCAGGAATTGGCTGACAAAATCTCCGATGCCATGCAATTCATGGAAGCTTGTGGCATTACGTCAGAATTTTCCAAGCCCCTCTCCGAGGTAGAGTTCTATACCAGCCATGAGGGTCTCTTGCTCGGTTATGAGCAGGCGATGACGCGGGTGGATAGTACCTCCAATGGCCAGAACAAATATTACGACACCTCCGCTCATATGGTCTGGATCGGCGATCGCACGCGCCAGCCAGATGGGGCGCATGTGGAATTTTGCAAAGGCATCGAAAACCCGATTGGGATTAAATGTGGGCCAACTTTGGCGACAGATGATCTGCTCGAATTGCTGGATATTCTGAACCCGGAAAATGTTGCGGGACGCATTGTGCTGATTGCGCGGTTTGGCGCAGATAAAGTCGCTGGGGGCCTGCCGCCGCTGGTCCGCGCGGTGGAGCAAGCCGGGCGCAAGGTCGTCT
>CALLVA010000091.1 GCA_938010655.1 uncultured Parvularculaceae bacterium | reverse complement strand
CCAAGGAATGAAAAACGGAACGACCAAGTTTAATGTAACGATTCACCCAACAGTTAATCAGCGTAATTCAAGTTACCAACGCCCGACCATACCAGGCAGGTACGATGCCGTCGTATTATGCGTCGGTTACTCACAAGAAACCTTGCTCTCCCCTTTAACTCATCGTTCTTACTGGGAAAATTCATCCGTTATACCGCCTGAAATACCTCCAACGCTGGCTGAAATCGGTGTTATTGGACTGGGTGACGGCGCAATTCTAGAATGCTTACTGTGTTTCTTCGATTTCCAACAGATTTTCGAGCTGTACCAAAATATCGCAGATTGTGGCGAAAATGTAATTGATCAAGTAAAACAAGCTGAAAATAAGTGTCCACCTCATGACAATGCTGAACTGTACCGTGAAATCATACTACAAGAGTTCAATGGAGGGCTGCTGCCAGCCAATCACATTTTTCAGCCAAGGCTAGTGTTATTTGGAGACTCCATAACACCGTATTCTAAAACAGCCTCGCCGCTAAATAAACTATTGCTCTGCGCAATGCTTACAGGCAAATGGATTGAGTATGTGCACCTGAGAGTCGAACCTGATATGATTTCTTTCAACAAAGACGCGAGAAAATTCATCATCAAAGCGAAGGACGGTGATCAGCTATTCGATCGAATTGTATCGCGAATTGGCCGTGAACCCCGGTTGCCCGCAATCATTGGAAAAACATTCGAAAAAGAAACGATTGATCTGTACTTAAGGAATTAAGCCCCTTTGTTCCTCGCACAATATGAATACCATTGCCTTCGATGTTTAAATGGGAGCTTATAGGGCTGTAATGCGCCAGAAACCGCCATTCAACTTATGCCCCCTACTGCGCCAATTCTGACCTTACTGAGAAAAATCACCCTCTTTTTGCTCGGCTAAAAAACATCTTTAATTTTATCCCCCCTCGCCCATCTGGCCGTATACTGATTTCAGTCGTCCAATGTGGATGGGGAGCGGATGTCGGCCCGTGACCTTCGTGGCGTTGGACCAGGCTTGCTTAGGTGAGATTGGAGCACTGGTGAAAGACCCAACTCTGTCTCTGACTGGACCACCGTCGTGCAGCTTCAATGCTGTTCCCGCGGGGCAGGCCTGCCATGCGGGGTCGGAGACGGTCCCATTATAGTATCACTTAACAGGGACCTCCTGTCCCGGAGAGGCAAAAGGCTTTCCGAAACAGGCCGAATTTTCGCATGGGGCTTCCCCATCCTTTTTGTTTCCCTGTCTGGCCTTCACCAGCAGATGATTTCCCCTGTCATTTTTATGGCTTTTTTCGAAAGGATTATCACATGCCCAAACGTTCCTCTAAACGCGCCTCCAAACACGCCCCCAAACACGCCCCTTCAGCCAACGAAGCCCCCCAAAATATGAACGAGGACGCCACCAAAGAAAGGCGGGATGCGCAAGCGCGGATCAACCGGTTGGAAAAAGAGGTGTTGCGGCAGCAAGACGCTTTAACCAAGACAATCGATTTTCAGGGGCAGAAGCGCCCCTTTTACACCTTTATTTTTAAGTATCAGTGCAACCAAGCACGGTTGATTGATGAGCGGCACACATCGCCAGAGGCCTTTAATATGTTGGTGAGGCTCTATCGGATGCACCCGCTTATCTCTGCTTATCCTAGGGATGTGCGCGATTCGGCGGATGCTTTGGACGCGGCAGAAGGGATTACCCCGGAGGCGCGCGAGGCACGATTTCGGGAGGTTGCCACCGGAGAATTGGATTTGGACCAGTTGGATTTTGTAGATGAATGAAACACTGGATCGCTGGTTGGTCGCACCTATATTAGAGCTATGACCCATGAAAAAACGACCATCTTTTATGACGGCGCGTGCAGCCTATGCCGCAAGGAAATTTCGTTACTGCGCAAATGGGATAAGCGGGAGCGAATTGAGTTCCTCGATATTTCCCCGCCAGACGCGGCCGCGTTTTGCCCCCTGCCCCAAGGCGACATGCTTGCGCGATTTCATGTGCGTCGCGGTGATGGTGTTATCATTGATGGGGCGGAAGCCTTCACCCATGCCTATGCGCAGATTCCCGGTCTTTCTTGGGTCGGGGCGATTGGACGGTTTAGGCCAAGCCGTTGGCTCTTAAATGTGGCTTATGCAGGATTTTTGAAAATCAGGCCGAGTATTCAAAAGATGGTCAACAAAAAAGCGGCCCCTTAAAGGAGCCGCTTTGAATGAGGTTACAAATCAACCTTATGCGTTTGGATCAATTTTCAATCCTGGGCCCATTGTTGAAGAGATTGAAACCCCTTGAACATATGTTCCTTTTGCACCAGTTGGCTTTGCGCGTGTCACAGCGTCGATAAACGCTTTCACATTTTCAGCCAGTTTGTCTTGGCTAAAGCTTGCTTTGCCAACGCCAGCGTGAATCACGCCCGCTTTTTCAACACGGAATTGAACTGCGCCGCCTTTGGCGTCTTCAATCGCTTTTTTGACGTTCGGTGTCACAGTGCCAACTTTTGGGTTCGGCATCAGGCCTTTTGGACCAAGCACCTTACCGAGACGGCCAACAATACCCATCATATCGGGTGTTGCGATCACGCGGTCAAAATCCATATTGCCCGCTTGAATGCTTTCCATCAGGTCTTCAGCGCCAACAACATCAGCGCCAGCGGCTTTTGCTTCATCCGCTTTTGCGTCTTTTGCAAAAACAGCAACCCGCAAGGATTTGCCTGTGCCGTTTGGCAAATTCACCACGCCGCGCACCATTTGGTCCGCATGGCGAGGGTCAACACCAAGGTTCATCGCAACTTCAACGGTTTCGTCAAATTTCGCCTTGGCATTGTCTTTGACGATCTTCACAGCTTCGTCGACAGAATAATGCTTGTTCACATCAACAGCGGCTTTAGCGGCTGTCATACGTTTTCCGAGTTTAGCCATATCGTTAGCCCTCCACCTTAAGGCCCATAGACCGGGCGGAACCTTCGATGATCTTTGTCGCTTGATCGAGATCAAAAGCGTTCAGATCTTTCATTTTTGCTTCCGCGATTTCGCGGCACTGCGCGGATGTCACTGTCCCGGCCACAGAACGACCAGGTTCGCCACCGCCTTTTTGGAGGTTCGCTGCTTTTTTGAGATAGTAAGACGCTGGCGGCGTTTTCATCTCAAAGGTGAAAGACTTGTCCGTATAGATCGTAATGATCGTTGGGATCGGCATGCCTTTCTGCATCTCTTGGGATTTGGCGTTAAACGCCTTACAGAATTCCATGATGTTCAACCCGCGTTGACCGAGAGCTGGACCGATAGGCGGGGATGGCGACGCCGAACCCGCTGGCACCTGAAGCTTCAGGTAGCCGTCAATTTTTTTAGCCATGATAACCTTCCAGTTGACTGATGAGGCCTCGTGGTGCGGTGGAGCTGGACTGTTGCCCCCTGCCTTCCACGAAGTTTCCCTATTGGGATTTGGCGTGTTTAGCCGCAAAGTCTTGAAATGGCAAGAAGGATAACAGGGAAGAGAAAAGTAAAAGGGGCGCCCGAAATTATAGGGGGAGAGAGAAATAACGAAGCGCCCCAACATTTTTGAAAACATAATGTACTCAAAAATGCAGACATCACTGTCTGACCTACTGGTATAAAGTTACACGCAAAAAGCTGCAATGAGAAAATGCATAAAAATCTAAATTCTCTGACATTTTTTCTGCAAAAAGCTTAAATATTAACAGAGGGTTACTAATTTCGGCACAAACTTACCTTTTCCGCGTTCAGAATTTCACTCTTATGGGTTCTGACGACGCCACAGAACACTTCAGGGATGTTCTGACCTATTCGAAACATCTCTTTTTCACAAATCCCGTTCAAATAAAATCGGCTAAACGTTCCACCCTAAACCATTAAGCGTTCTGAAGCTCTGCCGCTGTCTGTGGATTGCTCGTTGCCAAAACCGCGTCCATGAAACTTTTTTCAAGGTTATTGCTCGCCTTCTCGACAGCTTCATCCAGTTGTTGAGCAATTTCAAAAAGCTGATCTAATTCCGATTGAGGGAAAGCTGACTGTCCATCGACATTATTAGCCAGCAATTGTTCAATCTGCTCAATCAGGTCCGCGACCTTGCTGGTATCTAATTGCGTTGGGGCTGTTGATGGTTCTTGATCAAGCCTCTGAAGCAATTCCTTCAGGTCGGACAAGATTTTCTCAAACGCGCTTTGATCAAGCTGTGGAGAGTCAAAAGCCTTTGCTACAGCATTAGGGTCTTCCGCTGCTTCTGGCTTGGATAACATCTCTTTCAGAGCATTAAGCAATTGGGAAATGTCAGGAGAGCTTTGCTGAGATTGTCCTGTATCTGGCGTAATATTGCTCATTAGATCGTCGGACGCTTTTTCAACCGTAGCATCGTTAAGCATTTTGCTTAGCATTTGCAGGATTTCGATCAAGGCTTCCAAATCAGAGCGCGTCAGGCCCGCAGACCCATCAGCCCCTTGTGCTAGAGACTCTTCTAGCTGATCAATCAGGTCTTCTATTCTGCTCATGCCTAATTGGGTTGGCGCCGATGCTTCATCCTCAATTTTCGACGTCATTTCCTTCAACATAGAAACGAGTTTTGCGATCATCTCAGGATCAATTTTTGAAGGACCAGCAGAGTCTGTTGAACCATTAGGGGCAAACGCCTCCAATGACTCTGATAAATTTTCAATGAGTTCATCTACCAACTTAGATAGAAAATCTGAATTAAACTCAGGACCAAGCATATTCGGTTTGAAGAAATCCTCTATACTACTGGCTTGGGCACCTAGCTCATCCGCCAACTTAGAAAGAAAATCTGAATTAAACTCTGGACCAAGCGTATTCTGTGTAAAGCCATCCGCTATACTACTGGCTTGGGCATCTTTAGCTGCTTCAGAAAGCACTTTTCGCATCATGAGCAGCATTTCAATGAGACTTTCCAAGTCTGATCGAGAGAAACCTGATGATCCATCAGCCGCTTTCGAAGTCATCGCTTCAAGAGCATCTACCATCTCCTCAAGCTTATCCGTATCAAACTGAGAAGGCGCGGCGGATTGTTGGCCGACCCTGGCCAAAATTTCTCTTAGCTGCTGAATAATCTCATTTAGACTGTCTATCGTTAAGTCAGGCAGAGGCGTTGATTCTGGAATGTTGCTGCCGCTTTGTGCAACTGCTTTATAGACGTCTGCAGACTCTGACAAAAAGTCACCAAGCTTCTTCGCCATATTTTCAATGTCGCTAGAGTTTAAGCTAGAGCCTGAACTTGGGTTCGCGCCGGAACTCGAGTTAGAGCGAGACGCGTTTGGCGTGATACTATTTGGCAAACGATTATTCTGTGCTTCTTCTCCTGCAGCGTCAGAAAGCGTATCAGTTAGTTCTTGCACCAAATCAAAAAGACTATCTTGACCTAATTGAGGCGGAACGGCAGCGTCTACATTCTTATCATTAAGGAAGAAATTACTCACAGAAGACTGAATACGATCTTCCAACCCTTCGGCAAACACGGAGTCTCTTGAATTCGTGCCACCAGAAGCCGCTGGAGAACTCGCTTGGGATGTCGCCGCTTGTGGTGTTGCGGCGGTCGGCGTAGAAGATGATGCGCCGACTGAAGGCGCGACACCCTCACCAGATGCCTCTACAGAATCTGCAAGACTAGCTGTAAGTGATTTGGCAATTTCTGCTGCTGAGCGCTCTTTGCCATCGCTTAACTTCATCGCCATGGCAATCAATTTTGCTAATTCTGATTGCGGCAGAACCGTTGTTTCACCATCATCGAGCTTGAAATTGTCAAACAACCCTTCGGGCACAGAAAAGTTCTCATTAAATTCATCAATGAACTCTTTTGTAAAATCACCAACATTAATGCCGGATGCAGCAACAAGTTCCTTCACTTGGCTTCCAGCCAGTTTAATATTCTCAACACCATCAGACTTAGAGGAAGAAGACGTTTTTTCCGTTGCTGAAGCTTCTAAGGGGGAGCTTGCACTAGAAAGCTTCGTTGCAATTTCTTCGACACCCTGAAGATCGCTCGGCTCAATTTTGCGAGCCTCTTGCAATAGCTTATTGAGGTCTTGCTTATTCAACAAAGACGTATCGTCGCCAACATCCGTAGATCTGTTAAAGATTTCTTCTGAAACTGAAAAATTCTTGTTGAATTTTTCAATATCATCTTTGGTAAAATCGCCCACTTGTGACGAGTTGTAAGCATCAATAATCTTTTTAATCTGGTCGCCAGATAAAGGCGTATTGATCAGATTTTGGATCTGTTCATCCGGGGAGCCATATTTTTTCGTGTCTCCGCCATTCACTTTTGTGAATCTTGATGCGTATTCCACATCGCTCGATAATTTTGAGAGCTCACCCAACATATTCTCGATTTCGATTTCGTCTATTTTGGGTCTTTGCGGAGGTGTATTGTTCTGAACGCTTTCTTTCGCGTTCACATCGAGGGGTTTGCTTGTTCTTGCGACACTTTCGGTATCAAATTTTGCTGATGCAATATTTTGTGGAATTGGTGGTGTATTAGACGAAATTTTCATAACTCATCCCTCTCTACCAGTCGCAATTTTTTCGAATATCCGACTCAAAGCAAATAATTAACTACTTTTAGGTTTTCTTTGTCCAAATTGAGACCGGTTTGTGACAGTCCCTTTTGTCATATTGGATGCCGGGATAACTTAGCTCAAAAGAGCGAGAGCTAAGTGGAAAATAAAATATTTATATCAATGACTTGAGGAAAGGCTCTCGCTCTCTTTCTAGAACATTCAACACCCAAAATCTGAAGAGGCACTCATCATTGAGCCGGAATTAGCCTTAAAGTGTCACAAAGATTAGAGAGGCCTTGAAGGCGCTCATCCCGCCCTCGCCTCGCTTTGAAAACAGATCAGGATTTTACAAAAAACCCTCGCCAAGAATGACGAGGGTGTCTTATTTTACAATATTTCTGTGGGGCACAGCGGCTTTAAATTTAAGCGCCCTTTTCCACCTGTCCATATTCAAGCTCAACAGGTGTTGCGCGACCGAAGATAGACACAGTCACTTTCAAGCGGGCATTTTCTTCATCCACGCCTTCAACAGATCCCGAAAAGCTGGCGAATGGTCCATCGACCACCCGAACAGTTTCCCCAACTTCGTAAGACACTGTTGGCCGTGGACGTTCGACGCCCTCTTCCATTGTGCCCAAAATTGCATCGACTTCCTTTTGGCTCACGGGCAATGGTTTTTTGCCAGACCCCAAAAAGCCAGTCACTTTTGGCACGTCATTGACCAAGTGATATGTCTGATCATTCAAGATCATCTTCACCAAAACATAGCCCGGAAAGAAGCGGCGCTCAGTATTGATTTTTCGCCCTCGGCGCACTTCAACAACTTCTTCTGTCGGCACCATCACTTCAGAAAATGAGGCGGACAAGCCTTTTTCCGTCGCCGCTTGCTTGATTGCCTCAGCCACCTTTTTTTCAAAGTTGGAATAGGCGTGAACGATGTACCATTTATGGTCTGCCATAATATTGATCCGTATAGATATTGATATGCTTAGCCGAGATTAAGGATAATCGGCACGATCCAGCGGAAGACTTGATCTACAGAAAAGAAGAACAAAGACATGATCGCCACCATGATCAACACCATGACCGTAGACACGATTGTCTCTTGCCGACTTGTCCAGACAACTTTGGAGCCTTCAGCTCGAACTTGCTGTAGAAACTCAAAAGGACCGACCTTTTTCTTCTTCGGTGCCGGGGCTTCTGCCTTATCGTTTACGTCCGTCGAAACGGAAGAAGACGAAGCGCCTTTTTTCTTACGTGGTTTTTTGCTCACTGCCATTTTTTGTTCACTGACCTGGGCCAGGCTCCGCCAAATAATCGTTTTCCCTTAAGAGCCATCGTTCAGTGTCTCTATGACACTGGGGAGATAAGCTACTTTGTTTGGAAGTTATTTTTGTTATGTAAGGGGTCTGGCAGATGTGTCAATGGTTAAGTCGGCAGGAATGACTTCAGGCCTTCCGTCCCACAATATTGATAAGGGGCCATCCCCCCCCAAAAAAGAGCCGCCATTGAAAACTTATGCGGCACTAGACGCTTTTTCGCGCGGCACAGGCTGCGCAGCCGGGGTTAAGGCGGGCAAATTTAAACTGCCGACAAAATGGCGAATTTCTTGTCGAGCGGCGACTTGGCTCATGGAGCTGGCTTTACGTTTCATGGCTTTCGTGCCCATGTCCAAAAGGGTCAGGCCATTTGGGAACATTTCACGATAGACCACTCTTTCGCCAAAGCCACGACATAGACGAAAGCCCATATGTTTTGAAAAAGCTTCGAGCTTCTCGCCCACAGCTTTTTTGTTCTTCGCATTGGCCGCGCCCATCCGGTTGCGCATAACGACCCAGTCAATTGTCCCTTCTTCGCCCGTGCCCTCTGTTGCCAATTTGCGCTGCTGCCGGGCGTTCCAGACCATCTCAGAATAGAGGCTAGGGCCAAGCAGCTCTGACGTATCCGGGTCAAGCCGCGCCAATAGATCGAAATCCACAAAGCTGTCATTCATCGGCGTTACAATTGTATCCGCATAAGTATGCGCCAGACGGGACAAATGTGTGTTCGCCCCGGGGCAATCAATCACCACGAAATGACAATGAGAGAATTTTTGCAAAGCCGCCAAAAAGCCGTCCTGCTCAATTTTTCGGGCGTCAGAGCGACTATCAAGATCACTATATGGCGCGACTTGCATTTCAGGGGTTGGCAGGTCTTCAAAGTCTAACCCTTTGGCCACAGAGAAGTTTTTTCGGTTTTCCACATAGCGGGTGAGACTTTTTTGTCTGACATCAAGGTCCATGGCACCAGTCTTGAAACCAGATCTAAGGAGTGCAACGATAAGGTGCATTGCGGCTGTGGTTTTCCCAGAGCCTCCCTTTTCATTGCCGACGACAATGACGCGCGTTTCAGCTGGATGAACTTCCGGTTGAGGGGGGATGGATGCAGACATGACAGCAAATCCTAAAAAACAAGGCTTAAAAGCCTCACATAAACACAACTATAAGGTGATTCAGCTAGTTATTGCTAGTATTTACCTTTTGTCCCTCATTGGGACAGCAAAGGCGCAAATTGCCATCTCACCGTTAGGGGGTGTACTTGATTCGGACAGGCAGGAACTCTCCTTTCAGGTCACAAACCCCTCTGATCAAACTTTATTTGTCACCATTGGCTGGATTGATCTGCAAGCGACCTCTTCAGGCAGTTACCGCCCCGCCTCCCCAGAGGAGCGGAGCTTTTCCAGCGCTGCCCCCTATTTACAACTCTCACGATCAACAATGACCCTCGCGCCTGGGGCCAGAGCGGATTTAAAAGTTCAACGCCATGGCGCAGCTTTGCCACATCGGGGCGAATGGCGATCACATCTGAAAATCACCAGCACGGCCAGCCGGGAGTTGGCCCATAAGACCAATTTCACCTTACCATTGGATATGGGTGTCGCTGTGACCGTACCAGTGATCTTGCGCAAAAATCCAAAGCAAGCTGACCTGAAAATCAACGCGTTGAATTTGGCTCGTAACAGAATGGGTGAATTGAACCTCGACTTGAATGTTCAACGCTCAGGCGACGCCACATGGCATGGGCAGATGCTGCTCGATCTGCCTGATGGGCGACACATCACCCAGCCTTTGCGACTTTATCCAGAAGCACGGCTGAGCTTACGCCAAGTAAATTTGAACACAGCGGCCCTGCCCTCTGGGGCGTTGAAAGTGACTTTAAAGCCGACAGATAATAGGCAAGCTAGCGTTTCAAAAACCGTCAATATTGGTCCGCCCGTACCCGGTTTTTAAGTCGGTACGGCAAAAATGCCTGTCGCAATTGAAATAGGATCATCATCTCCCTCAACGCGCATCGTCACTTCACCAACCGCCTGCCGCCCAAGCTTCACGAGCCTTGCTTCGGTGATCATAACCGCCCCTCGTCCTGCTTTTAAAAAATGGATGTTGAGTTGCGATGTAACGGCTGCTGCCTTAGGGCCTAAGGTCGCTTGGATTGCCAAATATAAAGCTGTGTCTGCCGCCGTGAATTGCGCTGGACCGGAAATCGTGTTGCCGATCCGCAAATGAAACGGGCTGATTTTGAGGCTGGTCTTCGCAAAGCGATCCCCCGTCTCAATGATGCGAAGGCCAAAACCTTCTAATTGCGGCAGAAACCCAACTTTATCCATATGGGCAATAACGGCTTCAGCATTCAAAGGAAGGGAAAGATCGGTCATGAAAGTAAGATGCCGTGCGCGCGCCGTCGCCGTCAATGAAACAGTGCAGGCCATTGGCGCTTAGACATCTTCAGGTCGGCAAGTTTAAACATTTCGAAAAGCCCCCTTTTACAGCCACTGTAAAATCTTGAAGAAACCGGGCTTTCGCGACATTCCCCTCTGGTCCCCAGTTCCGGCCCGCCTTATGTTCCCCTCATGACATCGAAAGAAACACCCTTAGAGCTTTTTAAAAGAGCATTGGTCCAAACCACTCGTGCTCTTTCTGCGCAAGATGAAGTCGACGTTACTTTTGGCGGCGACCGAGCGGTTGTGACCGACAAATCTGTGCGCCTGCCAAATCCGATTAAAGAGCTTTCGCAAGAAGTGGCCACCCTCGCCCGGGCCCATGGCGATGCGGCTGCGCTGCGCTTGGCGCATCATGATGAATTTCTCCACCGTAAAAACCAGCCCCAAAATGGTGATGGTCAACAGGTTTTTGCTGCCTTAGAAGATGCTCGAATTTTCGCCCTAGGAACCAATGCTTTGAAGGGGTTGGGTGATAATCTTAGTGCTCTGCTTGAAAAGGAATGTATCGACAAAGGCTATGCCCGCATGGAAGACAGGCAAGACGTGCCCGTCGCCGATATTGCTGCTTTGGTCGCAAGAGAACGCATGACCGGACGGCCAATCCCAGAGGCGGCGAAAAAGCTCGTCGCGGAATGGCGTACAGAAATTGAAGGCAAAGCAGGCAAGTCCCTTGATGCGTTGGCTGATGCGGCGGCTTTGGAAGATCAAGACCTCTTCGCCAAACTAGCTCGGCAGATTATCAATGATCTCGACCTTGGAGATGATGACGGCGAAGATGGCGACGAGGCCGACAATGACGAAAACGAAGAAGATCAGGACGAACCTGATCAAAATGACGATGACGACCAAGATGATGAAAATGACGATGGCAATGAGTCAGAGGATGATAATGTCCCGGAGCATGGCGAGCAAAATGATGGCCAGATGGATGTTGGCGAAATGCTCGATGATCTGGACAGCAATCTGGATGATAGCGCCAATGACGATATGGAAAGCATGTTCTATGGGCCCGATGATGACACGGGACTGAACGACACCTATCGCTCCTTTACCACGCAATTTGACGAGACAGCCCCCGCAGAAGAATTATGCGACCCAGAAGAGCTAACCCGGTTGCGCAGATTACTCGACCAGCAGCTAGAAAGCCTTCATTCCGTCGTCTCCCGCCTCGCAAATAAGCTCCAGCGTAAACTACTCGCCCAACAAAACCGGGCCTGGAGCTTTGATCTTGATGAAGGCGTGTTAGACGCTGCC
>CALLVA010000090.1 GCA_938010655.1 uncultured Parvularculaceae bacterium | reverse complement strand
GCAGCTTTTGGTGACTTTTGGGGATGCGGCGACGGCGATTGCCGAGGCGCCCGGTCTGGCCAAAGCGCGGGGGCGCAAGAAACCTTTTATTGTCGAAGATAAACGCGCCATCGAAGCGGAGATGGAACAAGCGGACTATCTAGACGCCGGGCACTTAATGTCGGCGGAGCCGGCCTACCCCGCCGCTTTAAAAGCCATCTCAGATGCGCCGCCAGTGATCTGCTATAAGGGAGATGTCAGACTTCTTTCTAAATCTTCCATTGGGATTGTTGGCGCGCGCAATGCGTCAGCAGCAGGGCGAAAAATGGCGGCGACCTTGGCGCAAGAATTAGGCGACGCACGGCTCGTCACAGTCTCCGGCCTTGCCCGCGGGATCGACGGGGCCGCACATCAAGCTTCTTTGGAGAGCGGCACAGTCGCCGTTGTCGCGGGGGGGATTGATATTATTTACCCGCCGGAACATGCAGATCTTACGCAAGAGATTGCCAAACGTGGGATCATTATTTCTGAAATGCCTTTTGGATATCCCCCAAAGGGGCGAGATTTCCCGCGCCGCAATCGATTGATTTCTGGTCTCTCTTTAGGGGTTGCCGTTGTTGAAGCGGCGCTCAAATCCGGCACCCTGATCACCGCCCGCTTCGCGCTGGAGCAAGGGCGAGAAGTCTTCTCCGTTCCCGGCTCGCCCCTTGATCCACGCTGCCAGGGGACCAATAAATTGATCAAAGATGGGGCAACATTGATCCAATCCACTGACGATATTTTAGACGTGATCCGCGGTATGACGGAACGCATCATGGAGCCTGATATGCCTCTTTTTGAAAATGCCCCAGCAACAACTTTCGACTCATCCACGCTGAAGGATTATTCCGATGCCGATGATAAATTGCGAGAATTATTAGGGTTCACCCCGGTCCACCGCGATATGCTGGTCCGAGAATCCGGCTTGCCTGCAGGGATTGTCTCTGCCGCCCTGCTCAACCTCGTTTTAGCAGGCGAAGTTGAAGAAAGCGGCGGTGGCTCATTTACCCTTTGCGCTTGATAAGGCGTGCCCTTTATGGATCAACAAGTCCCATCTTTTTCCATCGTCGTCATCGTGATATGGCGCTCTGCCTCCAGAGCCGCAAAATGCATCACTTTTTCCATAGTATGCATATCTCTACTTTTACAAAGTGCTTCTAGCTGCAATAACATATCTCTCGCATAAGCGGCGATTTCAATCTCTGTGGCGAGTTGAATGATCGGTAATGCGTCGTCGGAGTCAATTGCAGCGCTCCCATTGGTTGCGTTCTTATTCATAATATAGCCCCATTCTTAACACCGACCACAATACCACCAAAGGTTTCAATAACAATATATTTTCTACCCAGGATTGAAACTTTTAACGTGTAAATAACCTCTTTACTTGCAAAACTCTCGTAATCGACATTGACAGACGGCATCACACCACCCATTTTCCGGGTCCAAATCGCCCCGGCGCAATTGTGGTGGTGTGACATTATAATGCTCTATTAACTATGTGCCCTTATCAGAGCGCTTTATACGCGTCAGGCAGAGGAAGTTTCCCGAATGCAGGTTGTCATCGTCGAATCACCCGCGAAAGCAAAAACAATTAATAAGTATCTCGGGTCTGATTATAAAGTCCTCGCCTCCTACGGCCATATTCGTGATTTGCCCTCGAAAGATGGCTCGGTCGACCCGGAAAATGATTTCGCGATGATCTGGCAAACGGATTCAATGTCGAAAAAGCGCGTGAAAGAAATTGTCGATCTGGTCCGGGACTCAGACGGCGTCATTCTCGCGACTGACCCCGACAGAGAGGGCGAAGCGATTTCATGGCACTTGATGGAAGTTTTGAAAGAGAAAAAAGTTCTCAAAGACAAGACCGTCAAGCGCGTTGCGTTTAACGCCATCACCAAAGCCGCCATTCAAGAAGCCATGTCCCAGCCGCGCGAAGTTGACCAAGATTTGGTCGATGCCTATCTCGCGCGCCGCGCCCTTGATTATCTTGTGGGCTTTACATTGTCCCCTGTTCTCTGGCGCAAGCTGCCCGGCTCTCGCTCTGCGGGCCGCGTACAATCCGTCGCGCTTCGCTTGATTTGCGAACGGGAAATGGACATTGAAAAATTTATTGCTGAAGAATATTGGTCCTTAGAAGCCACAGCGTCTTCAGATGGCAGCCAACCTTTCACGGCCCGTCTGGTCACTTTAGGCGGCGAAAAACTCACTAAATTTTCGCTGGTCAATGAAACCCAGGCGATGGACGCAAAAGCCGCGATTGAAAAAGCAAGCTTCTCCATCTCTGATGTTCAAGCCAAACCGACACAGCGCAAACCCTATGCGCCGTTCACCACTTCCACCATGCAACAGGAAGCCTCCCGCAAACTTGGCTTCAATGCCCGCCGCACCATGCAAACAGCCCAACGGCTTTATGAGGCTGGGCACATTACTTATATGCGGACAGATGGCATCGACATGGCCCCGGAAGCCATTCAAGAAGCGCGTAGCAAAATCACCTCCAGCTTTGGCAAAGAATATATGCCGTCTGAACCGCGCATCTATAAATCCAAAGCCAAAAATGCGCAGGAAGCCCACGAATGTGTGCGCCCAACGAATTTTGACAATGATCCAAAGTCTTTGTCTCTCGAAGCGGACCAAGCCAAGCTTTATGATTTGATTTGGAAACGCGCTATTTCCAGCCAAATGGAAAATGCGCGGATGGAACAAACAACCATCGAAATTTTATCCGCAGACAAACAAACTGGCTTGCGCGCCTCTGGCTCCGTCGTTACTTTTGATGGCTTTTTAAAGCTGTATACTGAGAGTAAAGACGATGATGAGGATGATGAAAAAAGCGCGCGCCTACCAAAAGTGACCGCTGGTAAATCTTGCGACATCACAGACCCGCAGACAAACCAACATTTCACCCAGCCGCCCCCGCGCTTTACGGAAGCTAGCTTGGTAAAGCGCTTGGAAGAATTGGGCATTGGTCGACCCTCAACTTACGCGTCGATCATCTCTGTGTTGCAAGACAGAAATTATGTTGTCCTCGACAAGAAACGTTTTGTGCCAGATGATAAAGGCCGGATCGTTGTGGCATTCCTCGAAAACTTCTTCCAACGCTATGTGGAATATGATTTCACGGCGAATCTTGAAGGCACCTTGGATGAAATTTCTGCCGGTAAAGAAGACTGGCAAAAGTTCCTCGCACAATTCTGGCGCGACTTTTCAGCCCGGGTGGACGACACAAAAGACCTGCGCATTACGGAAGTCTTGGATGCTTTGAACGAGTCTCTCGGCCCGCATATTTTCCCGGTTGTGGAAGAAGGCGTGGACCCGCGCAAATGCCCGACATGTGAAGAAGGGCGGCTTTCATTGAAAATTGGTCGCTTCGGGGCCTTTATTGGCTGTGAGCGCTATCCTGATTGTAAGCACACAAAGCAACTCTCCAAGGGCGGGGCAAATAGCCTTGAAGGCGGCGACAAAGTACTTGGTGTTGATCCAAATTCTTCTCAGGAAGTTTGGATTAAAGGCGGTCGCTTTGGTCCTTATATTCAACTTGGCGAGCCAGAAGAAGGCAGCAAGGACAAACCAAAACGCGCCTCCATTCCAAAAGGCTGGAACGCGAATGAAGTGGACTTTGACAAAGCATTGATGCTTCTCGCTCTCCCCCGCGAAGTGGGTGGCCATCCGGAAGACGGTGAAGTGATCGAAGCTGCCATTGGCCGCTATGGACCTTTCGTGAAGCACGGCAAGATCTACGCAAATTTGGAAAATGTTGATGATGTCTGGAATATCGGCCTCAACCACGCTGTGACGCTGATTGAAGAAAAACGCAAAAATCCAGGCAGAGGCCGCGGACAAACGGCCACTCCCGTCAAAGAGCTGGGCGTACATCCCGAAACGGAAGAACCGATCGGCGTCTTTAATGGCCAATATGGTCCATATGTGAAATGTGGCAAAGTCAACGCGACCCTACCCAACACCATGGAAATTGAGACGATCAATATTGATGATGCTGTTGAGTTAATCGACGCGAAGATCGCCAAGGGACCGGCTAAGAAAAAGAAAAAAGCCACCAAGAAGAAGGCGACAAAAAAGAAGGCGGCCAAGAAGAAAACCACCAAGAAAGCGACAAAGAAAAAAGCAACTAAGAAGAAAGCGACCAAAAAAGCAGCGGCTGAGTAATATTGACAAACACACAAGAGCATGATGAGCCAGATGATGATCTCTCTACCGTTGGAGAGATTATTGGTGTTTTCCTCGCTGCTAACGTAGTGAGCCTTATTCTCTTTGCTTCCTTGAAAGTGAGCATGATTGTATTGATCATCGGCACCTTATTACTGGCTACGTTCCTTACATGGTGGCGACCTACCCGAAAAATCATCTCCCATGTCACTGATGTCACTTCTTGGTGGCCCGGATTGTAGGAATTGTTATGCGGAAAAGTTCTTCGTCAAACTGGAACAAAAAAAGTCATTTTTGCTTTCTCGATACCAACGGTCAGCTGTAGCGAAGGCATAATAGGATCGGAATGTACTTATCAAGTTCTGAAAACAAGCGTGTCGCATACGCAAAAACTTGAAGCGCAGTTGATGGAACCAGGATGTGGCGGGGCGACAGATGGTTTCGTGACGTGGGTGCTCATACGAAAACCAGATAGGAAGACGGGCAATCGAAAAGCAATAGCTGCGGTTTATGACGGCAGATTAACGGGCTTGAGTTGGGCAAATGAAAATACCCTTCATGTCTCTGGGGACGCTACCTTAGGCAAAAGAACCAATCACATGCCTCAAATTCTGATCCAAAAACTATCCCCGTGACGTAGGGTCAAAAGCCGCCTATATCGCTCGCATGACACAATTACCGACACGCCAGCAAATCCGCGATTATATTGACCATGCCCACCAACAAGGGGGCAAGGCGGCTGTGACGCGCCGGGAGATTGCGCGAGCTTTCCGCGTTAAAGGCGAGATGCGTACGGCGCTTCGCCAGCTCTTGAAAGAAATGGATGATGATGGCGAGTTGAGCTTCCGAGGGGGCAGCAAGAAAATGACCGCCAAGGGCGCCTTGCCCCCCGTCGCTGTTCTGGATGTTTTGAAAGCAGACGAGGATGGCGATCTTGTCTGTCATCCTCCCAATTGGAAAGAAAGCTTCGCCCCGCCATTGATCGTCATGGCCAGTGCTGATGCATCAAAAACCATTCCGCCGCTTGGCCTTGGAGACCGGTTTCTCGGGCGGCTGTCTGTTCAAAATGATGGGACATATTTGACCAAACCAATCAAAGCGATTGGTCAGGGGGCAGATCGTATCTTGGGAGTGTTCCGCTCGCGCAAAGTCGGCGGCGCGGTTGCCCCCGTCAGCCGGAAAGAAAAACGCGATTTGGTGATTGAACGCGGCGACGAATTTGGCGCAACAGATGGTGATTTGGTTTGGGCGGAAACCAAACCCACCAAAGGCTATGGGCCCAAATTTGGCCGCATCCGCGAAGTGATGGGCAAAATTGATGACCCCTCCGCCTATTCCCTGATTGCGCTGGCCGCTCATGATATTCCTGTTGATTTTCCAGAATCCGTATTAGCCGAGGCAGACGCTGCAAAATTACCAAAGCTGGGCGACCGGGAAGATTTGCGCGATTTGCCTTTAATCACCATCGACCCGGCAGATGCCAAAGACCATGATGATGCGGTTTATGCATGTGCAGATGATGACCCAGCCAATAAAGGCGGTTGGAAAGTCATCGTCGCGATTGCCGATGTTTCTTACTTCGTGCCTTTTGGGGGCGCATTGGACCGGGAAGCTTTAAAGCGGGGGAATTCCACCTATCTGCCCGACCAAGTTGTGCCGATGCTGCCAGAGCGCTTATCGAATGATCTTTGTTCTTTGAAAGAAGGGTTGGAGCGCCCATGTCTTGCCGTGGAAATGATCTTCGCGGAAGATGGCCGAAAATTATCCCATCGCTTCCTCAGAGGGCTGATGAAATCTCATGCTGGCCTGTCTTATGAAGAGGCTCAAGCCGGGGCTGAAGGCCGCCCGAATGATCGCACTGAACCTTTTATGGATCATGTCATCACCCCGCTTTGGGGCGCTTATAAAGCCGTTCAAGTCGCCCGCGCCAAAAGATCTCCAATGGAATTGGAGATGCCAGAGCGGAAGATCGTTTTCAATGAAAAGGGTCTTGTGGCGAATGTTGTGCTGCGGGAGCGGTTTGATGCTCATAAGCTGATCGAAGAATTTATGATTCTCGCCAATGTCTGCGCGGCGGAAACATTAGAGCAAGCCAAACTTACCCTCATCTATCGTGCCCATGGTGAACCTGACCCGGAAAAGCTTGAAGGCGTTCGGGATTTTGTTGAGACATTGGGATATTCCCTGCCCAAGGGCCAAGTCTTACGTCCTTCAAATTTCAATGAAATCATCAAGCTTGCGCGGGAAAAAGATGAAGTTGAAATGGTCAGCCAAGTGTTGCTCCGCTCTCAGCGACAAGCGGTCTATGACACAGAAAATGTCGGGCATTTTGGCTTGAACCTACGGCGCTACGCGCATTTCACCTCTCCCATTCGTCGGTATGCTGATCTGACCGTCCACCGCGCCTTGGTCAGAGCTTGTAAGCTGGGGTCAGATGGGCAAACCGATTTGGAAGCAGCGGACCTTCAGAAAACCGCAGAAGATATCTCAGATTTGGAACGCCGCTCCATGTCTGCCGAACGAGAAAGCACAGATCGATTTTTGGCGGCGCATCTATCCAGCCATGTGGGCGCCACTTTCGAAGCACGCATTTCCGGCGTGACACGCCATGGATTATTCGTGACCTTGAAAGAAACAGGCGCAGACGGGTTCATCCCCATGCGCAGTATTGGCCATGAATATTTTCAACATATTGAAGGCAGCCATATGCTCGTGGGCGAGCGCAGCAAAGGCGTCTATCGTTTATCGCAGCCTGTTCAGGTAAAATTACTCGAAGTCACACCGCTGCAAGGCGGGCTGTTATTTGAGCTGTTATCAGAACCTTTAGAAGGAATCACGATCCCCAAAAGCCATAAGCAAAATAAAGACAACAGGCCGGGGCGCAGCCGACGTTTCTCTGATCGAAAACCTACGGGCAAAAAACCAAAATCAACGCCCGGTAAGTTGAAACCGAAAAAAGCCAAAAAGCCCAAGAAAAGCTTGAAAACAAAGCCGAGGCGCCCTCACGTCAAAAAATAAATCATCAACAGAACACGTCAAGCTCAGTTGATATTACCAATTTTGCCGTATACCGACAATCGCTGTGCGCGGGCGTCCCGGAAAATACCTTTCATTGCCAAAAGCAAAATCCGCGCGGTCCGCATATCGTTCATCGGTGAGATTATCAATCCGCCCATATAGCGCGGCACCGTTTTTAAGCGACAGGCCCGCTCTTGCCACAAAAATATCATGCCCCGGATAGTCTTGCGTGTTACCATTATCGGTAAAATAATCGCCCATATGCCGCCATTCCAAATCCAGATAACGACCTTGAATTGGCTCGAAACGAACAGCCATAGACCCGATCGTGCGCGGTGCTGTATCCACATCATCCCCTGACGAAATAGAGCTAGAGGGACTACCAGAAATCTGACGATCAAATTCATAGAGATGCTCGGCCCATGTCCCCGCGCCGCGCAGAGACAAAGCAGGCGTTAAATTTGCCCGAAAACTCGCCTCAATGCCTTGATGGCTTGTTTTACCGTTAGTGACGTTAAAACCATCCGCATCCCGGAAGAAGAAATTATCTTTTTCCATCGAAAAAACCACCGCTTCCAGCGTGAGCCCCTCTCGAACTGTTTTCACACCAGCTTCAAAAGAATCCAGTGTTTCACTATCAATCTCTGCAACGTTCTGATTAACCTGCAAACTAAATAGATCCGCCACTTGCGGCGCACGAGCGCCCCTCGCCGCGCGGCCATAAAGCGTTGTGCTGTCGTTGAGATTATAGGTCAGGCCTAAGCGCGGCGTCAGGGTTGTAAAATCATCTTGCCGATCTGGCACAACTTTGAAACGCCCCCGCGTGGCGGGCGAAAGGTCTGTTTCATATTTATAAGACGTATAATCTGCTCTTAAACCCAGATCCAATATAAAACGATCTGTCAGTTCAATATCTGTTTGTCCGTATAGGCCAATAACTGTCGCGTCCACCGAGTAATCATAGTGATCCCCTTGAACAAAAGAAAATCGATCCGGGTTCTCCTGAAATTCAAATACAGACCCTTTTGTTAAATCAACATCCACGCCCAAAACATAATCGCCCTTAGAATGCGCGCCATACCATGTTGTCAAAACCCCGAGACTTTGATGTTTGCTTTCTTCAAGCGCCTGCCCCGGCACAAAGTGGCGTAAAAATCGAAGGTCATTTGACCGCGCAAAAGGCGTCACAGACAAAGTGCCCTCACCGATCTCTCGGTCCAGCCGCGTCATCGCCAAATAAGAGCGACCATCCCGAAAAGCTTCTGGAAAAGCATTGGTTTTAGATTGGTCTTCATCAAGATAAGCATCATCGCCTTGCACAAATCCTGCTGTTTCCTGATTGAGATTTTGAGCAAAAAAGCGACTGCGCGCGGTCCACCCGCCAAATTTTCCCGTATGGCTCAGCAATAGTTTTTGCTGGTCCACACCAGCATCATTTCGAAATCCTTCGTCATGCAATGCTGATATATTCAACCGTATACTGCCTAATGAGGCAGATGCTTTGCCCGAGGCCAAGCCGTCCCCGATTTTTAGATCAACATCATTTCCCCCTTCAACAGGGCGCGTGAGCACATTGACCAAACCATGCTGCGCATTAGAGCCATAAAGCACACTCCCCGGCCCACGGGTCACTTCTATGCTGCTGGCAAAATCGGCTGCGCTTTCAAACAACCCATTTACATTGGCAAACCCCGCCGCGCGAATGGGCACGCCATCTTGCAAATACAGAAAAGACCCCGCGCCTGCGCCCCCTGTCAAAACCGGCGAGCGGATCGCGGTTAAATGCTCCTGCCCATTGCCGCGCTGAATATTGACCCCCGCGACCGTGTTTAAGACTTCCGCCGGATGCACCGCTGCAATGGTCTTCAACTCATCTTCAGACACCCGGCCAATCGACGCTGGAACATCGCGCCAAATTTCCGCCGTCCGGCTCGCTGTTACGACAATTTCGTCAGTCGAGAGCGGCTCAAGCGGCGCACTTGCCCCTTGGGCCATTGAAATTGTTACAAAAAATGCTTGCCAAATCATATGCCTAATATTCCTTACTCTCATGACATAGGTCATGGTTTTGGATTTGACAGGGGCTTATGATCCGGTCAACCGCTATCAAACCAAGCCTTTTAGAAAAAGCGCTATTGGTGCCTCAATACTGCACCCGCCTCTTGAGCTTATCGCCCTGCGCCCTATTATCTTCTCATGTTTACACAATTCTTTCATGAGCTGAAAAACGCTGGCCTGCCTGTTTCCCTGCGCGAATATTTGACGCTGATGGAGGCCATGGAGGCTGATCTCGCTGATCGGAAGGTGGAAGATTTTTATTATCTTTCCCGCGCGACCTTGGTGAAGGATGAGCGCAATCTTGATAAGTTTGACCGGATATTTGCGACAAGCTTTAAGGGCTTGGAGACGGTGGATGATGGCTTGATTGCGGAAGCTGAAATTCCCGAAGATTGGTTGCGCAAACTGACCGAGAAATTCCTGACCGATGAAGAAAAGGCTGAAATTGAAGCCATGGGCGGTTGGGACAAGCTGATGGAACAGCTTGAAGAACGCCTGAAGGAACAAAAAAAGCGCCATGAAGGCGGTAATAAATGGATCGGCACGGGTGGCACGTCGCCTTATGGCCATGGCGGCTATAACCCGGAAGGCGTGCGCATTGGCGGGGAGAGCACCCATAAGCGCGCTGTGAAAGTCTGGGAAAAGCGCGAATTTAAAAATCTGGACGATAGTATAGAGCTTGGCACACGGAACATCAAAGTCGCCTTGCGCAAGCTTCGCCAATTCGCCCGCAAAGGCTCTCCTGATGAATTTGATTTGGATGGGACAATTGATGCGACAGCCAAGTCTGGTTATTTGGATATTCAAATGCGCCCAGAGCGCCGCAATATGATCAAGGTACTGATCTTTTTTGATATTGGCGGGTCCATGGACCCTTACATCAAGATTATGGAAGAGTTGTTCTCTGCGGCACGGTCAGAATTTAAGCATATGGAATATTTCTATTTCCATAATTGCCTTTATGATTATGTCTGGAAAGACAACTCCCGCCGCTGGACCGATAAGATGACCACATGGGATGTGCTGCACACCTATGGCAGTGATTATAAAGTGATCTTTGTCGGCGATGCTGCCATGTCCCCTTATGAGATTACCGTGCCCGGCGGGTCTGTTGAATATTTTAACAAGGAACCCGGCGCCATATGGCTGCAACGTTTGCTGGATGTCTATGAACGCGCGGTTTGGCTCAACCCGGCCAGTGAAAATAGTTGGCAATATACACAATCGACCCATATGCTTCGAGAGTTATTCAGAGGACAGATGTTCCCGCTGACCCTGCAAGGGCTGGATAATGCGATGAGTGAATTGCGGCGTTGAAAGCGGCAGGTCGTTGACCTGCCGCGCTCTATTTTTCATTCGAATTTTTGAGCCATTTATCGCGATACCCATGCCACTTTTCTGGATTATTGCGCAAATTTGGGTTTCGAAAAAGTACAGCAATTTCTATCGCTTCATTTTTATCCAAGTCTTGCGGCAACTTTCCGAAAATGGTCATAGCAGCTTTAGTCACGCCATATTCACCTTGCCCCAAATATACAGTTTCCATTTTATATCTTAGTAATACTTGCTTTGGGTATTCGCGTGATAATCGGCATCCGGAGAAAAACCGTACCTTCTGATATTCTAGAGTGCCTATCGCCTCGACGTCGAGAGCAAGATCACTTGCGACTCTATAAGCTACGCTTGGTTGCTTGCCTTTTATATACCTGTCCAGCGGGTCGCAAAATATGGGCTTGTCATACAAACTGTCACCATATTCGATTTCCAGAACCGTTTGCTCAAGCGTGGTGAGGTCAATACTATTATCTACCAATCTAAGTCTATGATCAATTTTGGAGCTTTTGATAACGTCCCTTGCAGTATTATAATTATGCACAGTCCAAAGCGCTAAAGCTGCGATCGCTATCGCAACGATTAATAGTGAACTGCCTAGTAGTATTTTGAAAACACGCCGCAAGTCTTTTTAGTCCCAGTAGCTAAAATACAGTTTTCCAAATTCATCGTGTCTGATTTATGGCACTCTTGCGACGGTAAATCTTGCCCCCTAAATCGCGTTTGCCACGGCTTGACCGTGGCATCCATC
>CALLVA010000089.1 GCA_938010655.1 uncultured Parvularculaceae bacterium | reverse complement strand
GCATCAATTTTTGCTTCTGTGGCGGCTGCTGCAATATCTGCTTTATCTTCATCCGTCAGATCAGGCGCAATTTTTAAAAAGACGGGCACGGATTTTCGAGCATCCTGCACCCGCATTAATAAGTCCAGCAGTGGTCCCTTGCCCTGTAACGCGCGTAGACCCGGCGTGTTGGGTGAAGAGATGTTTACGGTGCAAAAATCCACATGGGGCTCTAACATTTTTAGGCCAATAACATAATCTTCCGTGCGATCATCACTGTCTTTATTGGCCCCAAGATTAATCCCTACAATACCATTTCTTTTACGCGCGGCGAGGCGAGCCGTGATGGTTTCTAGTCCATCATTATTAAAACCATATCGATTGATCACCGCTCTATCATGGCGCAAGCGAAAGACACGGGGCGAGGGATTGCCCGGCTGTGGCTTGGGCGTGACGGCACCGACTTCTACAAATCCAAATCCCAGCTGCAACATTGCATCAGGCACTTCCGCATTTTTATCAAAGCCAGCAGCGAGACCCAAAGGATTGGCGAATTTTAAGCCCGCAATTTCTGTGGCCAAAGACGAAGCGTTTGGCAATTTTACTTTAGGGAGCGCATTTTTCTTCAGTAAGCTGATGGTTGCTTTATGGGCCGTTTCCGGGTCCGTGAGGGTCAGTAGTTTTGATCCGAAACGAGCAACAGATAGAGGAATAGGGAGTTTTACCATGAGAGGGGTCTCGTTTCATCATAGTACCAAGAGCCATCTTTGCGCACCAAATATCGCGCGGCGACCATATCAGCCATCGTTAAATCTCCATAAAAATGCGGAAATTCTAGGCCGCGTTTGGGCGCCAACTCCCATTTTAAATGATCCGCCAAAGCGTCTTCTTCAAATGCAATTTCGATTAATTCGTCAAAAGCTTTAAAATGAATATTCGCGGTGGGAATGACTTCGCTTGCGGGCGAAAGGTGAAAATATTCTGCGTCAATGTCTCGTCGGGGAACAAGCCCCACTTCATGCGCCGCTGTCCATTCTAGTGGCGTCATGATCCGGTAAACGAGACGCGGGGGGGACATTTACACCGGGTCCGCAGTCATGTGGCGGGCTCTGGCAGCATGTTCGATGGAGGCCGCGCCCTGATCTGTTATGTTGAGTGCGTCGCGGATTAATTCCAACATGCGGATTTCGGTCATTTCCAGCTTCTCATCCGCCGTGACCACATCCACCACAGCGGCATACGCCGTTTCCACCAAATGCGAGGGAACAGCAGCTTCTGCTGCTGCCAACACTTTATGTAAGCCGCCATCTGAGGACATTAATTTGCCACATGCTTCTGAGGTTTGAACAAGTGTTTCTTCATCCGCGCCAGAAAAAACAGGAAAGGAGCGAACGACACGGCCAATTGTCCGCAATTCGTCTTCCGAAATGCTGCCATCAGACGCAGAGGTCATTACCATCAGATAAATAATTGCTTCTTGCGGGGTCAACCGCGCCACTGAATTCGCCATGGGACACTCCTTTGTTGCAGCGCAAAGTAGGGAGGGTTTTGGGGGAGTACAAGACCTTCATTACTTATATTTACCCTATAAGACCAATTATCCAAGAAGGTGAGCGGGGCCGGCGCGGGGCTTCATTATCCCGTGTCCTTTCTCGGTGAGTTGGTTGACGCCTTCGGAGGAGACGCCTAGGAAAACGAGCCTCAAGATGCTTTTCATTGGAACGCCCTTATGACCGATCTGACATATACCGTTGATGACCTTAAAGCCGCCAAAGCCTGGCCTTTTCAGGAAGCGGCGAGCCTTGCTAAACGGGTGGGGCGAAAGCCGGCGGATCAGCCGATTGTCTTTCAAACAGGGTATGGTCCGTCTGGCCTGCCACATATTGGGACATTTGGCGAAGTGGCGCGCACAAGCATGGTGCGTCAAGCATTTGAAAAGCTGACAGGCCGGCCCACAAAGCTCTTATGTTTTTCCGATGATATGGATGGCATGCGTAAAGTGCCGGGCAATGTGCCCAACCCTGAAAAACTTGAGCCATATTTGCAGATGCCCTTAAGCCGCGTGCCGGACCCATATGGGTCGAATTATTCCTTCGCCGAAGCGAATAATCTGAAGCTGCGCGCCTTTTTGGATGATTTTGGGTTCGATTACGAATTTAAATCGGCGACAGAGCAATATGAATCCGGCGCGTTTGACGAGACGCTGCTTTTAATGCTCGAAAAATATGATGACGTGATGAATGTGATCTTGCCGACCATCGGCGAAGAGCGGCGGCAGACCTATTCCCCTTTCCTCCCAATCTCGCCAGCGACGGGCCGAGTGCTATATGTGCCGATGCTAGAGCGGAATGTTGCGGCGGGCACAGTGGTATTTGAAGATGAAGACGGCAGCAAGGTTGAGACGAAAGTCACTGGCGGCAATGTGAAATTGCAATGGAAAGCCGATTGGGCGGGCCGTTGGCATGCGCTGGGAGTGGATTATGAAATGGCTGGGGAAGATTTGACGGAATCAGTCAAGCTCAGTGGTCGGATCATTAAAGCTTTGGGCAGCCCGCCACCAGCTGGGTTTAACTATCAACTCTTTTTGGACGAAAATGGCCAGAAAATTTCTAAAACAAAAGGCAACGGCCTCACAATTAATGAATGGCTGACCTATGCGTCGCCAGATAGTTTGGCGCTTTATATGTTTCAAGCGCCAAAAAAGGCCAAGAAGCTTTATTTTGATATTATCCCGAAAACGGTTGATGAATATTGGTCTTTCGTGGCGCGGTATCATGATGCGGTGGCGAATGGCGAAACGAAAAAAGCGCTGGATAATCCCGTTTGGCATTTGCATGGGGGCAAAGTCCCGACGGCGTTACCGCCTGTACCTTTCTCTTTGTTGCTGACATTGGTGAGCGCTGGTGCCTCTGATGCGGAGGTGTTGGAAGGATTTGTTAAAAAATATCGACCAGATGCGGGCGCGGATGAAATTGCGGCGATGCAACCCATGCTTGGATATGCTTTGCAATATTACACAGATTTTGTGGCACCTACGAAAAACTATCGTACGCCGACGGATCAAGAACGTGCGGCCTTGCAACATTTGCGTGATGCATTTGCAAAGATGACGGGCGATGAAGAAGAAGACGCGTTTCAAACGGCGGTGTTTGATGCTGGTAAGTCGCAAGACTATGAGAATATTCGCCAGTGGTTTACAGGGCTTTATGAAACAGTATTCGGTCAATCAGAGGGGCCGCGGATGGGGCCTTTTGTGAAGATTTACGGCCCGGCGGACACGGTTGAAATGATCGACGCCGCGCTTGCGCGATAATTTTTTGGCCAATCTTTCGGCGCGCAATTCACGCAATTGCGCGCTTAATTTTATGTCGAAAAATGAATCACACCCAAGGCACATATTCGAGACCTCGCGCCCTTTGCCGTCTTTAACGGTGGATTGTGACCGGAAAAATGCTCTGTCCCACCCTTGGTCCAAGCCCATACTCTCCGGGTCTCCCGCATTTAACGCTTGAATGGCAGGCAGGCTTGCAACGCTGGACATAATGTCCTCCAGCCTTTCCTCCGCGAGAGAGCCTAAAGGAGATTTGGTTTTTAAGCAGCACGGAAAGATATTTCCATTGGGTTCGATAGAAATTTCAGAACCGGCTTCGCCAATATGCAAGAAGTTTTTGGCCCCAGACCAGCGCTCACAAAAATTGGTCTCGTAACTGGCCTCTGATAAGCCATTGGCAAAAGCGCGCCCTCGGGGCCATAATTCTCCGATCCAGAGATCAGGCTGCGCGCCAAAAAATAAAAAAGTCGGCGCGCCCGGCGCAGCTTTTATATCTTGCTTTGGCCCTTTCAGCCGCTCATCTTTTTCGCCGCCAAGAGAGACTTCTTGCACGCCGCGCGACGCCATCATTTCACGTATTTTTTCCATGAAAATGAATTTTCTATCGCCTTTCATGCCTGAATGATAATCATCAATAGAAGCAATCGAGATGGACGTAATCCCTTTGGCCAAACACGTATCGAGAATTTCTGGCGTTAAAACATCTCCCGTGGTTTGAATTGAGAGAAGGGGCGCGGCGTCGCCATAGCGCGCCTGAATCGCATCAAGGGCCGGATAGAAAAGTTCTTCGCGCACACCATCAATCAATAATTCCCCACCAGCGAGGATCATCAATGTTTTTTCACGCATTTTCGTTTCGGGATTATACCACGTTAAATCATCCGGTAGATTGGCAAGAACATCCTTATACGTTCTTTGCCCCTCCGCTACGACATTGGTAAGCGCATCGCGCACATAAGGGCGAAACCGGTCATCATAACAATGAGCGCATTTCCTGTGACAAGCCCAAGTAAGAACCCAGTATATAGATTGCATCGTGATCTCCTAACCCTAGAAAGACCCTAGTCAAATCAAGTCTTGCAGTCACTAGTCTGGGGGATCACAAAAGCGTGGGGAAGGCGGTGATGCTCTATTCGCCAACATTGCGCAGGAAATTCGGCCCTTGGCCTAGTATATCGGAATCGATATTGCCGATTACTTTTTCGTCTTTGCCTGTATAATCCAATTGTTTGAGCAAATAGCGTATAGCATTTATGCGCGCTCGTCTTTTGTCATTCGTTCGCAATATTGTCCACGGCGCATGTTCCGTATGGGTCGTTTCCAACATTAAGTCACGCGCTTTGGAATATTCTTCCCATTTGGTCAAAGCTTTCAGGTCTATTGGCGAAAGCTTCCATTCTTTCAGCGGGTTATGGCGCCTATCATGAAAGCGTTTCAGCTGCATTTCTTGGCCCACATTCAACCAAAATTTGACCAAGTGAATACCATCATGAACAAGCATTTTTTCAAAACGGGGTGTTTCATCCAGGAAATGCTGATGTTGTTCCGGGGTGCAAAACCCCATGACGGGTTCAACACCTGCGCGATTATACCATGAACGATCAAAAACAGTCATATCGCCAGCAGTAGGCAAATGGTCAATATAGCGCTGATAATACCATTGGCCGCGTTCCGTTTCAGTCGGTTTAGAAAGCGCTACGACATGCGCGTGACGCGGGTTCAGATAAGATGTAATGGATTTAATGGTGCCGCCTTTGCCAGCGGCGTCGCGGCCTTCAAAAACCAAGACCAATCGAGAACCAGATTCTTTCAGCCAATATTGAACTTTAACCAATTCGATTTGCAGCTCCGCGAGCCGCATTTCATATTTCATCTCTTTCATCTTTTTGTCATAGGGGTAGCCCCCAGATGAAAGTGTGTTGTCTTTGACCCAATCTGGAAGCTTAGGATCATTTAAATCAAAAATGCGGTCTTCCCCCTCAATAGAAATTGTGACGGGGTCAATGAAATCAAAATCACCAAAAGCTGTATCTGCGGCCATGTTTTATTCTTCCGTTTCAAGGATGGTGATCTTTTGGATCAAAATGGGCTCAAGGGGCACTTCCTTGTCGAAGTCGCCGCCGGCCCCCGTTTCAACTGATGCAATGGCATCGACAACGTCCATGCCAGAAGTGACTTCGCCAAAAACAGCATATCCAAAACGTTTCCAAAGCTCAGGATTGGTTTGATTCAAAAAATCATTGTCTTTGACATTGATGAAAAATTGGCTTGTGGCTGTATGGGGGCGTTCATATCGCGCCATGGCGATTGTGCCGCGTAAATTCTTTAAGCCATTGCCTGCTTCATTTTCAATCGGGTCGCGCACGCGTCGTTTGGTGAAATATTTAGTGAAGCCGCCCCCTTGGATTAAGGTGCCTTCCACAACGCGATGAAAAATCATGCGATTGTAATAGCCGTCTTCCACATATTGAACAAAATTGGCCACTGCGATGGGCGATTCTTCTGGATAAAGTTTTAGCTCAATATTTCCTTTGGTTGTTTCCATCCGTACCATGATCTCCTCTGCGTAAGAGGAGGCCATCATGGATAGACTGAAAAGACAAATGAATGCGGGATAGAATAATTTTCTCATGAAGACCTCATAGCATTAATTTTTTCAATCAGCATATTGGTGGAGCTATCATGTAGTGCGATAGCGTCTTTGCCTTGGAGTTCGGGGAGAATATTTTTAGCAAGCACCTTGCCTAACTCGACGCCCCATTGGTCATAAGAATTCACATCCCAAAGCACACCTTGGCAAAAAATCTTGTGTTCATAAAGTGCGATCAAAGCGCCAAGGGTTTTAGGGGTGAGGTCTTTCATCAAAATCGCATTGGAAGGGCGGTTGCCGGGAAAGACTTTGTGAGGCGCAAGAGCGGCAACTTTATCAGCGCTCATGCCGCTTTCTTTCAACTCTGCGCTGGCTTCGCTCAATGTTTTACCGCGCATGAGGGCTTCTGGTTGCGCCAGGAAATTAGCAAGCAATTTAACATGATGCTCTCCAATGGGATTATGGCTTTTTGCAGGAGCAATAAAATCACATGGAATAATGTGTGAGCCTTGGTGGATCAATTGATAAAACGCATGCTGACCATTCGTGCCGGGCTCTCCAAAAATAATAGGGCCCGTGTCACCAGCGGGCATGCCGTCTTTAGTGACACTTTTGCCATTCGATTCCATATCCGCTTGTTGAAGGTAAGCGGCCAAGCGATGCAGATATTGATCATATGGGAGGACAGCATGTGCTGTTGCACCATGAAGATGCTGGTTCCAAATGCCACAAAGGGCGAGGATCACGGGTAGGTTTTCTTCCAGCGGGGCGGTCGCAAAATGCTGATCCATTTCTGCGGCCCCATCAAGGAGTGCACGAAAATGATCAAAGCCAACTTGAAGCGCAATAGAAAGACCAATAGCAGACCAAAGCGAATATCGCCCCCCAACCCAATCCCAAAACTGGAACATATTTTTGGGGTCAATGCCAAAATCTGTAACAGCTTCAGTATTGGTTGAAAGCGCGGCAAAATGTTTCGCGACATCAGCATCGCTTGCGCCTTTTGAGAGAAACCATTCCCGCGCCGTTTTGGCATTGGTCATTGTTTCGTCCGTGGTGAAGGTTTTGGAGGCGATGAGAAATAGAGTTGTTTCAGGATCAATCTGCGCCAATGTCTCGGCCATATGGGTGCCATCGACATTGGAGACGAAAAAAGTTTGGCGGCCTTTGATGGAAAAAGGTTTCAGCGCTTCTGTGACCATGACGGGGCCAAGGTCTGACCCCCCAATGCCGATATTCACAACACTGGTGAGGGTTTTGCCTGTATAGCCG
>CALLVA010000088.1 GCA_938010655.1 uncultured Parvularculaceae bacterium | reverse complement strand
AGAAGCCGTGTTGCTGACCGGGGCGGTCCGGCAATCTATCGATGAAGCCGGGAAAATTCGCTATTTTAATGCGATGCTGGTTGTGGAGGACACCACAGGCGAATTACCCGCTGGCTTGCCATTGGATGCTGTTAATCAAGGGTTGTTTCGGAAGCGTTCTGTCGTCAAATCTTATGATAAGCATCATTTGGTGCCGTTTGGAGAATATCTACCCTTTAAAAATATCTTGAAAGCAATAGGGCTTGCGCAGTTGGCACCGATGGCCGACGGGTTTACGCCGGGGCAAGGCCCAACAACGCTGGATTTGGGCCGTACAAAAGTGGCGCCTAATATATGTTATGAAACCGTCTTTCCGATGGCGCTTTATCCGCGCAACAACCGCCCAGACTGGTTGTTGACAGTAACCAATGATGCCTGGTTTGGGGACAATGCGGGGCCGCAACAGCATCTCGATCAAGCGCGGTTGCGGGCGATTGAATCTGGCTTACCCTTTTTTAGATCTGCCAATACGGGTATTTCCGCTGCGATTGGGCCTTTTGGTCGACTGATAGAGACGATCCCACTTTATGAAGAGGGGGTGTTTGTGCAACCGCTCCCCATGGCGGCGAAGCCAACGATTTATGCCAAAGTGGGAAATATACCATATGTCCTGTTATGGGTTTTGTGGGCGCTATGGGGGGCAAACAAATTGCCTCATTTTACCCGTAATAGGCGTAATGATCGTTCGGTTTCCTGATTTGGGCCAAGTCGTATATACTTTTCCTTGAGTTTTTCTAGCTATGCGGTAAGTCGCGTGTTAGGTTGTGTATTTAAATCAGGGCAGCAGGTTAGATGGTAGACAAAAAGAAGTCGCCGCATCCAGTGGATATTCATGTAGGTAGTCGCGTGCGGTTGCGTCGCATGATGACGGGTATGTCACAGGATAAGCTTGGCGAGGCTTTGGGCCTCACATTTCAGCAAGTACAAAAATATGAAAAGGGCGTGAATCGGATTGGGGCGAGCCGTCTTTTTGAGATTTCTAAAATTCTGACGGTGCCTATTCAGTTTTTCTATGATGATGCTGAAATGGACTCCCATGTTGGGTTTGCAGAGGAAAATCAGGCGATCCCTGATCAAGCGCCTGGCACAACAGATCAAAGCCGAGAATTTATGGAATTGCTTTCCAGTCCTGAAGGGGTGCAACTTTGCAAAGCTTTTTCCGGGATCAAAGATATTGCGGTGCGCCGCCGCGTGCTTGATCTAGTGAAGACACTGGCCGACGAAGGTTAAACCAGTCCGCTTCTTTATTTATATCTGACATTGGGTTTTCTTTCTGGAAAGCGCTAGACAAGGCGTGTTTCTAAGGCTAAATCAAATTCTCATAATGACATAAAGAAATCTTTATATCATTCTCTGGCAACGGACCTTGCGTCGCAAAAGCGGCCTTGGTTGTCACAAACGAGAAGGAACGGCTATGAGCCAAACATCTTATCATTTTACATCCGAAAGCGTCTCCGAAGGTCACCCTGATAAGGTGTCAGACCGCGTATCCGACGCGATTGTGGATCTCTTTTTAAGCAAGGACTCTGAAGCACGGGTTGCTGTGGAAACTTTGACCACCACCAACCGGATTGTTCTGGCGGGCGAAGTTCGCTGTGCAGTGCCTGTCTCGAAAGAAGAAATGATTGAAACGGCGCGCCAAGCGGTAAAGTCAATTGGATATGAACAGGATGGGTTTCATTGGAAAAACGCCATTGTTGAATGTCATGTCCATGAGCAATCCGCCCATATCGCAATGGGTGTTGATGCTGGGGATGGCAAAGAAGAAGGTGCTGGCGACCAAGGGATTATGTTTGGTTATGCCGTGAATGAAACCCCAGAACTGATGCCGGCGCCCATCGCCTATTCACATGACATTGTCCGTAAATTGGCTGAAGCCCGTCATGATGGCTCACGACCAGAATTTGGGCCTGATGCAAAAAGTCAGGTCACATTGCAATATGAAAATGGCAAGCCAGTTGGGTGTACCTCCGTGGTGGTCTCGACGCAGCATAGCGAAGGCTTTTCCCAAAATCAGATGAAAGAACTCGTCCGTCCTTATGTTGAGGCTGTTCTGCCAAAAGGTTGGATGCCGCCGGAAGAGGAATTCTACGTCAATCCAACTGGCCAATTTGTGATTGGTGGCCCTGATGGGGATGCTGGTTTGACGGGCCGTAAGATCATTGTGGATACTTATGGCGGGGCAGCGCCCCATGGCGGCGGCGCGTTTTCCGGAAAAGACCCGACAAAAGTGGATCGCTCAGCGGCTTATGCCTCGCGCTATTTAGCCAAAAACGTCGTGGCCGCTGGCTTGGCGGATCGATGCCTGATCCAGGTGTCCTACGCTATTGGCGTGGCAAAGCCGCTCTCGGTTTATGTTGATCTTTATGGCACGGGCAAAGTGAGCGAAGAAAAACTGGTCGATGCAATTAATGAGGTCATGGACCTCTCGCCCCGGGGCATTCGTGAGCATTTAGGGCTGAACAAGCCAATCTATGAGCGCACGGCGGCTTATGGCCATTTTGGGCGCACGCCTGATGCTGATGGCGGGTTTTCTTGGGAAAAAACGGACCTCGTGGACGCGCTGAAAAAAGCCGTTGCTTGATTTATTTTGAAAAATGGATGCTTCGGCAGGTGGCCGTGGCATCCAGCTTTCAACATGAACGGGCAAAAAGTATACGCAGATTAACCCTGTCTCAAAATACTATTGACAATCATTCTCATTAGCACTTTATTAGGGGCATGATTATTTGTGTCTGCCGAAATATTAATTCCAAAGCTGTGACCTCGGCTGTCGAGAATGGCGCGTCGACGCCTGCTTCTGTGATGGCGCATCATGGGTGTCGGTTTAATTGCGGCAAATGCAAAGATATGATCGAGTCGATGATCCCAGCTTCTGATGATCAAGACATGTCGCCACATTGCGCGCGCCAAATGGCAGCCGAATAAGCCTTAAAACCCTCATATTGACGTTTTATATTGAGCCTGATTATCGCTCTCAAAGAAAATGCGCGATTGAGAATGACTAGCCGATATTTTCGTGGTCGGGAGCAATAAGCTCGCCTAAGTCTTTATAAAGCACACCTTAAATTAAAGAGGAGACTGCCATGAAGGGCGACTCAAAAGTCATCGAGTTTTTGAACAAAGCGCTTAAAAACGAGCTTACGGCGATCAATCAATATTTCCTGCATTCCCGGATGCTGAAAGATTGGGGCGTCACTATTTTGGCGGACTATGAATACAAAGAATCCATTGAAGAGATGCAACATGCAGATTGGTTGATCGACCGTATCCTCTTTTTGGAAGGACTGCCAAATTTGCAAGACCTCGGCAAGCTGCGCATTGGCGAAGATGTCGAAGAAATTTTAGCGTGCGATTTATTGCTGGAACATGATGCAATTCCGCTCCTGCGCGATGCAGTGGAATATTGTGACAAGCAGCGAGATTATGTTTCGCGGGATTTGTTCAACAAAATTCTCGGTAATGAAGAAGAGCATGTGGATTGGATTGAAACGCAGCAATCCATGATCGAAAAAATGGGCATTGCCAATTATATCCAGTTGCAATCCAAGGCCGCAGAATAGGCCTTGCCAGTTTTGTCATAGCATAACATATGGGGTGGCACAGATACGTGCATCACCTATGGAAGCGCTATGACAGAGATAAAGCACCCGGAATATCGCTTGTTTGGCCGGTCTATGGATCGGCCTTTAAAGGCGCGCCAGCAACGTTTAATGGCAGAGTTGTTGCCTGAAATTTCTGTTGATGCTGAAACCGTCACCCCCTTATTGAAAGAAGAAACGCGGCCTGTATGGCTCGAGATTGGCTTTGGGGGCGGCGAGCATTTGGCTTGGCAAGCTAAAGAAAACCCTGAAGTGTTGATGATGGGCGCTGAACCATTCGTCAATGGTGTGGCCAAATTGATGGCTGCTATTGATGACGGTCAGCTGTCAAATATCCGTGCACTGCACGGGGATGTTCGCCCGCTTTTAGAAGCCTTGCCGGACCAATCATTGTCCCGCGCTTTTGTTCTGCACCCTGATCCTTGGCCGAAAAAGAAACACCATAAGCGACGCATTGTGTCTCAATATCTTTTGGCTCATATGGCGCGGCTTTTAAAACCCGGTAGTGAATTGCGGATTGCTTCTGACATCCCTGATTATATTCGGTGGACATTGATGCATATTCAACGCTTTAACCGGGAAGCACATGAAGCGAGAGGCCAAGATGTTTTTGTGTGGCAGGCGCGCGAAAAATCACATTGGCATGACCGCCCAGCAGATTGGCCTCAAACACGCTATGAAGCCAAAGCCATTCGAGAGGGACGCACCCCCTGCTATCTCAAATTTATTCGGTCATAGAGCAGCAAAAGACAGGCGCGAAATCGCGCTGGACAAGATCGCGCAAGATGCGTATATGAAATTTAATTCTAGACTTTCGAACCTTTCGGGAGCGGCCTTCAGGGCCGCTTTTTTGTTATCTAATTGAGGTGCCCCTTTGAGCACAGACCCGCAAATAGACCGCTTAACAGAGCTTCTCACCCCGGTGATTGAAGGCGCTGGTTTTGAATTGGTGCGCTTGGCGATGATCGGCGGCAAAACGGCTATTTTGCAGGTAATGGCGGAAAAGCCCGATGGCACGATGACAGCGAACCAATGCGCGACATTGTCTCGGGCGATCTCGGCTCTCCTGGATGAGGAAGACCCGATTGCCGGTGAATATAATTTGGAAGTTTCTTCCCCCGGCATTGACCGTCCGTTGACCCGCCTGAAAGATTTTGATCGCTGGGAAGGCTATCAAGCCAAGCTTGAATTGTCGCAGATGATTGAAGGGCGCAAGCGCTTCAAAGGCGTTCTGGCCGGCATTGAAGATGATAATATTTGTATAGACCTTGAAGGCGAAGAAGACACAGCGCTGATCCCATTTAATTTGCTGGCCACAGCAAAACTGATGCTTACGGATGATTTGATCCGGGATACGCTGCGCGCGGCAAAGGCGGAGGGCACTGTGCCTGATGACATGCCAAGTTTAGTCGATGAAGAAAAGAAGGCCGGGGCTTCCCCCAGCAAGAAAACCACTTAACAAACACGCGAATTAAAACGAGCATTTTAAAAGGTAGAAACCCATGTCTGTCAGTCATAATAAACTTGAACTGGTCCAAATCGCAGAAGCGGTGGCCCGGGAAAAATCCATCGACAAGATGATTGTGATCGAAGCGCTGGAAGATGCGCTGGCCCGTGCGGCGCGCTCTCGATATGGCCATGAGACAAATATCAAAGCGGAAATTAATCCGAAAACGGGCGAAACAAAATTGTGGCGTCTGACGGAAGTCGTTGAAGAAATTGACAATGATGCAGCGGAGATGACGCTGAAAGACGCGCAAGTGCGCAACCCGGAAGCTCAAATTGGGGACTTCATGACCGACCCGCTTCCCCCTGTGGAGTTTGGCCGTGTCGCGGCAATGGCGGCAAAGCAGGTCATTACGCAAAAAGTGCGGGATGCTGAGCGTGATAAGCAATATGAAGAATTTAAAGATCGCGTAGGGGAAATTATTTCTGGGGTGATCAAGCGGATCGAATATGGCCATGTGATTGTGGATCTTGGCAAAGGCGAAGCCATTATTCGCCGGGACCAACAACTGCCCCGCGAGGCGTTGCGCCAAAATGACCGTGTGCGTGCTTATATTCATGATGTGCGCCGCGAGACGCGAGGCCCGCAAATTTTCCTTTCCAGAACCCACCCTCAATTCATGGCGAAATTATTCGAGCAAGAAGTGCCGGAAGTTTATGATGGCGTGATTGAAATTAAAGCTGTGGCGCGGGACGCTGGCAGCCGGGCGAAAATTGGTGTTCTATCTAACGATAGTTCGATTGACCCGGTTGGAGCTTGCGTCGGGATGCGCGGGAGCCGCGTTCAGGCGGTGGTCAATGAGCTTGGCGGCGAGAAGATCGATATTGTGCCTTGGGCTGATGATGTGGCCACTTTTGTGGTGAATGCGCTGGCGCCAGCGGAAGTCTCCAAAGTTGTTCTTGATGAAGAATCTGAGCGGATTGAAGTTGTTGTCCCTGAAGAGCAGCTTTCTCTGGCCATTGGTCGTCGCGGCCAGAATGTCCGTCTTGCCTCGCAATTGTCCGGGTTTGAAATCGACATTATGACCGAAGCAGAAGAAAGCGCGAAACGCCAAGTTGAGTATGCGGATCGGTCAGCCCGTTTCGTGGAAACATTGGATGTTGATGAGATGATCGCTGGATTGCTTGTGTCTGAGGGCTTCTCTCGGATTGAAGAAATCGCTTATGTGGATCTGGACGAGATTGCTGTGATCGAAGGGTTTGATGATGAAACCGCGCAGGAACTTCAAGCACGCGCCGCAGAATATCTCGAAAAAGAACATGCTATTTTGGATGCAAAACGAAAAGAGATGGGCGTTTCTGACGACATCACTGAGTTTGAAGGCTTGACCATGAAGATGATCATTGCCCTTGCCGAAGAAGGCGTGAAGTCTGTTGAAGATATGGCGGGTTGTGCGGTGGATGATCTATGTGGATGGACCGAGCGTGTTGATTGTGAGAAAAAGCACTATGAAGGCATGTTGGAGAAATTCCGTATCAAGCCGCATGTGGCAGAAGATATGATTTTGCGGGCACGGCTGCAGGCTGGTTGGGTCACGCAAGAAGAGCTGGACGCGGAAGCCGCGGCGGCAGCTGGCGAAGATGTGGCAGCCCCTGCAGAAGCTTAAGCTCGCTTGAAAAGGAAAGCCAATGCCGCGCAATCCGCGTAAATGTATTGCGACTGGCGCAGAAATTGGCGAGCGGACAGCTGCGTTTCGTTATGTCCGCGCGCCAGACGGCACACTCGCCCCGGACCTTGCGGGAAAATTGCCGGGGCGCGGGGCATGGGTCTTAGCGCATCGTGAGGCGGTGTCGAACGCGGTGCAAAAGGGATTGTTTTCGCGGGCGTTTCAAGCGGAAACAAAGCGCCCGGAAGAACAAAGCGTTGAAGATCATTTAAAATGGTTGGAAGTGCAGCTGACGAAAAGAGCCTTATCGGCTTTGGGCCTTGTGCGGCGGTCTGGCAAATTGGTGGTTGGGTTTGATCAAGTACAAGGGGCCCTTAAAAAAGGCGGCGTGAGTTATTATATTCATGCAACTGACGCGGCAATTGATGGCCGAGATAAACTAATCAGCTTGTTGCAGGCGAAAATGGCCGCAGATGGGATTGGCGTTGGTATTGTCTCGCAGTTTTCAAATGAAGCATTAAGCGAGGCAACAGGCCTTGGAAATGCCATTCATTTGGCCATTCCGTCTGGCGCAGCCCATGGCTTCCGGCGGGAAATATCGAGGTTATCTGGGATATTATCCGGGATCGCCTCTGACAATTGATGTTTTGCGGCAATCCTTTTGGGAAAACCGCGAATGTGGTGTAGACCCTGAGGGGATAGGGCGCTATGCCATGCTTCCAAGATGCGCGATACGTGTATCTTGCGCATACGATATGCGCGTAACAGAATTGAAACGGCGGAAGTTATGACCCCGCCAAGATAAGCAAGCGATCCTTTGGCCATCCGGGCCTTTCACATATGCGGGATTGCATTGGAGACTGAATGAGCGACGAGCTTGACGATAAATCAACGGACGATGCCAAACCGGCGCGTAAACCGTTGACCCTGCGCAAAACTGAAACAGGCGCTGTAAAGCAGAGCTTCTCCCATGGCCGATCAAAAACGGTTGTGGTGGAGACGAAGCGGCGACGCAGCCTTGCGCCTAAAACAGCCGCAAGCGTAAAGCCAGCGGCGAAACCAGTGGTAAAAAAAGCAGCGCCCGCGCCTGAAAAGCCAGCCGCGACAAAACCCGCTGTTGAGCGCAAAGCCCCAAAGAAGCCAGCTTCGGGCACAGTGTTGCACACGCTTTCAGAAGATGAGAAACGCAATCGCGCCAAAGTGCTGGAGGTTGCCAGAAAGCAGCAAGCCGAGCGCGCCAAGCGAGACGCTGTTGAAGCGGAAGCCCGCGCCAAACGCGATGCCGAACAAAAAGCTTTGCTAGAAGCTGAGCGGTCCAAAGTTCAAGAAGAAGAACGCCGCAAAGCGCTTGAAATTGAAGCGAAGAAAAAAGCCGAAGCTGAAGCCAAAGCGGCAGAGGCAGAAAAAGAATCCGAACAGCTTGAAAAATCTGTGGAGCGGGCAGCCAAAGAAGCAGCCAAACGCGACGAAGAAATTCAAAAAGAATTTGCGAGTGCGGATAATCCATTGGCGCAACTTGGGGGCCGCTTAAAAACGAAAAAGTCGTTTGAAAATGCTGGCAATCAAAAAACCAGCGCAAAAGACGCCAAACCGCGTCGCCGTACAGGCAAGCTGACCATCGCTAATGCGTTGGATGATGATGAGCGCCAACGTTCTTTGGCATCCGTCAAGCGCGCGCGCGAACGCGAAAAGCGTGCCCGCCAAAATCGCGGTGGCTCCAAAGCCATTGCGCGCGAAGTGATCATTCCAGAAACCATTACGGTCCAAGAACTGGCCAGCCGGATGGCGATGCGCGCCGTAGATGTGGTCAAAGAATTGATGACACAAGGCCAAATGGTAACCGCCAATGATGTGATTGATGCGGATACGGCTGAATTGATCGTTGAAGATTTGGGCCATACACCAAAACGGGTTTCGGACTCAGATGTTCTCGATGGATTGGTGAACACAGATGATCAACCTGAAGATTTGAAACCACGTCCGCCTGTCGTGACGATTATGGGTCATGTTGACCACGGTAAAACGTCGCTATTGGATGCGTTGCGCAAAACCGATGTTGTGGCTGGCGAGGCTGGCGGTATTACCCAGCATATTGGTGCCTATCAGGTCAAAAATACTGAAGGTCAATTGATCACCTTCCTCGATACGCCAGGCCACGCAGCGTTTACGCAAATGCGCTCTCGCGGTGCAGAAGTGACAGATATTGTCATTATCGTTGTGGCCGCAGATGACAGTGTGAAACCACAAACCGAAGAAGCCATTAGCCATGCGAAAGCTGCTGGTGTGCCAATCATTGTCGCAATCAACAAAATTGATAAGCCGGGCGCAGATGCCAATAAGGTGCGTACGGATCTTCTGCAATATGAATTGCAAGTTGAAAGCATGGGCGGTGATATTCAGGATGTGGAAGTTTCTGCGACTGAAAAAATTGGCTTAGACAAATTAATGGAAGCGATTTCGCTTCAAGCTGAGCTTCTTGAACTGAAAGCCAACCCAGACCGGGCCGCTGAAGGCGCCGTCGTTGAATCCAAATTGGATAAAGGTCGCGGCCCTGTCGCCACGTTCCTCGTGCAGCATGGCACGATTAAGCGCGGCGACATTGTTGTGTGCGGCGCGGAGTGGGGCAAGGTACGGGCGTTGGTTGATGATAAGGGCAAGCAAATCAAGCAAGGCATTCCTGCCATGCCTGTCGAAATTCTTGGCCTCAATGGCGTGCCGCAACCAGGCGATAGTTTTACTGTCGTAGACAGTGAAGCCCGTGCGCGTGAAGTTGCGGAATATCGTCAGCGCTTGGCGAAAGAAAAGTCAGGGGCAAAATCATCAGGCACATCGCTTGAAATGATGATGGCGCAACTTCAAGACGCCGAAATCAAAGAACTGCCAATTGTCTTAAAAGGCGATGTGCAAGGGTCGGTTGAAGCAATCGTTTCTTCTTTAGAAAAAATGTCCACAGATGAAGTCCGTATACGTGTTCTTCATACAGGCGTTGGCGCGATTTCTGAGAGCGATGTGATTTTGGCTGAAGCTTCCGGCGCGCCAGTGATCGGGTTTAACGTCCGCGCAAATAAACAGGCCCGCGAAGAATCTGAGCGCCAGAAAGTTGAGATACGCTATTATTCAGTGATCTATGATTTGCTGGATGATTTGAAAGCGGCTCTCTCGGGCATGCTTGCACCAGAGCTTCGCGAGAAGTTCCTTGGCAATGCAGATATTCTAGAAGTCTTCTCTATCACAAAATTCGGCAAGGTTGCCGGGTGCCGTGTTACGGAAGGCAGCGTCAAGCGCGGTGCCAAGGTGCGCTTGGTGCGTGATGGTGTTGTGATCCATGAGGGCGAGTTGTCTCAATTGAAGCGCTTCAAAGATGATGTGCAAGAAGTACCAGGTGGCCAAGAATGTGGCATGAGCTTCGCGAATTATGAAGATATGAAAGTTGGCGATGTTATTGAGTGCTTCCAAATTGAGGAAGTGGCTCGCCACCTAGACTAAACCTAAGGGTTTTTCAGGTGGGGTGGATCATATCCCCTAAACTGTGTTTAGATAAAGCGAGCTTCGGCTCGCTTTATTTTTAGGGGAAGTCTTATGATAGAGGATATGGGAACCAGCAAGGAGTTTCGTTTTTCAATAGAGCGAACGACTGAAGATTACCGAAACTATGTTCGGCACGTGCAAAGCCATGGCTATAAAAAACAAACGCCCGTTTACGGGTTAATTGGCTTAGTCGCAATATTCCCTATCATTCTCATCCCGGTCGTCAGTGCCCTCTTATTATATGATCTGTCTTTTGAAGACTTTTATATAAATCCAATGATTTTTGTTGCTTGCGTTGCAGCATTTTTATTGGTCGGGATACAAATTTTGGCAACGCTCCATGCGGCTAAAAACCTTGGGAAAACGGCTTTGCATGAAAAAGGTTATTTCTTGCGTCCCTTTCAACTCCTGGTCAATGCCGATGGTGTTGAACAGCGAAGTCATGGCGCGCTCTTTTTTGTAAATTGGTCTTCTTTGATCGGTGTCTTGGAAAATAAAAAAGGCGTTATTCTTCTGTTAGACCATATGGATGGCTTGTATATTCCTGAGCGTATTTTCATCAGCGAAGAACAGCGCAGTAATTTTGTCTCTTTTGTGCAGAAACATATATCTAAGGGTTAATGTGTGTATCAGTTCAATATTCATCCGTCATCGGAAGAAATTAAAGACTATCGCAAAATATTAAGACAACGCGCAGTCGGTCCATCTTGGATTTATTATCTTAGTGGCACCATTTTTGTGCCTGTGATCAGTATCATATTTGCTGCTGTCCTAAATTTTTTGCTATCAAGTTTATTGCTGACATCAATGACCCAGCTCATCTTTTGGGAGCTCGTCATCATATGTAGCTATAGTATTTTCATTTATATGGTTTTCAGGGATGTGTGGGTATATCTCTGGAATCGCTTTGTTCTTGATGTGGGGAATGATACGGCGTCCCCTTATCAACTCCAATTATCTGAAACCCATATGACGGTTTTAGATATGGTGAGTGAGACGCATATAAAATGGTCTGGTGTTGGTGATATTGTGCAAACCCAACTGGGGGTGATGTTAATGGTTGATAGATATACAGGATATTATCTTCCCTTTAGATATCTCTCAGAAAATCAGCCTAAAGAAGAAATTATTAATTTTATCCAACAAAAAATGGAAACACACTCAAATTATTGAATGCCAGCGCGTTTTAAATCGCGTCCCAATGTTCCGGACATCCACTGCCATAACATTCGATAATCAGAAATAAGAGACCAGAGCGGATATTTAAACGTCGCTGGTTTGTTATGTTCCACAAAAAAGTGGGCCGCCCAAGCAAAACCATATCCACATAAAGGCCACCCAATGAACCACCACGGGCTAACCATAAACCCGAGATAAAGTGGGACAAAGCCAAGTACCGTCCCGATATAATGCAGCGTCCGGCAGGTTGGGTGGGCATGCTCGCTCAAATAATAAGGCCAAAATTCTGCGTAAGTTTGAATGCGCTGTTTATCTGCCATATCTGGTCTCCTTTAATGATCTTACGGCAAAATGCGGCAGTAAAAAAGCCCCTCATCTGCATGAGAGGCTTTTCAGATTTTTAGTCTTAGAAATTTAAGCAGAAGCTAAAGTCGCATCAATCCAGGCTTCGATATCGCCTTTTGGCTTTGCGCCTACATTCGTCGCCGCCAATTCACCGCCTTTGAAAATCATCAAAGTGGGTACGCCGCGCACCCCAAATTGACCAGGCGTGTTTGGGTTTTCATCAATATCAATTTTGACGATCTCAATGGCATCACCACGTTCAGCGGCAATGGCATCTAAAGACGGCGCCATTTGCTTACAAGGGCCGCACCAAGGCGCCCAAAAATCCACTAAAACAGGGCCATCGGCCTCTAAAACGGTTGATACAAACTCTGCATCACTGATTGCTTTCATCGCCATCAAAATATCCTTTCACACATAACCAATAAGTGTTCCGAAAAATGAACATAAGCATGACCCAGAAGAGTGCAAGGCCCCATTAAGCCTCTGCCGTGGCAATAGACTGCACAAATGCGTGATCAAGCAAATTTGGGGGAATTGGCATCAGATTGGCTGTCCAAGTCCAAAGAAGAGCGCAGTCTATCTGATGATCAGGATAGATTTCCTGCATCAAAGCGCGATAAGCCGCTAATTGCCCCAGATAAGCGGGGGCAACATTTGCTGCTTCCTTTGGCGGCGGGCGATTGGTCTTATAATCAACAATTAAGACTTTTTCTTGGGTCACAACAAGTCGATCAATCTGTCCACTGAATATCGTGTCTTCTTTTGCGCCTTTCGGACACCCCATAATAGACACTTCTGCCCGGCTGTTCGGGCCAAAGACATCTGCAAAAGTGGGATCATTCAATACAGCCTCTACTTCTGCAATCCAATGTTGTTTCAGATTTTCAGATATATCAGGCAGATGTTGCAGAATGATGGTTTCCGCGAGAGCCTTTCTTTGATCATGGTCAATCTCGGGGAGTTTTTCTAATAAAAGATGAAGCACCGTGCCGCGCAGCAACGGATTTATATTTTCATCGATTTCAGCGACCATAGGAGAAAGAGGGGAAAAAGCATCCTCAACAATATTGGCCTTTTTCAATTGATTTTCATGTTGGTCCGCAAGGCGCGAAGGCGATAGGCGTGTTGGCCCTGTTTCTTTTGGGGCAGCTTGCAAAAGCCATGTTGGGGGCTCTCCAATATAATCCGTACTAATTGCTTCTTCTTGTATCTTGGGTGCCGTTTGTTGATCTTGTGAAAAACCAATAATATCTGCATCCCACTTTTGGCCGAAGACTTTTGCTACGCCTTCTTGGCGCAAAGCGGTCATGGCGTTTCGGGCCAAACCATACCAAGTAGCCGTTGCCGGGTCTGTATCATCTGCGGCTTTGCTTTGGTTTCCGGCGGGGCGGTGTCCGCAAATGTAAAGTTCGTCCCTTGCGCGAGTCATCGCGACATAAAATTGACGACGGCTTTCATTTTGACGACGTTGATCTTCCATCTGGCGTGCTTTGGCAATGGCGGCGCTTTCTAGACTTTTCTTGCCAAGCTTCACGAACAAAGCATCAGAGGCGAACCCATCAATGGCGAGAGGCACAATATCCCCTGCTGCCTTGCGATATGATTTTGCCGCATCCGCTAATATAACAATGGGGGATTCCAGTCCTTTGGACCCATGAACCGTCATAATACGGACGACATTATCGCCTGTGCCTGCTTCGCGCTTCAAATCTGTTTTTAGGCTTTCAAAGCGCTCCAGAAAAAGCTGTAAACTGCGCGGCGCGCTTGCTTCAAAATCGATAGCTTCGGTTAACAATTCCCGCAATGCCTCATCGGAGGCGGCCCCTAAACGACTGCGAAAGCGGACCCAGCCAGAAGGAGAACCACTTTCCAGAATATGTGTAAAAAAAGCAAAAGGTCCGTTTAATCGTCCTATGGATCGAAGCTGTGATAGATCTTCAAATATTTGGAGGGCGCGCTTATCGTCATTATCAGCCATATGCTTTAAGCGCCCCCATAGGGTCCGCCGGCTATTTTCATCCGTTTTGCGCAATGCAAATAAATCATCATCTGTGAAGTTAAAAAGAGGGGATTTTAAAAGCTCTGCAAGGCTCAAATCATCTTCAGGCTGAACCGTAAAGCGAATGGCTGCAAGCATATCTTTGATGCTTGTGTCTTCAAGTAGTTTGAGGCGATCTGCCCCCGCCATAGGCACATTCAGATTGGTCAGTTGGCGAATGATTTCATGAAAAATAGGCCCTCGGCTTTGACACAGGATCATTATGTCCCCCGCTTGAACAGCGCGATCTTGCGATGCGAGAGGGCGTTTTTCGCGTAACCAATTTTGGATAGTTGCCGCAATTTCAATCGCCAATTTTTGAACAGGGCTGTCGTCGCTAATGGCATCAAGGGGCAAATCCCAAGGGTCGAGTTTCTCTCTCTCCGGGGGCGGGGCGAG
>CALLVA010000087.1 GCA_938010655.1 uncultured Parvularculaceae bacterium | reverse complement strand
CGAATGAGAGCATTGCTGGTAGCGCTCTGCCAAGACGTGGTTTGCAGGGTGGGTCGCAGGAGCAAAATAATTTCTGTTCGTGCGACATTTTTTACCGTTGAGCCAAAAAGTCCCCCGATAATTGGTGCTCGTCGCAAACCTGGAATGCCCTGTTTAGTGATTTCCTCCCCAGTCTCTATCAACCCCCCGATCAGAATTGTATCCCCATATCGAACAAGGGCGCTGGTTTCTAATTCACGCTGGTTGATCACCGGACTGGCAATATCGCCCAGCCGATCATTAATCACCTCACTGATGCTTTGCAGTAAGTCAATTTTGGCAACCGTATTGTTTATGTTTTGCGCCTCAATGTTCAATGAGACCCCCGTGTCGACATAATCAATCTGGTTGGCAATTAGGCCAACATTTGCACCTCGATTATCAATTTGCTGAGCCACTTGGCGCAAAATCGGCACAGATGCCCCAAACCTTAAGCGCCCAACTTCCCCCGGAGACACCAGCAAACTGGGTGAGCTAATCACACTTACATCTGTCTCGCCTTCTAATGCACTAATGATAGCTTGAAAGTCCGCATCTCCAACATCCAATACAAAACCATTAGACTGGCCAACAGTGGACCTTTCACTTGGAACATTTATCAGCGACCCAAAAGATGTATTAGAGAAGAGATCTTGAAACGCATAATTCACCCCATAACGAAGATCATCCGTTAGCCTGACTTCCAAGACCGTTGCTTCAATCAATATTTGTTCAATGGGCGCATCTAATGCATTTAAGATTGGCTTGAAGCCATTATATTGCTCCAGCGTCCCATAAAAAACGATCCGGTTGCGTGTTCTATCAACCGTGGCATTCTCGAGATAATTGGATAAGGCACTTTTCACTTGCCTTGGCGGGCGCGGCATTGCCTCCGCCATAACTATTTCAGGTTCCGGCGCGATTCCCTGATCTCTCGCAGAAACACCAAGCGCCGCCTCAAGCCTATCAAGTTCACTTCTGCGGCGTTCAACAAAGTTTTTCGAAGGGCCGATTGGGGCATTGTTCTCTATAATCTGATCACTCTCGCCCCGCGGGGGCTGAACCAGGGATAATGCAATATTGAAAACATCGACTGCGCTACGGCTTTCGGGATAAAAAGAAAATACACCGAGCCCTGATCCTGAAGATCGCGAATCTAACTCTCCCAACAAAGACGCAATGCGGTCTATGACTTCTCTGGAATTTGCTGAAACCAATATCCCGCTTTGAGCTTCAAGCGCGATAAGCTGAACCGACTGGTCTGCATCAGTAACGCTCATAAGCGATTTTAGATCTGCAATGGCGCTAACTGGATCAATTTGCCGCAGATAAATAATTTCTACCGCGCCAACCCCGATGCCGAATTGGTTATTTAAAGCCTGAAATTTTGTATATGTCTCTGTGCCGGGCCCTGGTCCTTTATAAATCAGGTAATCACTGTCGCCTGCAAATTGTGAAATTGTCCCGCGCCCTAATATGCTATCCGCGAGCGGTAAGAATTGATCAGAAGGCATATTGCCGAGTTTGAACACTATGGCCGTTTGTGACCCCACTGGTCCCGGCGGCGGTGCATTTGGATCAAGCCTGCCAACGACATAAAGCTCACCACGCTGATAAATATCAGCATTAATTTCGTTTAAAGCCGACCTTAGAAGAGAAAGCGCTTCGCTCAACTTCATATCGCGGCGCAATTGAATCTGATAATTAGCCGGCAATTCAACCGCCAAGCTATATGATTTCCCCATTGTGTCTTCTATCAATAAGCTCGTTAGCTCCGCGAGTGTATATTTTTGTTTTTGAAAAATGAGTGACGGGTCTTCAAGGGCGGGTTGATTGAAGACGACAGCATTTTCACTTTGCTTAGGCATGGTCACGACTGACCTCTCAACCTCGTCAGATATAATAATATTATCCGGCAGTTGTTGCGGCATGATTGGGATGTTGGGCGATGCTGGCGTATTTAAAGTGCTCAGCCCTTCTATAGCGCCGGGCAGACCAATGACATCATTTGTGACCTCTGATCGCAGTTGAGGTTGCTCTTTGGCCCGATATACGTCTTCAAAATAATATCGTGTACAAACAGGCTTCCAACCGCCGCGCTGAAAGCACAGATTGCTTTTTTGGAAAACAGATTCGATAGGCCCAACAACCACGCCATAAGTCCCCCCCTCTAAGGGCACGACAAATGCAGGTGGATTATCTGCCCGGTCTAGCGCGGATTGAAAACGCTCATTAGACATTGCCCATTGCGCTTGATCATGTGACAAAAATGCCCTGCCAATTTGATAGTAATGATCAGATTCTATGCCGTCCGCTGCCTTAGCAAAGGGCATACTAGATAAAGAAAGTATACTGACTAAAAATACTATACACAACTGTGGTCTAAAGGAATTCATTACGCCGACCCTTGATTACCGATAGGCCCGAACATATGGGCCCAAAATACAATCCCCATCACAAACAGTCGCTCTCCAAGAGTCAATGACTCTTAGCCTCAAATCAATAAAATGCTTACAAATTTTCTAAATGGAGAAATGAAGAAAAAGAATTCAACTCAAAGATGTTAAGCGTGAAACTTTGGGCTCATCAGTGCACAAAATGCGTCACATCTCTTTTCTAGGCGGACGATTTTGCTTCATATGATGCCCAATAGAATTACTAAGCTGCTGCTGAATGCCATGGCGTAATTGAAAATTACCTTCTACCTTTATACCAGCTTGTTGGTTCCGCCGTTCTAGCTTGGTGGCCACAATCTCTCCTGGATAAAAGACAGCTCTAAACCCTTTAGGTACCCACAAAAGGGGTAATGTTGCGTATAAAGAGCTTAATATTGGGGGAGCACTATCCGGTTTTGGGCGACGCGCATATAATGAAAAGCAATATGTGCCTTCCGGCGAATCGCCATGGGATTTATGCGGCACGATTATTGGGTCTGTCCATCCACCTTCCATCACCTCACCAACCACAAACAAGGCGCACACAGGCGAAGACATTGGCGTCATGATATATCCCGCATTAACAACATTAATGCTTTCATATTCCCGAGACGGCTTTGGACCAGGGATAAAATCAGCTTTTTCATTCTCCTTCATGAAGTCAGATGAATGCTGACTTAAAGTCACAAATTCAATCTCACTATCAGGAATTACACGTAAAGCAGGTTCCGACCATGGCCAGATTAGAGTCGTTCTATCCACTGAAACGGACCTCCTTGAATGCGTGAATAATACAAAAGTTATACAATACTAAGCATTGCTTCTAAATATACACGTTAGTCAAAATACATCGTATTTTAGCTAGCACCTAGATAGCATCACTCTCTTACATGTAAGTTGGAGACTAATGAAAAGCAAATCTCCCAACGCGATCAAGTGATCAATATAAAAAGGCAAAATTTTGTCCGGTATATGTCACTCCCATAGCTTTCCTTTCTAAGAAGGGTAGTTTCATATGCAAAAATACCACTCTATTGCCATTAAAAATCAAAAAACCGAAAGAAATTGCACAACGTTGTCACAAATTCGATTGAATAACTAAAAAAAATGTTGTTACGTTAATTCTTAGGGAAAAATAAGAATTTATAA
>CALLVA010000086.1 GCA_938010655.1 uncultured Parvularculaceae bacterium | reverse complement strand
AACGGCGCTGCTTGAGCAAACAGATTTCCAAATCAACCTTGGGGCCTATCCCATCCGGGATGCATTCGGCCAAAAAATGTATGGCATGTTCTCTGGCGCGATTGATCTGCTCGACATCTCTTTGCAAGGATGTGAGCGCGGCGATTTTTCAGTGGAGACCGACGCGCTTGCCACATCTCTAAAGCGGGTTGGCGAAGAGGGGTTCTTATTGTCAGGGCAGGGCCGATGTGAAGAGGGCGACCTGATCTTGCCTTTGGCCGGGGCTGGCCCTGCGGCCAGTGTGGATATTGAAACCCTGATCAGCCCTAATCTTTCATACCGCGCAACGGTGACTGTCTTGACCCAAAACCGACAATTGACCCAAGGTCTGCAAGCTGTTGGTTTTGATAATCAAGCTGAAGGGTTGCGCCTAACGCAAGTTGGCAATTTCATCACCAGGCCTTAAGGTGGGTGTATACTCCTAACGTGCTGCCGTTTTTCGCTTTGACCAGAAAGAGACAAAAGATGATGCTCCGATCGACATGCCTTTTCCTCATGGCTACTTTTGTTTTGGCCGGATGCGCCACATCAAGCGGTCAATCTAAGAATACAGCGCCGCCCCAAGCCAAAGGCGAAGAAATTCCGGCCCTTGGCCAGCTCTCGGTGAAAAATTTGCCTGCGGGCAGTTGTGGGCTTTTGCTTTGGACCATCAAAAATAATGAACCTCGATTGATCATGCGAGCTGTTGTCGGTGGTGACGCAATGACCGTTTTAGACGGCGTGCAGACCGCTTTATATCTCAATGGCGTCGGCGGCGATCAACTTTATGGGGTAAATGCCAAACAGCGCTTTGTTGGCACGGTGGATAATGAGCTCGGCACGGAGCAAATTACGGTCGGCTTCACAGGAGAATTTGGCCAGAAATTTCAAAGCGGTGTCTATATTGAACAAGGCGTTGTGAGCATCACAGGCGAAGATGGCTGGGAGAGGATTACCCCAACTGCGGGTATTGCAGGATGCCGTCCCTAATGTTCAACCTGATATGATATAACATCCCTAATTTGTTGATATTGTTACAAAAAACATTCTTACCTGATGCAGGTGTGACTTGCCGTGATAGGCGAATTACGCTTATTGTGAGCGGGCAAATGGATGGTTTTTTGGGCTAGAATTTTGCCTTATATAAAAACACTCTAAATGTAAGAAAGAAGATTTTTTCAATAAATTCACGCTCAGACGAACAAGATCACAATAACAAAAGCGGCACCCTTTAATGGCCAATCCACTTACGCCTCAAGCATCGGAAGTTGCTCCCAAAAAGGGGATGGTGCCGGGCCATGAGCATCATTTAGATTGTGACCACCACCACCATCATCATGATGCTGCTGCGCATCGTTTTACGGATACGCGTCGATTAATCGTTGCGCTGATCGTGATTGGTAGCTTTGCGCTGGTAGAAATTATTGGCGGGGTGATCTCTAACTCCCTCGCGCTGATTGCTGATGCGGGCCATATGGTCACAGATTTTGCGGCTATCGCGTTGGCCTTGGGCGCGCGGTGGTTGGCGGCGCGGCCTGCGACAGGACGTTTCACATTTGGGTTGAAGCGGGCGCAGATTTTAGCAGCCTTTGTAAACGCCTTGGCGCTGTTTGCGTTGATTGCATGGTTGATGCTTGAAGGTCTTCACCGCTTGCAAAACCCGTCAGAAATCCTCAGCGGGTGGATGCTTGTTGTGGCGGTTCTCGGGCTGGGGGCAAATCTCGTTGCCTTTTGGGTGCTCCATGGCAGCAGCCACGGAGATATGAATATGCGCGGGGCGACGGCCCATGTGATGGGGGATATTTTAGGATCTATCGCAGCTATTTTGGCGGCCATCATCATCAAGTTTACAGGCTGGGTCGCGATTGATCCGATCCTGACCATGTTGGTCTGTGTCCTGATCGCCCGTTCTGCTTGGCACTTGTTGAAAGAAAGTACCCACGTTCTGATGCAAGGCACGCCGGCGCATTTAGACCCAGAGGAAATTCGCCAGTCTCTCTTAAAAACATTCCCGGAAGTCTGCGATGTGCATCATCTGAATGTCTGGATGCTCACCGAAGAAGCGCCTTATATTGCGCTCCATGCGGTCGTGCCCGAAATGGGCCAGCGGGACGAAGTCTTGCGGCGAATGGGGGCCTATTTAAGAGAAGAATACCAATTTGCGGAAACGACCATTCAGGTGGAAAACCAGCAAGCATGCGCCCAGGACGCCTCTCTTGATGGCGTTGGCGGCGGCGAAATGAGCACATCAGATCAAGCGGCTGAGACCGGCTCCGTTGCGAAAGAAACGACGAAATCTCTAGCCTCTTAGAGCAGATTTGGCGTCATTCTCCACATAAGCTACAATTAATTCCCCCGCCTAACGGAATCGCGGTTAAAATGGCCTCTTGTTAAAGTGAAATGGTAGTTGAATGAGCGATACTGCAGCAAAAAATGGGGAACAGCCTAACGCCGAAGTAGAGGTCGAAGACGACGCGGCTTTCGATGCGCCTGTTCGCACCGCCCCAGAGGCCGCAGACCCCGATTCTCTGGTCGTTGACCTTGAGGGCTATGCGGGCCCCATGGATGTTCTGCTGGAGCTTGCGCGCAAGCAGAAGGTCGATCTGCGCAAAATCTCCATTCTCGCTTTGGTGGAACAATATCTGAGCTTCATTGCCGAAGCGAAAGAGCGCAAATTAGAGCTAGCGGCGGATTATTTGGTCATGGCCGCGTGGCTGACTTATCTAAAGTCCAAATTGCTTTTGCCCAAAATTGTTGAGGCAGGGGACGAGCCAACGGCGGA
>CALLVA010000085.1 GCA_938010655.1 uncultured Parvularculaceae bacterium | reverse complement strand
AAAACATCTCAATGCAGACTATATTAAGGCCGCACACATCAAGGTGATCCGGCAACCGCAGATCATCGAATCAGAAAAGACATCCTCTCCAAAAAAATCAAACACGTCATTTTCGGGAACCATTAAAGAAATTGCCGTCCCTAAAATTGAGATCAAAGAGGCGTTTTATGGCGCCTCGCAAACCCTTTCTCTGAAAGGAAAGGGACAAATCGGTCAGGCTGACAGTAGTATCCGGCTTGCCTTGATACCCACGGATCACAAAAATGATAAGCTTGAAACGAACCTCCAATGGTCTGTTAACAAGGGTCTCAATGGATATGTGACAGCTACTGGACCGGCGAATGGATTATTTGCCAAACTCCTTGGTACAGACCAAGCACCGTCCCTAGATTTTAGAGCCACCAACCAAGATATGGCTTTTGGGATTGATGCCAAATTGACAGCTGGTTCTGATGTTATTTTAGAAGCTAAAGGTGAACTTTCGAAAGAAACCACATCTCTAAAAGCTTCTTTTGATCCAAAGCCCTTACAAAATATGGCTATAATTGAAGATCGTTTTGGCTCTCCATTGGTGCTCAACATCGATAGACAACCCGCAGAAAAAATGCGTGCGAAAATTTATTCGGATTTTATCGATATCAATGCATTATTGCCCATCAATTTAGACAATGGCTTGCCTCTCATTGATCAATCTAGTTTTTCCATAGAGACGCTACATTTAAGCAAACTTCTAAATAGTGATGCCATCAGCACAAAGCAGATCACCCTCACGGGGCGCTTAAAGAAAACAGACTCGGTGCTGCAAAGCGATGCAATGCTTACGATTGAAAATCTCAAAACATCAACCCTATCGGCAGGTCGTACCGCTGGTCCTATAATGGCCTCTTACGATTTATCGAAACGCCAAATTCGTCTTACCTCTCCTAAAGAAATTAGGATGGAAAACGTCACATTTGATGATAGCGCATTGAGTGGCCTTATAGGGTCATCTCCCAGCGTTCTTTTTGACTCAAAATTTGATCTGGCTGAAAACCAACTTATTATTGCAAATCTTCAAATCGATGTGGCCGCAGGGCAAGCGTCTGCTAAAGGCAGCTTTTTGAGCGATTTATCTGTTTTAGATATTACAGGGGGCCTAAATCTATCGCTAGATGGTGTCGCTCTGCCAATGGGGGTGAAGCAATCTTCACTTGAGTGGCAGATTAATAAAGCAATTCAGAACCCCATTTCATTTTCTGTAAATGGATTTGCAGATGGCACGGGTATGGGGGAATTATTGTCTGGTCCGTGGACGGAAGGCCGACTTAAAATTGATCTTGCAGGAAAAGTTGAAAATCAATCTGTGCGTCTCGACACTGGCCGTATTAAAGGGCCGGGAGTGGATTTAACCGCGACAGGTAGCATAGAGCCCTCTTGGCGCGATTTACGTCTGAAAGGGTTTTTATCCGCTGGGCAAATTGCCTCTCTTTCTTTTGAAGACTTAAATCTAAACGGAACCCTACAAGGCACCGCCGAGGAAACTGTTTTGCAAGCTGCCATTTCAGCACCATCCAGCCAAGTTGCTGACAGAGAGCTTGGCGAGATCACCCTTGATCTTGATGGTCAGCTTTTACAAAACGATGGCACGCCCCAAATTAGCGCTTCACTAATGGCAAAAGCGAGCAATTTCGAAGGGGCCCAATTAACGCTCAGCACTGATGTCCAATCAGAAGCTGGAATTTATCGCGCACGCAATATTGATCTGAATTGGGATGATTTTTATCAACTTACCGGTGCGGTCGCAGCAAACCCAAACAACCTCATGGATTTGCAAGGAGACTTAAATCTCCAGACCAATGGTCAAACCTCGTCGACACGGCCCGACTTGAACGGCTTAGTCTCTCTCAAAGGCGAAGCAATTACGGGCAATATTGATATTTCGAATTTAACCCAAGATCAATTTTCTCTTGAGCAATCCAAAATAACACTGAGCGGCACACGCGAAGACGGACAATTTGAACTTACATCAAATGGGTCTCTCAAAATTGCTGATATACGTCATCCTTTTCGCCAAAAACTCAATGCTGGATTATCTTTAACACAAGGCATGGCAGAAATTGTCACCGAAGGAAGTCTTGCGGACATTCCGTTTAAGACAGCATCGCCGATCAACATCAATTTCCAAAATGGGATAGAGGCTGCAGGCCAAATGAATATTTCCGATGGTGATGTTAAATTTGATTATCAGCAAACGGACCAGATTGCGAATGGACTTCTGCAATGGACGAATATTGCTGCGGCGGATATTGGCAAATTAGTCTCAAGGCCACAACTTCGGGGAAAGAGCAGTGGACAGATAGACTTTGCTAAAAAGACGAATTTCAAAGCAACGCTGCAAGGAAGTATTGACGGCCTAACAACAATCGATAACGAAGAAATCTCAACAGACTTACGCCTCTTTGGCGATGTCACAGATACGAATGCGGTGTTTTCGATTGCTTCATTGCAAGACAGTGATCTTGGTTTAGACATGGAAGCCAAACTTCCCCTCACCCGCGCCGCAGAAGCCACATGGCCTTCGCTTGATCCGAATGCCCCGATCATTATGACCACGAATGCGCAAGGCGAAATTGCGGGGCTTTGGGCCTATATTGCACCACCAACAATGTTTCTTCAGGGGAATATCAATATGGATCTGAGGGTTGCTGGCCCTCTTGACGATTTAAAACCTGAAGGTCGTTTTGAGCTTGAAAATGCACTTTTCGAAGATGAAACTCTTGGTATTGGATTTAAAAATATTTCGGTTTCAGCGGATTTAAATCCGCAGCGTATTAGTATTAGCGCCCTAAAAGCCCGCGGTATTAAAGGCGGGCAAGTTTCTGGTAAAGGGGACTATGATTTTCGAGGCCTCAGCAATGTTGAAATCACATTGGATGACCTACAAGCTCTGACGCGTGAAGATATTCGCGCAAAACTCTCTGGAACGCTCAGCCTTAGTGAGCAAGAAAACCAAGCCAATCTCGCGGGCGCGCTTACAATCAATGAAGCACGGATTAATCTGGATGAATTGCCGCGGTCTGGCTATGTCACGATGGATGTTCAGTTTAAAGATGATTTCGAAGAAAAGGAAGAACAAGAAACGCCAGCTATTCCGTTGAAACTAGCGATAGACGTCAAAGCGGATCGACGGATTTTTGTTTCGGGCAGTGGCCTTGATACGGAATGGGGCGCAGACTTTTTGATCGGCGGCACAGCAGCCGCGCCGGAAGTCACAGGCGCAAGCAATATTATCCGCGGCGATGTCGATCTCATTGGCAAGAAGTTTATCTTCTCAGAAAGCAAAATTGAATTTTCAGGTGACCCCACAGAAGCGCAGATCAATATTGTCGCGCGCCGAAATGTGGATGATTTCACGGCGCTGGTCACCGTGACTGGTGATGTGACAGCCCCTGAAATTGGGTTCTCAGCGGATAATAATATCCCGCAAGACGAAGTTTTATCGCGGGTTTTGTTTGGTCAATCACCAAGCCAATTGTCTGGTTTGCAAGCTGCTCAATTGGCTGCCGCAGTGGCTAGCCTTTCGGGCGGACAGTCTTTTAATTTAATGGGAAGCTTGCAAAACGCCCTTGGCGTGGATCGGCTGGACTTTGCGACCAATGAAGAAGGCGCGGCGACGCTGAGCACGGGGAAATATTTGACCGAGGATGTTTATCTTGAAGTGCGTTCTGGCCTTGGCGGCGCCCCGGGCGTTGGCGTGGAATGGACGCCCCGAGATAATATTCAAGTGGGCACAGCCTTTCGCCCCATTGAAGGGCCACGCTTCACAGTGGAATGGAAGCGTGACTTTGATGCTAAAAATACCAATCGCGAAAGCGATGTTTCTACGAAGTAGAAGACGGAGTCGCTTTTTCAGCTATCTCCTGACCAAGATGCACAATGTCAGGCTCGGTTGTTGGAATGCCCGTTTCAATCGCATGATCCCGTTGCGCCAAGAGCTTATTGCGATATTTGGATTGCACCACAGAAACCGCAACCATCACCACAAGGACAAAATAGAACGTCGCCTTCGACATCGCTTCAACTTTATATCCAAACATTTCGATATGCGCGAGATGTCCGCCATCAGAGATCAATAAGATACCAACGATAAAGAGGATGAATAAGCCAAGCACTTCATAAGCGCGGTTCTTCTCCAAAAAGCGTGAAATATGATCCGACAACCAAATCATCATGATCCCCGTAATCACAATCGCTGTTGCCATGATTAAAAAGACTTCCGTCAAGGCAAGGGCTGAAAGAATTGAGTCAAAAGAGAAAATCAAATTCATCGTAATGATCCAGAACAACGCCTTCGCTGCGGTTCTCTTTGGCGCGCTATCTTCATGATCCAGATGATCCACTGATAGGAGATGGAAGATTTCTTTCATCGCCGTATACATAATGAACGCCCCCCCAAAAAGGGTGATCAGGGCATGAAACGTAAACTCCCCATGAAACACGTCCCCTAGATGAATAGAGAAAAATGGATTTTGCATCGCTTTGAGCAATAACATCACCACAAAGAGCAAGACCAGCCGCAATCCAATGGCGATGCCGATGCCCCAACGACGGACAAAAGCCTGTTTTTCCGGCGGATGCACGCGGCGGCTTTCGATTGAAATATAAAGTAGATTATCAAACCCAAGGACCGCTTGCAGCAGGATCAGCATTAATAGGGTAAAAAAGCCTTCTAGCGTAAAAACCCCTTCAAGGGTAATCAGGTCAGCCATTTGTCGTCTCCTCGTTATGACTCGGAAATGAGCCCGAAACCCCCTGTCAGGTCAAGGGTTTGATTTCAGGCTGCAAAAGAGTTGATCTCCTATGGCGCAGATTTATGCGAGAACCTTATGATATCGCCTTGTTAGATGTCTTGTCAGGATCGGCACAAAATGGTCTCATCTACCGCAATAAGGGAGGCTTTTATGGGTATTTTTGGCAATCGGAAACAAGCCCGGTCTGGTGCACCGCGCAAAATTGCTGTTGCGGTCATTCATGGTATCGGCAGTCAAGCTGAGAGTCGTCCAGCCAATTCCACGATGTTGTCTTTCTCAAAAGACCTGCACAAAAGAATACGCAAAGAACTTGGCCCCAAAAGTTTTGATACACAGATCGTCTGGCGGGAAATTTTCTGGTCAGATGTCCTCGCCCCGCGCCAAATGCGCTATCTCGAAGCGATTAGAGACAAGGTCAATTTTCGCAGTTTAAGAGAATTCTTACTCTTCAATATCGCGGACGCAGCTTCCTATAAAAAGACCGATCCAGACGCACAAAGCGCCTATAATATGATCCATGGGCGCATTCGTGATGTCTTGCGAGAACTGCGCGAAGATACGGATGATGATACTCCGCTGATTATCATGGCGCATTCATTCGGTAGTCAGATCATGTCGAATTATATTTGGGACATGCAACAGGCGACAACAAAAGCGCCAACGCCCTTTGAGCGGATGGAAACACTTGGCGGCTTTTTGACTTTTGGCAGTAATATTCCTCTCTTTTTATTTTCCTATGCCCCTGAAAATATTCAACCCATTTCATATCCCGGTGTGAAGCTGCCGGATGAAATGCAACAACATTATCCGTGGTGGCTGAATTTTTATGATAAGGATGACATTGTCGCCTTTCCTTTGCGTGAAACTGGTCCGGCTTATGAGGCTATGGTGGATAGCGGTCAGATTGATGAGATTATGATTGATGTTGGCAATATTTTCACCTCATGGACGCCCAAGTCTCATACGGCTTATTGGCGGGACAAAAACTTCTTCCGTCCGGCTGCCAAATTCATTCAGCAATTCTTGAATCGCTAAAGCGCGGTTGGCTGATTGGCAAACTGGCTGATCGACAAAACCGTTCCCCTCGCTTACATGAAGCTCATGCATTATCCTGAAGACGACACACCCCCCGCCATTTCCCCTGAAGACTTGGAGGAGCTGGAACGTGAAGCGCCGCAGCTTTCACGGTTACGCCGCTTTTCGCTGTCTTTAGATCGTATCCCGTGGTTTACGGCTCTAGGCGAACCAATGGACCCGGAAGCTCGAACAATTGCTGATCATTATCTTGATGCTCTTGGCTTTCCGGGATCAGACATTGCGATCCTCGTGGATTGGGAAGATGCTGCTGCCGCCGCCGAAACACTGGATTGGGCCAATCCTGCATGGGAGGCCGAAGAATTATCGCGGGCCGATTTAACGGCTCGCGCACTGGAGCAAATTTCAGAAGATGCGCTACAGCTCGGCCTCGCCGTTGTCGCAGAGAAGGCTGGGGAAGCCGCCAAAGAAACAATGGAGCAAGAAGCCGCCATTTGGGATGTGGCGGATGATGCGGCGCGTAATCTCGCTGTGGGCGGCGCAGTTCAGGCCTGTCATAATGCAGCCCTTGCCTTGCTTGTGGCGGCGAATGATCCTGAATTTGATGCAGAAGACCATCTCTTCGCCCGGAAGCTCGCTCTGTTTGAACAGGGTCGATGGCCAGTCGGGGTTGTCGGTTCAAGTTTCAATATTTTTTGACCCTCAGCCCGATAAGAATCAAAAAAGGCCCTACACGGATGTGAAGGGCCTTTTTATATATATTTTATCCGCTTAGCGCAGCGTATCGCTCGGCTTGCGACCGGGATATAGATCTGATGGCGTTTCACCAGAGGTCAGTTGATCCCAATAGCTGGACCCCCCGGTTGAACTTGGCCATTTGACTTCATCTTGCTGAGCATAATTTGACTGTGGGCTAGCGGGTTTTGCCACCTTATCCACGGCCACGTCCGTTGCTTCCAGAAGAGATTTTAAATCCGTCTGGGTTTCTTCAAAATGTTCTGCCAAGGCTCTGGCTTGCGAGCGTAGGCGATCAATCTCGGACCGCATATTTTCTTCTGATTGTTCCCGGCGGTGAAGCTCAGCTTCTGTGCGCCCACTATCACGCAACACACCGCGCAATGTTTGCAATGTACCCATCAACGTGGACGGTGAGACAATCCAAACACGGGCTCGGAAACTATCATGGATCACATCTGGGAAACGCGCATGAAGGGCTGTGTAAATCGCTTCTGTTGGTAAGAACAACAAAGCTGAATCTGCTGTGTGTCCCGGAATAATATAACGCTCAGAGATTGCAATAATATGCCGCAAAATTGTCCGGCGGAAAGCATCTTCAGACGCGCGAATTGCATTGTCACCACGATCCACTTCGCTGCTGGCCAATGCATTAAAGGCATCAATCGGGAAGTGCGTATCAATAACGATCCGTCCCGGAGGGTGCGGCAATCTTATCATACAGTCAGCACGGTGATTATTTGGCAGCAGTGCTTTGAACTCATATTGGTCAGGCGGCATCGCAGCGCGCACAACATCGGAGAGCTGCACATCAGCTAAATCACCTTGCGTTGCTTTGGAGAAAATTGATTTTTCAAGGCGCGAAATTTGCGTCCCCACATCATCAATTCGGCGATTAGAATTTCGCACTTCCTCATAAACTGTTCCAACAGCCCCCAGCCGATCATCCATAACTTTGGTGATGGCGCGTAGACGATCTCCTTGTGTCGCAATATTTTTCGACATCAAAGACATATGGCTATCAATTTGCGCATTTAGCTCAGGCGCCAAAGCAGCAAAACGAGATTCATTTTGCAGGGTCGTGCGCTTTTCAATGTCATCAATCTTACGTTCTAGTGACGTGATGATTTTATTTTCAAGAACACTGACAACACGCTCTAACCGCGCATTATTATCTTCGCGCATATGATTGATCTGTTCAGAAATATCATTCCGTAAAGCTCTGATCCGCGCTTCATGGTTGCGATCTGCCCGATCAAGATCAGCTTGTACGATCGGCGCGATATAAGGCGACGATGACATGGCTGGTTGAGGGTCTGAGACCGTCTCCACTTTTTCTTCTGGCGTATCAAACAAGCTGAACTTTGCTTCTTCATTTTCTTCAGAACTTGTCGGTTCAGCAGGCTGCTCGTTCTCCGACTGATCGTCCGTAGAAATACCTTTGAAAGACAACCGACCAGATGAGACTGTTGCAGCGCCCGCCCCTGCGGCCGCGGCGACATAGCGAAGCGGCTCTCCCGGATCGACAGTTTCTTCTACAGGTGCCTCTTCTACCGGTGTTTCTTCCGCGGCATAGGCTGCCGCTAAATTATCTTCAATTTCCTCGACGACAGCCTCGTCTTCCATAGAAACAAATGGCTGCTCTTCTTGAGGTTGCTCAAAGGTGAACCCGCGCGATGGCTCTTCCATGTCAACTTCTGGCTCAAACTTACCTTCCGGCTCAAACACCATAGGTTCTGTTGGGCCATCTTCGTCCATGAAAGCTTGGGCAGGGTCTGTATAAGGCAATTCAGGCTCAAGCTCTGGCAAGGTTTCGATTTCAACTTCGCCAAGATCTTCTTCGAAGTCCTGCGCTTCAATCACCACTTCAGCGAAGTCTTCTGTTTCCAGCTCGTCTTCGGTCGCATAAACAGGTTCAACATAATCTGGCTCGTGAATGGCATATTGCTCTTCAAAGAGCGGGCTATCGACTTCTTCCTGTGCGGCAAGCGCATTACGTCGACGATTGCCCAGCACCATGAGCAACATGGCCAACGCCAACGCCCCAATCATCCCCAAGACAATCCATAAGCGAGAACTACTACCGTCAGTTGAGGTGGTCTCCTCAACCACAACCCGTTCAACAGTCGTTTTGAAATCTCTCAGCTCATCTACATCCGGTTCGGCAGAAAAAAACTGAAGAAAAAAATCGCCCGCAACGTGTACCGTCCCGGACAGCTTCTCTTTCAGGGTGAAATAATCCATACTAAACACTCGATTTACCCTTAAAACCCCACAATTCCTTATGTTATAAGGTAAAAAAGTGAAAATTGCGAGGGGTTTGGTTATCTTTAGTTAACTGTTTCATGGGCGGTCCCAAGCCCTGACGTGTTGACCTCAGAAGCATACGACCTTACGTGGACCCCATGACTATCAGAAAAATATTAACAGCCCCCGACCCGCGCCTCAGAAAAATCTCAGAGCCGGTTGAAAAAGTGGATGACGAGCTGCGTCGCCTCATGGATGACATGTTAGAGACGATGTATGATGCGCCAGGCATTGGCTTGGCCGCTATTCAAGTGGGCGTGGCAAAACGCGTGATCGTGATGGATCTGGCCGAGAAGGACCAAGAGCCAGAGCCGCGCTATTTTGTGAATCCAGAAATTCTAAATCCTGATGAAAAAACAACGCCTTACGAAGAAGGGTGCCTCTCTGTGCCTGATTTTTATGAAGAGGTGGATCGGCCAATAAGCTGTCGGATCAAATATCTGGATTATGACGGAAATCCACAAGAAGAAGAGGCAACTGGCCTCTTTGCGGTGTGTATCCAGCATGAAATGGATCATTTAGAGGGTATATTGTTCGTCGATCATATTTCTCGCCTAAAACGAGAGCGGATTTTGAAAAAATTGCGTAAAGAGCAAAAACTCGCCGCCAGCGCCTAACTTTCGGAGATCTTCGCCTTATGCGCCTTGCCTTTATGGGAACGCCTGATTTTGCTGTGCCTGTCTTGGGCGAATTGATTGCGGCTGGTCACGAGATTGCCGCTGTCTATTCACAGCCCCCCCGTCGCTCGGGAAGGGGGCAGAAGGAAACCCCCTCTCCTGTTCATCAATTTGCCATTGAGCATGGCCTCCCCGTGCGCACGCCCTTAAATTTTAAAGCACAAGAAGAGAGGGACGCCTTTGCGGCGCTTGATTTAGAGGTGGCTGTTGTTGTGGCCTATGGCCTGATCTTACCCAAAGCGATCCTAACCGCGCCGGAATATGGCTGTTTGAACCTTCATGGCTCTCTCTTGCCCCGCTGGCGCGGCGCAGCGCCGATCAACCGAGCCATTATGGCCGGAGATGACGTGAGCGGCATTCAGGTCATGCAAATGGAAGCAGGGTTGGACACAGGCCCTGTGCTCTTGTCAGAAACGGTAGCGATTGCGCCGGATGAAACCGCCGGCACGCTTCACGACAAACTCTCTCGCATTGGCGCAGATTTAATGCCTCGCACATTGGCCGCTTTATCCAGAGGTGCCCTCGCCCCTCAAGAACAGCCAGAAGAGGGCGTGACCTATGCCCATAAACTGAGCCCTGAAGAAACAAGGATCAATTGGGATCGTCCTGCCTCTGAGATTGATGCGCATATAAGGGGGCTTTCCCCCTTTCCCGGTGCATGGTTTGAAGCACCAGACAAAACCGGCAAACTGACCCGCATTAAAGCGCTTATGTGCCACCCCGTAGATGGCAGCGGACAGCCCGGCCAAGTTTTAGAGAATGAAGACACGCTCATTGTTGCCACACAAAAAGGGGCTTTGTCTTTTTCCCGCCTGCAACGCGCTGGCAAAGGGCCTCAAAAGACAGCAGATATGTTGCGGGGTTTTGCGATAGATTTAAACATAGTGCTGCCCTAATGCCGCGCTATTTTCTAACAATAGAATATGACGGAACGCCTTTTGTGGGCTGGCAAACACAAGAGAATGGCCCGTCAGTGCAAGACGCTTTGGAGCGCGCCGTTAAAGGCTTTTCTGGCGAAGACACAAAAGCTGTTGCAGCAGGGCGAACAGACACAGGTGTCCATGCTCTTGGTATGGTTATTCATATTGATCTGTCCAAAGAGTACCCACTCGATACAATTCGTGATGCACTCAATTATCACCTAAAGCCAAACCCGATTGCCGTTATTTTGGTTCAAGCTGTCCCGGATGATCTTCATGCAAGATTTTCTTGTTTGCGCCGGCACTATCTATATCGACTACAATCTCGGCGCGCGCCTTTTGTATTGCATCTCAAAAGAAGTTGGCGACGAAACTATCCGTTAGATATTGACGCAATGCGCAAAGGCGCCGCTCATCTAATTGGCCATCACGATTTCACTACATTTCGCTCCACTCATTGCCAAGGGCTTAGCCCTGTCAAAACAGTTGATGAAATTACGATTGAAAAAGTTGATGACGAAATTCACTTGCGATGCGTGGCAAAATCCTTCCTGCACAATCAGGTCCGGTCTTTTGTCGGGACATTAGAAATGGTCGGCGCCGGAAAATGGGCGCCGGACCGCGTGAAAGAAGCCCTAGAGGCCAGAAACAGAGCAGCTTGTGGCCCCGTGGCTCCAGCCCATGGTTTATATTTTCAGCAGGCGGATTACCCCGCCGACAAAATAAATTAGGCGGGATAAAGCCTATTCGCGCAAGCCGCGCGACGGCTGATTGTTTTTCTGCGATGCCCGCGCTTTTTTATTCTGATTTTCAAGTGCGGTGATGACAGGGTGTTTTACCCCTTCATATTCAGCGGCTAATTTTGCGCCATAAAAATCGGCCTTATCAATCATGGCCTCAAGAAGCTGCTCAACTTCCTGCTCCGTTTTCGCCAAGGGCATTTCGTCGTCTAGCCGGGTGACGGCTGCGGCTGCAGTTTTTTGCATATCAGCTTCAGA
>CALLVA010000084.1 GCA_938010655.1 uncultured Parvularculaceae bacterium | reverse complement strand
TTGACGCTGTTGATCGCTATATCGCCAACAATGTCTAACATGAGAGCCGCGCCTGTTTCTTCATCGAGAACAGTAAACCCCGGTGCAATATTGGCTTCTAAGGGAAAACGACGCAGAACGGATTCGCAAAATGCGTGAATGGTTTGAATTTTCAAACCACCAGGGGTCTCGAGCGCCCGCGCAAATAAGGTTCTTGCTTGTGACAGAAAGTCTGTATCAATATTATGAAACTCAGGGGACAGCGCCAATAAGGCGGCGCGTAAATCATCATCAGGCATGAGCGCCCAATCGCCTAATCGCTGAAACAATCTTTCCGCCATTTCTGCAGCAGCAGCTTTGGTAAAGGTTATGGCAAGAATTTTATTGGGCGAGATATTCGTCAATAGGAGACGGATCACGCGGTCCGTCAAAACTTTTGTTTTCCCCGCGCCCGCATTGGCGCGCACCCAGGCAGAGGCGTTTGGGGTCGCCACTTTTCTTTGCAAGGCAACGGTTTGCTCAAAACGATCAACACTCATCCCTCATCTCCCTCTGCTTGCAAGGCCCATTCGGATCGCCGTGCGAGGTGATCAAATGTACCATAGGCCTTGGTATATTGAGGCCGTGGTTGGGAGTGATAGGGGGTATCGGGATTATTATAATGCTGCAAAAGATCAATCAGTCTTTTTTCTGCAAGTTGAATCGTTTCTTGAAGTTTTGCTTTTTCAAGTCTCTTAATAGGGGTTTTCATACCATCCCCGAGAACACGAATGAAAGCGGCATCAAAAGTCTGCCGTGCCCCTAAAGTCTCATAACCGCCTTGCGCAGCAATCATTGCAGTGAGTTGTAATTGCGGGCTGAATGTCGCGGCTTGGCTTAAGCTGGGAGGCGCTGTGGTTTTGTAATCATAAATAGCAATATGCTCTGCGTCTGCGCCTTTGGTGGCAAGGTCAATCCGGTCCGTGCGGGCGCGCAATTTGATCATGGTGCCATCGGGGAGGGGGAAATTTGCTTCTCCTTTTTCTTCAATAATGGCAGGGCGGCAGAGTTTGCGCTGTTCTTTGTCCCAATTGGCAAACCAGGCAAAACTTTCTTCCATGCGCCCTTGCCAAAAGGCTTGTATTGAAGGCGGCAAGCCAGCTTTTTCAAAAAGGGCAGCTGCTTTGGTTTTTAAAACTTCTTCGCTGTTGTCCGGCGGGGCATCAGGGTAATCCAGAGCATATTGCGCAAAGACATGGTGAAAAAGTTGGCCGCGCAAGGCCAATGTTGTGTCGGCTTTCAACGGATCAAGATCACGCAATCCCAGTATTTTCCGGGCATAAATAGAATAAGGATCGCGCATCAAAGTTTCAATATCCGTCACTGAATAGCTAAGGGGGCGTGCCGCTTGAGGCGGGGTTGGTGCGGGTTTGTTGATGAGGCTAGGGTCAGGCGCCTGGTTCATGGCATCATTATAAGCAAGCAAGCGCGGTGTCTCATCAACTTGGTCTAGTAAATCACGCGCGTCCAAAATATTCTTGAGACGGATAATCCACCGTGATGGTTTTTGCGGGGCGCGGCTCATGCGTTTGGCGCGGGTTAAGAAAACTTCATTGCCAGAGGATAGTTCCGCAAAATCCCGTGCAGCAAGGCCAATCCGTTGTTCAGGTGAGGGCAGGCCAAGCGTTTTGCGCATTTGGCGTGAAAGAAATGGGTCTGTGTCCGCTTCGTCGGGCCAACTGCCTTCGTTTAACCCACCAAGGATAATTCTATCTGCTTTTAAGAGGCGCGCTTCTAAAGGCCCCAAAATGGAAAGTCTGGGATGCGTGCCCCCCGTTTGACGAACGGAGACCCCTTGGCAAAGGGCTTCAAACACAGCGCTATAATCTGCATCATCCTTTAAAAACAGGGTGCTTGCTTGCTCGGAAAAGGCTTCTTTTAATTGATGCATCAATGTCGCGCCTTGGCGCCCATCTTCATACATCCACAAGCGTCCTTCTTCGCAAAGTGTTTCTGCTATGGTCAAATGGGCGGCCAACTTGCTGGCCGGGTCGGCCACAGCATCAAAGAACGGGGTGCACAGAATTTCTAAATGATCAACCAACGTCAGGAGCGCTGGCAGATGGGTTGGTTTTTGCTCGTCCTCAGTATCAGCGGTCTCTTCTCTTGTAAGCTTGTCCCAATCCCGCCCATGTTCAAGGCGCTTTTTCAAACCGGCAAAACCGGGTCCGGGGCGTAACCCCCGCAGCATCAAGTCTAACGGTCCAATTAAATGTCGGTCGATTTTTTCATCCCCTTGAAAGAGAGGATGTTTCAACATGGCCAAAAGAGCGACGGGGTCAGAGACATCATCTAGCCATTTTGCCACGAGGCGCAAAAATGTACCGCGCAACGTATTGAGAAAAGGCACACCAGCAGATTCATCAATCTGAATATCCCACCGTTGCAAGAGCAAAGAAACTCGGCGGGCGAGATTGCGATCTGGCGTGACGAGCATGGCCGTTTTTTCCGGGTGTTCCAATGCTTCGCGCATTAAAACCGCAATCGCGCGCGCTTCGCGATCTTCATCAGGCATTTCCACAAGGTGCAAATTTTGAAGCGCCGTATAAAGATCAATCTTGCTTTCTAATGCTTCAAGCTGGGCCAACCAATCGCTGGTCGCTTCTGCCGGGCGCAGCGCAAGAGAAATAATTGCGCGTCGCCCCGTTTCGCTTTTCGCGTCTATAATATCGGGGACAGATTGCCGATTGATCGTGTCAAAGTGCCTTTCAAGAAGCGCTTTAAAACCAGCTTGGGGATGAGGATCATCAATCTGGCTCCAAGCTGTTTCATCAAGAGAGGTGTCGAGCCCGGGCAAAATCACAGCGCCTTGTGGCATCGCCGCGACGCAAGACATAAGCCGTGCAACAGCGGGCATAGACCCTGTGGACCCGGCAATAATGACGGGATGATTTGGTGGTGTCTTTATCCATTTTTGACAAAGCCGATCAATTTGATCGCGTCGCCGCAAGGCGGGATCAGATCTATTTTGCTCAGTCAAGAAGGTCGGCCAATTCTCAGTGAGAATTTTTAAAAAAGTAAGAGAGCCTTGCCAATGGCTGGCATATTGTTCAGGTACTAAATTTTCAAGTTGGTCAAAGCCAACTTCTTCAGCATGAAAACTATCCAATAATTTTGAGAGTTCATCGGCGGCATTGATGGATTGTGTCCAGCTTGCATCGGTGCTTTTGGTTTGGGCATAAAATTGATGAACCAGTCGCGCTAATGTCAGGCGACGCTCAAGCGAGGATAAGGCAGGGGGAAGCTGTGTTAGGTCAAGATCAGCAGAAAGCGTATCTTCGTCGCTCACATCCCCCAAAGTGCGAATGCGCGGCAATAATGTTGCGCCGGGAGCATTGCCCGCAACCCGCAAAAAAGCTTCCTCTAACCCCCGCGCGGCTCGGCGCGTTGGCAGGAAAATCATAATATCGCTTAATTCAAGAGGCGATGTTGCTTCTTGCTGATAAAGGCGCAAGGCCAGATCATCGAGAAAAGGGCGCGAAGGCGGCACGGTGTAGAGCCGCGGTGTATTTGTCTCGAATAAACTTTCCCCCTGTTCTGGCATTATGTGAAAACCCCGCGTTCGATCCACTCTTCTGCCTCTTGCAGGCCTTCTGGGTCTCCGACATGCATCCAAAAACCATCATGCACCAAGCCGAAAAGACGACCATTGGCCATGGCCTCTTTCCAAAACTCAACAGTGGAAATTTTTTCAACAGCGCGATGCGCAAATAAACGCGGGTGGATAATTTGGAGGCCTGTAAAAATCAGTGCGTCATCGCTTACCGGTTTTGTTTTGTCTGGCCAGCTCAATCGTCCATCTGCGCCCAGCAGAAAATCGCCTTGTCCGGGATATCCACTGGCTTGGTCTTTGCGACAGAGAAGAAGAAGAGCGTCCATCTCTGCATCTTGCCAAGCGTCGCTCAACCGGGCGCAACTTTCCGTGCCCGGCGTATCAAAAAGAATGGCATCTGTATTGGTGCAAAAAATGGGGCAAGCGCCCAGCGTTTCTTTTGCTTTTAAGAGCCCGCCCCCCGTTTCCAATACATCCCCGCGCTCATCCGATATATTGATTTTCATCGCGGTATAGTCATTCGTATGTGCTTCAATTTGATCTGCAAGATAATGCACATTGACCACGGCTTGGCCCACACCAGCAGCGGCAAAACGGTCCAATGTGTAATCAATCAAAGGCTTGTTGGAGACTTTAATTAAGGGCTTTGGCGTCTTGTCTGTCAAAGGCCGCATCCGCGTGCCAAGCCCAGCGGCAAGAACCATGGCTGTTTTGATTTTTGGGGAGACAAAATCGGATGGCGCGGTGAGCAATTCTGCCGCATGGGTTTCTACCCAATTTTTAACAGGCTCAAGACCAGGCCTTTGCAAGTCGGCTGCAAAAAGCCGAATGATCCGTGGCAGGAAGGCATGGTATTTTTCTTTTTTATCTCGTTTGATTAACCGCGCAAAGATGCCAACAATTTTGGCGTTTCGTTGAGCGGCAAGGATCGCATAATCCTTTTCGAATTGGTCAACATCAAACCCAGCGATGGCCATTTTTGCGGATGTGATAAAATAATCATAGACCGATAAAATAACTTGGGGAGAGACATCGCGCCGGGCATCTTCCAAAAGAGAGACAAGATCATAAGCACCATGCCCAAACAAGGCATCTTGAAAATCAATCACGCCCATTTGTGCTAAGTCGGTTTCCGCAGGTCGAGACAAAAGATTTTCCGCATGATAGTCCCGCAACACTAAGGTGTGGGGGGCGGAGAGATTTGCCAATACTGTTCGCCAAGCAGTTTCATATTCTTGTTGTGCTTCGGCGGAGAGGCCCTCGCCTGAGGCAAAGGGGACATACCACTCAGGCAGGAGGTTAACTTCCGCCAACATGGCCGTTTCATCATAATCTAAAACTATATGGTCTTTGATATACTCTGGTGATCGAATTTCACTTTGTAGACGGATTAAAACATCTGCTGCTTTTAAATATAGCGGCTCTTCACTAGCGCCTTGCGCAATTTCATGGGCGATTAACCCGTCTCCCAAATCTTGCAGGAGTGCAAATCCTTGATCAACATCATAGGCCAGAACTTTTGGCGCAGAAATACCGGCTCCGCATAAGGCATCTGAGATACTGATAAAGGCTTGCAGGTTTGGCCCTGCCAATCGCGCTTCTGCATTATAGCCCAGCGCGCGGCGTTCTTTTGGCGAGGCTTTGGGGGGGCAGGTTGCTGTTTCTGCGCCTAAGGGCGCATCCATCAAAATAGCTTTTTCGTTTTCTTTGGTGAGGCGGGTGTAAGACCGGGTTGAAGCATCGCCGGGCACTTTTTCTTGGATGGCCTCGGCCCAACCAGCTTTTGCTAAAAATCGCTGCGCTTGGTCTTGCCGGGACAGGTCTTGCGCCATGTCTGCATCTGATGGATTGGTCACTTAAAATATCTCACGAAAATGATGTCAGGAACGATTTCAGGCCGGAAGGCCAAGTGATGATTTTATCGCATTAATTCGAGCCAACCAGCCAGCCCCTTGCGCAAAAAAACCTATCTCTCGATGTTCTTTTTGTGTGGTGATTTCGAGGGTTAGGGCCTCTTCGGGCAAAAGCGTGCCGGCTTTTTCTGGCCATTCGATGAAACAAATCGCCTCTTCGAATGCCTCTTCAATGCCCAACTCCCAGAGGTCTTCTGGATCTTCCAAGCGGTATAGATCCATATGCCAAAGCGGCGGGGTGGTGTCATAAGGGTGCACGAGAGCAAATGTAGGGCTGGGCACATCCGTTTGTGCGCCGAGCAGTGCCCGGATCAGGCCGCGCATAAAAGTTGATTTACCTGCGCCCAAATCCCCTTTGAGCTGGATAATATCGCCGGGCTGTAACAGACCGCTTGCCACCGCCCCAGCAAGGGCAGCGCCAGCTTGTAGCGTCTCCTCTGTGGTTTTTGGGGTCAGCAATGCGAAGGGTGAATTTGTCATTCAGGCTACATAAGCGACGAGCAAGGCCTTGCAAAGGCTGTCTATTGCCTTAAATGACAATCATCACGCTCGAAGCGATTTTAAAGAATAGGGATTTCCCATGGTAAAAGTGACTTTTGTTGAACATAACGGCAAAGAATCTGTTGTTGAGGCTGATACGGGCCTGAGTGTGATGGAAGTTGCTGTTAAAAATGGCGTCAATGGGATCGATGCTGATTGCGGCGGAGCCTGCGCTTGTGCGACGTGTCATTGTTATCTTGAAGGGGATATGGTCAGCAAAATAGACGCACCAGACCCGATGGAAGAGAGCATGCTCGATTTTGCCCAAGAGCGGCAGGATAATTCGCGGCTTTCCTGCCAAGTCAAAGTGACTTCGGCCCTTGAGGGATTGGTTGTGAAGCTCCCTGAATTTCAAGGCTAAACACACAGTCAAAAAGGGGATTATGCCTTGACCCAGTGACGAAGCTGTGGCGCAATGAACAAATGCAGAACGCCCCTTCTCCATTGGCAAGGTCAGACGCCACCCACGCTCTCTTGAGAGGCGTGATGGCGCATTTTCAAGCTTGTGGCCAAGCGGTGCTGCCGGAATATGTACTGCCCACGGGACGACGAGCTGATTTGATGTGTCTTGATAAAAAGGGGCGCATGACAATATGCGAAATCAAGTCCTGTCGGGAAGATTTCTGTACCGATACGAAATGGTCGTCTTATTTAGAGTTTTGTGATGAATTTTTCTTCGTGGTGGATGAATGGTTCCCGGTTGAGATTTTGCCGGAAAATCAGGGCATTATAAAGGCTGATGCTTTTCAGGCAGTTATTCTGCGTCAGGGGGGAGAGCTAACAAGCCTGGCCCCGGCTCGGCGCAAAACCTTGTTACAAAAATTTGCCTTTCAAGCCGCAAACAGGCTCAACCGAATGATCGTGCCGGAAGCGTAAAAGGCAGGTTCACGACGGGATGGTTGGCCGAATATGCTATGACGAGGCATGGGTATTTACTGACTTTTTTCAAAATATGGACTTTAATGCTTGAGTGAAACACCACATCTATTTAGAGTCATTTTTGGCAGTATCCGAAAGCGCTTGCGCTGAGGTTCACTCTCTCCCCCGATACTGAGCTTCAATCGGATACTGTCACTTTCCATTTTTCAGGATATCAGGGGTTAATTCGGCGCTCTTTTCGCCAATATGCGCTGCAAAGTCCGACGATGCATGCCTAAACGACGTGCCGTTTCGGATACGTTATGATTGCATAACTCATAAACACGCTGAATATGCTCCCATCTGACCCGGTCTGCAGACATTGGGTTGATAGGCGGCGGCGGCATTTTGCCGTTTTCTGCCAAAAGCGCATTTTCAACATCATGAGCATCAGCAGGTTTTGGGAGATAATCGATTGCGCCAGCTTTAACAGCGGCAACTGCAGTTGTGATATTGCCATAGCCGGTCAGAATAATGGCACGACAATCGGCTCTTTGGTCATGCAGCGCGTTGACAATGTCGAGGCCGTTGCCGTCTTCCAAGCGTAAATCCACCACAGCAAAAGCAGGCGGTTTTTCCCGCATCAAGGCTTTGGCTTCGCTTGCGCCTCCGGCTATTGCAACATCGAAGCCGCGTTTTTCCATGGCTTTGGCAAGCCGGGTGCGAAAATTGATGTCGTCATCAACAATCAAAAGGCTCGAATCCCCAGGCAGAGTTCTTGGCTGCTCAGTTGTTATATCCAAAGGTGTCATTTTTTATCTCTTAATATGCATATAGGTCTGATTAAATTTATGTAGGTTTTGAAACCAGTTTGGCGAGGGACCAGCGAATTTTTACCCAAGCGCCGCGATTCTGTTTGGGCGAGCCTGCCTCTTGGGGCAGGGCAGCTGCATTGCCAAAGTGGAGTGTGCCGCCTGTGCTGAAGACAAGTCGTTTGGCGATAAAAAAGCCAAGGCCTAAGCCAGCTTTGTCTTCCTTTTGTGCCGCCTTTAAGGGGAGCGGGTGTGTCCCAAGATAAGGGGCACCGAGGCGCTTCAAAATGTCAGGCGCAAACCCGCCGCCATCATCTGAAATAGTGATTTCCACATAGTCATCTTCAAGGATTGCGCTGATAGTTACCTTGGATCGCGCATGTTTGATGGCGTTGTGCACAAAATTTCGCAAGGCATAGATGATCTCTAATTTGCGGGGCAAGGCTATAGAGGGCAGGTCGCTGGCATGGGCCCCGCCAAAGCTCGTTTCGATAGAAATCGTGGTGCCTCGAAGATAGGGCGCAACCACCTCTTCCAAGAGAAGGGGCATGGTTGTCTCATCGACAAAAGGCGTTGCGCTTTCTTCTGTCCGACTGGCTTGTTTTGCGATCTGTGACAATATGTCTCGACAATGGAAAGCTTCCTCGAGAATTAATTCAGCATCGGCTTTGAGCGGCGCGTCTTGTAGCTCATCGACCATTTCCCGTGCAGTCAATTGAATGGTGGATAAGGGGGTGCCTAATTCATGGGCTGCCGCTGCGGCCAGAGACCCTAGAGCGTTGACTTGAGCTTCTTGCGCCAGAATTTTTTGGGTTTCCACAAGAGCCAAATTGACCCGCGCATTTTCATGAATGACCTGAACAGCATAACAGGCCGCAAAAGCCACGCTGATAAACAAGGCGCCCCAAACACCGATGGAATAGAGGCGGGGTAAAATAAGGGTCTCCCCCGCATACCAAGGCACCGGGTAGTGCCAATAAGCCATGGTGGTAATAACCCCAAGGGAGAGCCCAAGAAGAGAGAGCCCATAGCGCGTTGGCAAGACCGCAACAGCGGTGGTAATCGGCACCACGAGCAGCATTGCAAAGGGATTTTGCAGGCCCCCGGTCAGAAAGAGCAAGATTGATAATTGCAAAATATCAAAGCCCAGCTGGATCGCGTTTGATTTTTCTGAAAGCTCTTTTTGGAAATTTTGCGCTATGGAAATAAAGAGGTTCAAACATAAGCTGGCCGCAATAGTGACCAGGCAGAGGATAATAGGCAGGTCGAATCCAAGCGCAAAATAGGTGATTAAAATCGTCAGGGATTGGCCAATAATGCCCAGCCATCTCAAATTAATGAGCATCCGGCCTGTGATCATTCTGGGCTTGAAAGTCGCGTTCAGAAGCGGGTTTCTGCTTTTGGGGTCTTGCGCGCCTGCAAACATTGCTTTTGGTAAAATTTGATCGATTTTGCTATTCATGGTCAACCTCACAATCTATGTAGGGTGAAAGATTATGGAGACCCCTATGAAGTCATTATTTGTAAGCCTGATCATTGGTCTCTTGCTGGCGGCCTGTTCAAACCCTAATTCGACTTTGCCCCAACAAGGGGTGATTGAGCTTTCAGAAGCATTCAAAGCTGAATTTGAATTAGTGGACACAAATGGCGAGGTCGTCTCTCAAGAAGATTATCTGGGCAAACCGATGGTAATCTATTTTGGCTTCGCTAGCTGTCCAGATGTCTGCCCCGCAGCATTGGGCAAAATGTCAGCCATGTTGGATGCTCTTGGCGGCAAGGCAGATGGGTTAACGCCGCTGTTTATCTCGATTGACCCTGAGCGTGATACGCCAGACGCGCTGAAAGCGCATTTGGCTTTTGATCCGCGCATAGAAGGGCTGACAGGCAGTCTCGAACAATCTCGAACGGCTTCAACGAATATGAAGGTCTATGTGCAAAAGGTCGCAACACCAGATAGCGCTATGCCTTATACAATGGACCATCAAAGTATGTTTTTTGTGGTGGATGTAAAAGGCCAACCGCAAGTTGCTTTGTTGGATTCCATGACCCCGGCGCAACTGGCCCAAGCGATCAAGCCATATCTTTAAGCTTTTGTTCATTCCTTCTTAACGGCATCTGTCTATTGTGCGGTGCAGCATAAACGTGTAATACGTTATGCTGTTGATTAAAAAATAGGCTGGTAATCATGTTATATACTGCGTTTGAACTTGGCCGCACGGCGCTAACGCCTTGGCGAAAAGCTGCTGAAATGGGCGTTGATTTTTGGCGATCCGCCTATAATCCAGCAAGTGAGAGCTGGTTTGGCCGAAACACGGCTGCTTCTTTTGACTTATTTGAGTCGCTCACCAGGCGTTATACGAAGCCTGAATGGGGCTTTGACTCGATTGATATTGAAGGCACAAATGTGCCCGTTCAAATTGAAACTGTCCTCAAAAAAGATTTCGGCTCATTAGTAAAATTCATTCGAGATCCAAAACAACTAAAGAAAGCTGGCAAGCTGAAACCAGAGCCCCGTGTGTTGATTGTGGCGCCCATGTCTGGACATTTCGCCACTTTGCTCCGGGGCACTGTGTTGGCGATGTTGAAAGATCATGATGTCTATATCACGGATTGGGAAGATGCGCGCAATGTTCCCTTAAATGCCGGGCGCTTCGATATGAATGATTATATCGATTATCTGATTGAGTTTATTCAGCATATTGGACCACAGGCGCATACAATGGCGGTTTGTCAGCCCGGGCCAGCTTTGCTTTCCGCTGTTGCTGTCATGTCCGCCAGAAAAGACCCGGCAACACCATCATCAATGACCTTTATGGGCAGCCCCATTGATGCGCGCAAATCCCCCACAGAAACCAATAAACTCGCTGAAGTACGCGATTTTAATTGGTTCCGCGAAAATATGATCATGACGGTGCCTGCGCCTTATGCAGGGGTTTTGCGCCGGGTCTATCCGGGTTTTGTGCAGCTTTATTCTTTTATGTCGATGAACAAAGATCGACACGTCAAAGCGCATTATGACTATTTTGATCATTTGGTTGATGGCGATGGCGACAGCGCCGAGAAGCATCGTAAATTCTATGATGAATATCTTTCTGTTTGTGACATGACTGCAGAATTTTATCTGCAGACCATTCAGCATGTTTTTCAAGAATATTCTCTGCCACGCGGAAAATTTATGCATCGCGGAGAGTTGGTGGACCCAAGCGTCATCACAAAAACCAGCCTGATGACGGTTGAAGGCGAGCTGGATGATATTTCCGGGATTGGCCAAACCCAAGCCGCCCATGATTTGTGTGACAAGCTGCCAAAGAAAATGAAGATAGATTATATTCAACCCAAAGTCGGCCATTATGGTGTTTTCAATGGGTCGAGATGGCGCACTGAAATTCAACCCAAAGTCGCGAAATTTATGCGTCAGACATTTGATGCAAAAGCCGAAGCTGCTTTCCGGGCAAAACAAGCCAAGGGATAAAAGGGTAAGGCTTTCAGCATTCGCGAAAAGCAGCTAAGCCTTCAAGGGTTCAAAAGCTTGAAGGTTTTTCATGTCAGATATATCTACCCCTGAGACGTCCATTGTTCCAAAGCCTCTCAAAAAAGGCGATCGGCTCTATCTCGTGGATGGGTCGGCTTATATTTTTAGAGCCTACCATGCATTGCCACCTTTAACGCGCAAATCTGACGGTTTGCCCATTGGGGCTGTCTCTGGTTTTTGTAATATGTTGTGGAAGTTACTGGCCGATGCCAGCGATGATGCCATTCAAGAAATGGGCACGCCGACACATTTCGCGGTGATTTTTGATCACTCCTCCAAGACTTTTCGAAATGATTTGTATGATGAGTATAAAGCCAATAGAAGCGAAACCCCAGAAGATCTGATTCCGCAATTTCCTATTATTCGAGATGCTGTGCGCGCCTTTGGCCTGCCCTGTATTGAAATGGAAGGATATGAGGCGGATGATTTGATCGCGACCTATGCAAGACAGGCAGAGGCGCTTGACGCGGAAACAGTGATTATTTCGTCTGATAAAGACCTAATGCAATTGGTCTCTGATCATACAGTTATGTATGACACGATGAAATCAAAATTGATCCGGCCAGAAGAAGTTGTCGAGAAATTTGGTGTACCGCCAGAAATGATGATCGATCTTCAGGCTTTAACGGGCGACAGCGTGGATAATATTCCGGGCGTGCCTGGCATCGGCCCGAAGACAGCTGCTTTGCTATTGGAAGAGTTTGGTACACTCGAAAAACTGCTGGCTGGTGCGGAAACGATTAAGCAAAAAAAGCGCCGGGAAAATTTGATCGATTATGCTGAAGATGCTCGCATGTCAAAAGTTTTGGTCACGCTGAAAACGGACGTGCCCAATGTGGTCCCCATGGAAGAATTTGGTTTGGGCACCATACCTCATGGCCAATTAGTGACTTTCCTTGAGGAAATGGAATTCCGTACACTCACCAATCGTGTTCGCGCAGATGCAGGCGATGCATCGCCCGCCGCTTCTTCTATAAGCACAAAAGAGACAAAAATTGATCGATCAAGCTATGAAACGATCTTCACGATGGAGGCGCTCGAAAAATGGGTTGCCCTGATAGAGGCGCGGGGCATATGTGCGGTGGATACGGAGACGAATAGTTTAAACGCCATGTCGGCTCAACTTGTGGGAATTTCTTTGGCGATCGCCGGGGGCAAGGCCTGTTATATTCCGTTGACGCATGGCAGTGAAGGGCTTGACCTTGATGATGAAGACGCGTCGCGGCAATTGAAAAAAGCTGATGTTATTGCTGCATTAAAACCTGTTTTGGAAAGTCAAAGCGTTCTCAAGATTGGGCAGAACATAAAATATGATCAAATCATTCTAGCAAATAACGGGATTGATGTTCAAAATATTGATGACACAATGTTGATTTCCTATGCACTAGATTGCGGTCGCAATAATCATGGGATGGATACGCTCTCTGATCTTCATCTTGGACACCAACCGATTAGCTTCAAAGAAATTGCCGGCACAGGGAAGGCGCAAAAGACGTTTGATCAAATTCCTATCAAGGATGCCGCTGCCTATGCTGCGGAAGATGCAGACATCACTTTTCGCTTACACGAAAAATTAAAGCCACGCTTGGTGCCAGAAAAATTGACCACTGTTTATGAAACATTGGAACGTCCATTAGTGCCCGTCATTGCGAAGATGGAGCAGGCTGGGATCAAAGTTGACCGATCTGTTCTCTCGCGCTTGTCAGGTGAATTTGCGCAGCGCATGGCAGAATATGAAGATGAGGCGCATGAGTTGGCAGGGGAAAAGTTCACTCTAGGCAGCCCGAAGCAAATTTCAGATATTCTCTTTGGGAAGCTTGAGTTGCCCGGCGGGAAAAAGACAGCCAAAGGGGCATGGTCAACCGGCGCGGATGTATTGGATCAACTCGCAGCAGAAGGCCATGACCTCCCCAAAGCCATATTGAAATGGCGGCAGGTCGCGAAATTAAAAAGTACCTATACCGATAATCTGCAATCAGCGATAAATGAAAAAACAGGCCGTGTGCATACGTCCTATTCTCTGGCGGCCACCACAACAGGGCGCTTATCTTCCAATGATCCAAACTTACAAAATATCCCCATTAGAAGTGAAAATGGCCGAAAAATTCGTACAGCGTTTATTCCCGAAGAGGGTAATGTTTTGCTGTCTGCGGATTATTCTCAAATCGAACTAAGGTTATTAGCTGATATTGCAAACATCCCGGCGCTACAAAATGCTTTTGCTGAGGGGATTGATATTCACGCAATGACGGCCTCTGAAATGTTTGATGTGCCGATCGAAGGCATGGACCCTATGGTTCGGCGACAAGCCAAGGCGATCAACTTTGGCATTATATACGGCATTTCCGCTTTTGGGTTGGCCAATCAACTGGGTATTCCACGCGGGGAAGCAAAAGCTTATATTGATGCTTATTTCAAAAAATTCCCGGGCATAAAAGCATATATGGATAAGACAATTAAAGATGCCAAAGAAAATGGCTATGTCGAAACCATATTTGGTCGAAAGTCATTTGTACCAAACATAAATGCCAAAAATTTCGCACAACGCGGATATGCCGAAAGACAGGCGATCAACGCACCAATCCAAGGCTCTGCCGCAGATGTCATACGGCGCGCCATGATCCGCATGATGCCCGCCTTAGAAGACGCCAATTTGAAAGCGAAAATGCTCTTGCAAGTGCATGATGAACTTGTGTTTGAAGTGCCAAAATCTGAGGTGGCAAAAACCACTGATGTGGTGAAGCAGGTGATGGAAAATGCAGCGTGCCCTGCGGCTGATCTTTCCGTGCCGTTGATCGTGGAAGCGGGCCAAGGCATGAACTGGGATGAGGCGCATTAGCAGCTCAATCTTTAAGCGCTTTTAAAATCACAGGCGCAGCCTCAGTCAACCCTTTATAAGCTAGCTGCTCTGGCGTTAAAGCGGAGAGCTGCTCTCGCAATCCTTCTTTAAGGGGGCGATTCTGCGCGCTGCGGCATAACTCCCTTAATTGATCTGTATAAATACGAATAGTAAAGACAATAAATCCAGTTTTTGGAAGGCGTCGCAAAGTTTGGCGTTCTATTCTGATATAAATTTGCTCAAGGGGATCTTCCCCTTTTTGAAGCCAACCCTTGTGGCAATGAGGTTTGGGTCTATGTAAGGCAGGGCCTTCATCCAAGGACCAATTCATCCGCCAAACAAGGCGGTCTGCCGGCATGTTACGCATCATCAAATCTACTTTGCGCGACATTTCTCCAGCATATCCGGGCACAGGATCATGAACAGTCCCAAGCGATTTGCCAATTTTGTCTTGCAGGGACCACGAAGAAGGGAAGCAAAGGCTGGCCGCCGCGAGGCGAGGTTCTTCTTTGTGCGGATCTATAAGGCAGAAATCTTCTTGTACAATTTGCCCTGCCAGCGCCAAGGGAGATAAATCAGATTTTAGAGGCCATGAAAAATTTGTGCCTTTAAGGCTAATACTATCAGGCGTAAACTCATAATAGGCGGGATGATGCAGTTTCAAATGCTCAATCACGATATCGCATAATTCAGCTTGCGCTGCCTCGGTGCCGGGTATTGCGGCGAAAACTGTTTCGGGCGTTTCTGCGTAAAGGCGGCGTTTTTCTGCTAGATGAGAGCGTAGATGACCATCCGGCTCAAGCCAGTCTTTCAGGGCTAAAGGCCGCAAGCCCATGGTAAAGGGCTGGGTGGTGCCATCATAAGGCGTATATTTAAAAGCGCTCATCATGCATGAGGATAAAGCGATTAGGCTTTATCCCCAAGGGCCAGCATTTGGTTCTGTGTTTTGTGGCTTATCGTCGGATTGGCCGTTTTGCTCCGCCAATTTTATAAGCGCATCAATTCGGTTCTGGGTCGCTGGATGTGTTGAAAATAGATTGTCTCGGCCTTTGCCGCTCAATGGATTTATAATCATCAATTGCCCTGTTTCAGGGTGCATTTCCGCTGTTTGGTTTGGAATTTTCGCCGCCCCTTGTGAAATCTTTGCCAAGGCAGAAGCCAGCCAAAGAGGCTGACCACAAATTTCAGCACCGATTTTATCGGCCTCATATTCCCGTGTTCGGCTAATGGCCATTTGCACGATCCCGGCGGCCATAGGCGCGAGGAACATCACCGCGAGGGAACCAATAAGCCCGCCGCGATTGTTCCCGCCGCGAAAAAACATCGCAAAGTTTGCGAGAGTTGTGATCGCGCCAGCAATGGTCGCTGTGACTGTCATGGTAAGGGTGTCGCGATTTTTAACATGAGCCAACTCATGCGCCATAACGCCGGCCACTTCTTCATCGGTCAAAATTTCCAAAAGCCCTGTTGTGGCGCAAACAGCCGCGTTTTCCGGGTTGCGCCCGGTCGCAAAGGCGTTTGGTTGTGGATTATTGATAATACAAATTTTTGGTTCAGGCATTTGCGCGCGGTGCACAAGGCCCATGGTCAGATCATAGAAATGTTTTTCTTTGGCTGTGGCCGTGGCCGGGTCAATCGGCTGGGCTTTATACATTTTCAAAACGATCTTATCGGCTTTCCAATAAGAGAAGAAATTCATGACCGCCCCAAAGCCAAGCGCCAAGAGCATCCCAACTTTGCCGCCCAGCAGCAGGCCAATAATGCCAAAAAGCGCCGTCATCGCCGCTAATAATAAGCCTGTTTTCGCAATAGAGCTCATTTCTTCTGTCCTTTTCTAAAAGGCGACTTGCTCGCAAGCGCCTATAATCTACATTATATATAAGAAGAAAAGACGCGCCGCCAAGAGGGGCAAAAGAAGACCTTTTAGGGCTTTGGAGTAAGTGATGAGCGAAGAAAATCAGGAACTAAAAGAAGATCAAACAGAAGAAAGTCTGGTCGATGTGCCAACAACAGAAGATGGCATTCCCATGGTGGTGAACGGTCAGCATTTATCAAATATACAGATCGAAGCCTTGCGCGAAGCCAAGTTGCGTAAGGAAAAAGAAACAGAAGAAGCTTTAGCCAAAGAGATTAATGGCGCAGATCGAACAACCGACCCAACCCGCTTTGGCGATTGGGAAAAAGCCGGCCGCGCCGTCGATTTTAGCTAGGCCGCTTGGGCGCGCTTCCCCGGCGAAGGCCGGGGTCCAACTCTGACTTGTGTCGTTGAGAACGGTAGGTCATGTGGTTAGGCAGGTCTGCAAAACAACCTTCCGCACACGCCGCACTTTTCAGAGCTGGGTGCCGGGTCAAGCCCGGCAAGACGGTTACCATATTTCCTGATGTAGGGCGGGTATTTATACCCGCCAGCAACCACGCACCCTACCTCGGCGGGTATTAATACCCGCCCTACGATTATTAACCACGTTCAAAAAAAATTTGGCCAATTTATCCCCACCCCACGTCACCTGACATATACTACAAATAGACCTAATCAACGGAAGGCTTTGTAGGATCAAGCTGCTGAGGATTAGGGGACGTATGCCGGACGGGCGCGCCATGGAAGCGTTCTGACGTTCGGTCGGGTCATGAAGGTTTGAAGTCCCTTGGGATTATCAAACGCCTG
>CALLVA010000083.1 GCA_938010655.1 uncultured Parvularculaceae bacterium | reverse complement strand
AAACTCTATTGTCAAATATTTAGCAGATAAATAGCCTTCGAGCACAGCTCTCAGGCATTCAAATCCTATTTTTGCTGCGCAAAAATTCAGCTTCGCTGACCGGATTTGAATGGTCGGGCTAGCAAGATTCGAACTTGCGACCTCTCGTCCCCCAGACGAACGCGCTACCAGACTGCGCTATAGCCCGATCCTTCTGGTGTATCGGCATTAAAAATGGCAGGGGCAGCAGGGTTCGAACCCGCGACCTACGGTTTTGGAGACCGTCGCTCTACCAACTGAGCTATACCCCTATGCCGGAAGAAAGTGTGTAGCGGAGACCTGCGGCCTTGGCAATTCCCGTTTTCGAGTTCTCGGCAAATTACTGAGTCACCCGATTGCGCACCTCTTCTGCGACAGGATGGTTTTTCAACATTTCCAAGACTTCATTGCGATAATTCGCAGGGGCTTCTTCCCGCCCGACAATCCAATTATAGAGATCCGTATCAGGCACCTCCATAAGCGCGGCGAGAAGCTCCACCTCTTCATCGGTCATCGTCGGCAGATGCTGCTCGGCAAATGACCCAAGGATGATGTCCGCTTCTTTAAAGCCACGATGCATGGCGCGATAAAGAAGGCGTTTGCGGGTCGGGTCTGTCAGAATAAGAGGTGCTTTCATACTTTCCATATAGAGCAATTTTGACGCAATCAAACAGCGAAAGCAGCAGAAACGGACACAAAAAAACCGTCAGCTGAAAGCTGACGGTTTCGCCTATGAGCCTTATCCATCAGTACTCGTGAAGGACGGTCCGGGGGAGGAGATCAACTCATAGGTAATAACATATAAATAGAACAGATTCACTTTAGGTCAATGTATAAGTAGATATATTCAACTCATCTTCGAGTAACGATTTGTTACAGTATTGATTTAGCTCAAAATAAAAGTCCAGTTTATTGGCAATTTTGCCATTCTGCTCCTTTATGTCGCAGACAATACTCTATCTATAAACACAATTATGATCAGGGATATTTAAGCCATATCCAAGCTGGGCCGCGAAAGGCGGGGAGCCAGAAAAATCCAGCCAGAACAATATCCCCTCTCGGATCAATAATTCTCATGAACACCACCCCAATGGGCTTAACTCTCATTAAGCAGCTTCATGCCCCAGATGACTGGCTTATAAGAACTTCCAGACACAAATCAAGCAAAAGACCCAAGGTAAGTTGCTGATATTTATAATTATTTTCTTTAAAAACACCTGTTAAGTCAGTATAAAACTTACAAAAAAACCCGCTCCTTATGAGAGCGGGTTTAAAATTCAAATATTTGAGTAATTACCCAACGATTTCATCATCTGAGAAGAAATATTTAATCTCTTCAGCCGCTGTTTCAGGCGCATCTGATCCATGGACTGAGTTCTCGCCGATAGATAAGGCAAATTCCTTACGAATTGTGCCAGCGTCCGCTTCTTCCGGGTTGGTGGCGCCCATAATTTCGCGGTTCCGCGCAATCGCATTTTCGCCCTCAAGAACCTGAACAACAACCGGCTCAGAAATCATGAATTCCACCAATTCACCGAAGAAAGGACGCTCTTTATGAACCGCGTAAAAGCCTTCAGCTTGTTCTTTGGTCATATGAATGCGTTTTGAAGCGACAACCCGAAGGCCCCCATCTTCAAATTTTGCGATGATTTTGCCTGTGAGGTTACGCTTTGTTGCGTCTGGCTTGATGATAGAAAAAGTACGTTGAACGGCCATGTGAGGTCTCCGTTGAAATGAATGTTGGGCGGCGTATAGCAATGATGCTGCACTGCGGCAAGTGGGGAACGCGTTTCTGGTATATTTGTTCGTCGATAAATTAGCCCCGGTTTCACGGGAAGATTTCGCGCTAAACCCGTATCGTCAACCCGTCTCCTAAACTGTCGCGATAGGCTTTCCATGCCGGGAAAACCGCCATGAGCGCGGCGAGCGCCGTCACGCCTGCCACGACGAGCAAATCAAACATGCCGGGCCGTTGCGCAGCTATAGCTTCAAATGCGGGCAAGGCGGCCGCACCGGGCCAGAATTGGCCTGCGCCCCAAAAGCCAAGATAAAGCAGCCCCAACCCAATTATCGCGCCCAAGAAAGCCGTTAAAGCTGATTCAGCCATCAGTAGACTGAAGACGTGATGAGGCCTTGCGCCCAATGCTCGCAAAATCGCCATTTCCCGGCGACGCTCAGAAAGACTGGTCAGGATACGCGTGAGCATCCCCAGCAAGCCGACAATTATCACGAACCCCGAAATCGCCAAGAGCGCTTTTTCTCCTGCGCCCAAAACTTGCCAAAGAGAACCAAGCGTCACAGCGGGCATCACCGCCATGAGTGCCTCTCCGGGTTGGGTGTTGATGCCATATTGAAGGCGCGGCGCAAGGGCTGGATTTTTTAAACCAACAAGAAAAGCCGAAATTTTATCGGCCTCATGGTCGTGTCCTGCATGATCATCATGAGCGCTTGTTGCCTCTTCATGCTCATCTGCGTGGTCGTCTTCATGATCGTGCTCATGCTTATGATTATGGTCATCTTCTTTGACCGCGACAGGCTTGGGCTTTGCCCCTAAAGCGACAGGTTTTTTGGGTTGCTGATCTTCATCATGCACCAGGGCCAAGCCGGCAAGTGAAATATGAACTGTCTGGTCCACAGGCGTACCCGTTGCTGCCAGAATACCTGTCACGACAAAACCTGCTTCTTTATGTTCCGCAAAGCTGGTGGCTACCAACCCATGAGCAATACGAATTTCATCTCCAAGCTGATAGTCCAATGTC
>CALLVA010000082.1 GCA_938010655.1 uncultured Parvularculaceae bacterium | reverse complement strand
GCGCTGCATTGCCACCTCGCCATTCATCGGGCTTTATTTTTCCAACAACATGAAATGCATCTTGCCCGGCATTCATTAAAGCGTCCCCAAGGGGCGTATCTACGACGCGAAACGCAATGCCGCGAACCGTTGCCCCCATATCATCAGCAAAAGTCACGGCGATATGCGCCCCGCCTTTAATATCAGCATATCGAACACGAACATTTTTCAAAACAAAGCGCGGCTCCGGGTTGCCCATGCCAAAGGGACCAGCCGCCGCAAGACGATCTGTAAAATCTTTAAAAACAGCGCGAGCCTTCACCACGCCATCAATCACCAGTTTGTCTTCTGCTTTCGCCACTTCGATATCTTGCGACAAACGCTCCAACAAGAAGCTTTCAAACGCCTCAAGTTTTGGCTTTTCAATTGTCAGCCCAGCCGCCATGCCGTGCCCACCGCCCCCGACCAAAAGCCCAGCTTCTTTCGCCGCAGCAATGGCTTTGCCCAAATCCACCCCATCAAGTGACCGGCCGGAGCCTTTGCCGATTCCGTTCTCATCGAAGCCAATAACAATTGCCGGGCATCGATATTTTTCTTTCAAGCGCCCGGCGACGATCCCGATCACGCCAGGGTGCCACCCTTCTTTTGCAGCGACGATTAAGGCAGGTGGCGCATTTTTGCGGGCTTCTGCCTGAGCGGCTTCCACTTGCGCTGTCGCCTCTTCCAAGACTTGTGCCTCAACGCCTTGGCGCTCTCCGTTTAATTCATGAAGCTGCTCCGCTAAACGAAACGCTTTGACCGGGTCGTCAGTGACCATCAGTTGATAGGCTAAATTTGCGTGTCCGATGCGGCCTGCTGCATTTATCCTTGGGCCAAGCACAAAGCCTAGATGATAAGGTGCGGCTTTGCCTTTTGCCCCGGCCCGCAAGCCCAAGGCAGCCAAGCCCGGGTTCGATGCATTTGTAATGTCTTCATTATCAAAGCTCCCCATGACCTTAAGGCCTTGGGACACCAAGACCCGCGTTAGCCCGCGCAACTTCATGACATCACAGACCAAGCCAAGCGCCACGAGGTCTAGCCATTTCATGAGGTTAGGCTCTTGTTTTTCAAATTCTTTGAAAAAGCCTTCGCCGCGCAAGAACCTATTCAGTGCGGCAAGCACCATAAAAGTCACCCCAACAGCCGCAAGGTTGGTGAGCCCTGAAATATCATCTGGTCGATTTGGGTTGACCACCGCCACGGCTGGCGGCGCAGGCAAAGTCATTTGGTGATGATCAATCACCAAAATATCAAGACCGTCGAGCTTAGCTTGCTCTAAAACATCATGGGCAACAGCGCCGCAATCAACCGTTAAGCAGAGTGTCACTCCCTGCTCTTGCAATGCACGAAATGCCGGATTGTTTGGTCCATAGCCTTCGCTCATGCGATCCGGCAAATGCACGATATGGTTGATCCCAAGACTATTGAAATATCGGCTCAGCAAGGCAGAAGATGTGGTTCCATCCACATCATAATCCCCAAAAACCCCAATGGTCTCCCCGGCTTTGACCGCCGCTGCAAGGCGAAGCACTGCCTTGTCCATGTCCATCAGAGAAGATGGATCTGGCATGGCATTTCGCAACGAAGGATTGAGAAAAGCTTCCGCTGTATCAGGCGTCACGCCGCGCCCTGATAAGGCTTCAGCGAGCGCATAGTCCAAGGAGAAACGCTGAACCATTGTTTCAATATCGCGTTCATCTGTCGCGCGCTTAACCCAGAGCCGATTATTCAGGCTTTGAGTAACGCCCAGAAAGGGCTCGGCTGAGGCGGTGGATTCAGATTTTAGGGTCGCAGACATATGTCTATATTTGCCCGGATTCTTGGGCAATGTCAGGCGTTCGTTTTCCCCTTTAAGAGTCGGCATCATGTGATCTGAGCAAAGTGGCACAAAGAAAAAGCCCGCAGCCAAAGCTGCGGGCTTTTCAAACTTAGTTCATTTTGATCTTAGTTCAGGTTTGTACCGATCTGAAGATAAACACCAGTTTCTTCGATATCACCAAACTGGCCAACACCAGTAGCTCTTACCGCCCAAGCATCATTAATTTGATAGCTTGCTCCAAGGTCAAGAAGGGTTTGGCTTTCGATGTTGAGGCCATTTGTTACGAAACCAGCGCTCGTGCCCCCGATAAAGCGAGAATTGATTTCACTCGCTGTATCACCATCATGTTGGTATTGAGCGACTGAACCCACAATACGGAACTTTTCAGTCAGCATGTGGTCAAGGTTTGCACCAATACCGAATGTCGTTCTTGTCAGATCAACTTCTCCAATTTCAAGACCAACATCCGTGCTTGAAAGTCTAAACGCATCCTGTGTGATGTTGTTTGTACCGTAGCTCACGAAAGGCTGGACTGGCAGGCTATTGCCGTTAAAGCCTGACAATGTGTAGCGAAGTTGAACACCCGCTGTGTCAAATGAAGTCCGACCAGATTGAGCCGCTGTTACGACACCGATAACCGCTTCAGCATCAATGTCACTTGTGCCAGTTGCATAATAACCGCCAAGAGAAATTGCGCCATTCGGACCTTGGTTTCCAGCATTTAACGCAATTGAATACTGACCAGCTAAGTTGAATAATTCAGATTCAATATTGTCAGTGCCCAAACCATCTGTTGTCGAGTCCAGCTCAACAGCATCAAAACGTAAGTTTAATGCTTGGCCTTCAATAAAGCTAAGATTTGAAATGCCGCCGCCATAGCTAAGAGTATCTGTCTCAAAGCCGAGGCCACTATCTTGAGTCAGTTCACTTGATTTAGCATTAAACCAGAAGCGAGCTTCTTCAGGGTTTGGAATGGCATCCTGCATTAGCGAATTCAGAGAGGACAATTGCGTTGTATTCACTGACTGAATTGCAACATCAATAATAGATGGCGCGATATCGTCCAAAGATGCGGTTACAGCAGCATTATCTCCCATAACAGCCAATTGGCCAAGGACAGTAGCTAAGCTGTCATTGAACGTGCCAGCTTTTAATTGTGTATCAACATCCGACGCGATTGCTAATGTATTCCCAGAGAACACGGACAGGTCATTAAAGCCGGAAGGTGCGCCAACGATAACGAGGTTATTCGTATCTGCATCAACCTCAACTGTTTGATCAACCAATCCTGTAATCGTTGTGAAAGCTCCAACAATGCCGCCTGTTGTATCAATCAGAACGATATCATTTGAAGTTGCATCAACGTTCGAGACGGCAAGCGCGCCATCAAGTGTTGCCTGTCCAGAGACGACCAACATATCAATACCAGCTGCTAGACTCAGCGTGCCGCCTGCTGTTTGAGTGTAATCGCCATCAACTGTGAAAGCGCCACCTGAAAGTGTCAGGTCGCCATTATTCGTGAGATTACCAAGAACACTTGCACCACCATTGCCTGTCAAAGTTTGACCCGACGCAATATCAACTGTTGCAGCTTGAAGTGCACCAGCAAGCGTCAAATCATTGTTCAGATTGAAAGCGCCAGTGACAGCAAGAATATCTGCAGCCGATCCGAAAGAAAGAGCACTTCCTGCATTATGGTTGTAATCACCGTTAACAGTAAACGTACCGCCGGAAACGCCAAACGTGCCTGCATTATTCACGATGCCAGTAATGCTACCACCACCATTACCAGTGATGTTCGCCCCCGATACAACGTCAACTGTTGCAGCCTGTAGGTTACCAGCAATTGAGCCAGATCCACCTAACGTTGTTGCACCCGTAATATTGAGAACATCTCCCGCGCCAGCAAGGGTCAGATCGCCTGTTGCTGCTTGCGTGTAATCCCCATCAACTGTGAATGTGCCACCAGAAACAGTCAACGCGCCTGCGTCTGTGACCGTACCTGTAAGCTGCCCCCCATCAACACCCGTAATGGCTGCACCACTTTGAATATCGATGACGGGTGTCTGAATGTCCCCGCCAATCGTTGTTGTACCGCCTGTGAATGTAGCGCTTGTGTAATTTTGATGCACACCATTCAGTGTGAACGCGCCGCCACTAACGCTTAGGGTTTCAAAGTTCAATACTGAGTCAGCTGCGTCACCACTATTCGTGATTGTTGTGCCGCCGCCTGTGAGGTTTAGAGCGTCTGTGCCTGTGCCCGCATCAATATAGAAGACGTTGCTTGTGGAGTTATGATTAAATACATCATCTCCGCCCCCTAGGATCGCATTACCTGACAACATGCCGCTGACAGTAACCGTATCGTTAGACGCTTGAGCTTCTGTATTGATAGCACCGCCTGCAGCAGTGATCACTGAGCCAGCCTCAACAACAATATTTGCGCCCGCTTCATTATTTACGGAGATACCAGTATTATCAGTATTAATATTACCTGTGACCGTAATGTTTGCCACAGAGCTTAATGCGCCACTTCCATTTACGATTACAGCGTTTTGTTGGCTGGTCACATTATTGACGGTTACATCAAGAGCACCCGTACTAAAGTGATCCACGATCACACCAGCTGGAAAGCCACCACCAGTAACATTAATTGTGCCTGTGCTGACAATATTTGTAGATGCCGTTCCATTATTGTTTTGGATCAACATACCAATGTTAGCAGTGTTCGCAGTTCCTGAATGGTTGACCGCAATTCCTGAGCCCGAATTGTTGGCAATTTGAACGCCGATACCATCATTACCACTTACGCCCGTCGTAATGTTATTCACTGTGGCTGAAACAACGCCAGAACCATTTTGCGTTAGATTTACAGCTGCAAAGTCACTAGTAACTGTGCCTGTACTTGTGAAATTAAGATCGCCACCTGTGTTCGTTAAGTTGACGCCGCCACCAAAACGACCTTCAGCATCTGCAATACTAACGTTCACGTCACCAGTGTTCGATAAGTTACCTTGAATAGCATTACCAAAGCCAAAAATACCGCTTGATGCGTTGCCGCTACCATCAAATGTTAAAAGCGCTTCACTATTGATTGTAAGATCCGTCAGCGCCGTACCGCTTGTGGTATTGATGATAATGCCTTCTGAATCAAAAACCCGTGAATCTGAACCGACAATATTGAGTGTTTGTGCGCCGCCGCCGCTAATAACGATACCAGCTGGAATGCTTGGCGGGGTAAAACTACCAATGTCGCCAGGTGTTGTACCATCGCCTAGGTTTAGCGTGTAATCGTCTGCAACGATTTCGAGGCGCGGAATGCCGCCGCCAACGCAAGTGGCTGTTTCCCCATTGACTTGAGTCGTCGTTGAACATTGGGCAGGTAGCGATTGGGCGCTAGCCGCTCCAAAAGAGAAAATGGCAACAGCCATGGCTGACGTGCTCGCGGTTAGTAATTTTTTGACTGACCCGAGTTGAGAGTTATCATTCTTGATTTTAGATACTGTCATTATTTCCACCCTTATGAGATTATAGATATTGAGCGCCTTAGGGCGCATTTCGCATTTAGTAGTTTCATTACGGGTGAGTTTGACAACGTTATCAAGGCCTATGGTGCATTTTTCTATCGTTCAGCACTTAAAAAATGGAATTGTGTCTAGCTGGCCACCACTATGTGCGACATTTTGTAACTATTGGGAACGATCAAGATTTTTGAAAAGCAATACTGCGAAGGAAACAAGCGGCGGAAGAGCCGCCCCGTCTCTCTTATCACACATTTTTCAGGCGGCACCCTCGATGCGCTCAATCAACCCGCGCACTTCTCGATAGATTTTGCCAGGCATTTGCATTTCCATAAAATGGGTGCCGCCCGGGATATGGCGGTAAAGAACATTTTGGCTTGGTTTAAATTTAGCCATTAAATGCTTTGCGTTGCTGCGAGAAACAAGGTGATCAATGTTGCCATGAATGACAGTTACAGGGACTTGCAATTCCTCACAACGGTCAAAAACTTCTGGTAATTGGCTTCTTCTCTGGGCAACTTCCTTACGTGCAAGGTGTAAGCTTTTCGGTAAAATAAGACTGATCCCTGGCAAATCCCCTAAAGGCAGAGCGCCCAAAACGAATGCTCTTGGCTCTGTCACCAAAGCTGCACATGTAATAACGCCCGCGACAGAATTAGGATAGAATAACGCAGCTTTAAGGGCCAATTCGCCCCCATAACTCACCCCCATGACAATCGTCTTTTTGTCATCATCTTTTTCAATCAGGGGGCGCAAAGCTTCAACTTGATCATCAAAACTATAAACAGGCTCATGCCCTTTGCCATAGCCCGGCCTGTTTATGCCAATAACTTCCAGATCTTTAGGTGCGGTGGAAAGCATTGGTCGGAGCGTATATTTTCGGCAGGGTGTTCCCGGAATAATCACTAGCCTATAAGGCCCTTCCCCCTCTGCCTTCAGGGCATCAATCGCCATGCCGCCCCGAATAGGCGCAGTATAGGTAAAATGATGATATCGTTTTGGTGCCATCGTAAATTCGCTCTTACGTAAAACATGTTGCTATGAAGGTAGGCACTATTTTTCTGACTACCAGCAAAAAGATAAGAGTGTAACTCTCATCTCTCTTTAGTTGATGCTTTGATTTCATCTAAAATTTGCGAGAAGCGAATGTTAAAGTTTTCGGCGTCAATTTTTCTAATCTGTGGGGCAATGTCATATTTTCGCGTTGCCCATTGGGGATCCATATAGCCTTTCTTGGCTAAATAGGCCGGCGCTTTACCTGTCAAAACATGAGCAAATGACCATGGCAAATTCACGGCTTGGGCAAATTCATTTGTGCAATTATGTCGCAATGTATTATAGAATCTCGGCTTCGTCAGAAGCGCGTTTGTTCTTTGGATAAGAGATTTCAAAAGAACAATCTGATCTTGCTGCTCAAGATCGAAAGGATAGGCATAGAGAGTGTGATCAAGCATCACAGCCCTTCTGGTCAACATGTCGGAAGGATTAGCCCAAATATAGAGCAGCTCAAATTTGCGAGCCATACCGGCTAACGCTGAATATTCCTCCCCAACTTCTTTGCGAGCTTCAATGGTCAAGCCGACCATCTTATTGTCGGTAAAGCGAAATACCATCATAGTGTGAGCAATATTTTCATTCCCCTCAAAAGGTTCAACAAAGAACCATACATCTTTGACTTTTTTAAAGTTGAATTCAGCAGATATAGTCTCTGTACGGATCGGTCCGTCTGGGCCATAAAACCAATCATGGATTTGATCGATATAAAATGTATCATTCTCAACCTTGATGGCTGGTTGCGCTTGTAAATGCGCTTCCCAATTCCCCTCGAGACTGGGTTGGCGTAAAATATAAAACCAGAATAATATTGCGGCGATCAATATAAGAAAAAAATATAAGACCATTTTTCTTTTTCTAACATTCATCATATGGCACTATCCCATCCAACGCACGGGGTCGAGTTTATAATAGGTTTTGAATTGTTGATAGATAGTCGGGTGTCTGGATTTTAATTGTTCCGGTTTTTCGAAAAAAATCTCTGTGATAACAGCAAAGAATTCTGCTGGTGCTGTGGCCCCATAAGGGTCGATGAGTGTCTCGCGTCCTGCCGACAAATCATCCTTTAACTGATCAAATTCAACCTGCATGACTTTACCCCATTTAGCTGCGTTGTGGCCCCTATCCAACAATGGCGCACCATCCACAGCGCCAGTTTGTTGATCAAGTTGGTGAGCGAATTCGTGGTAGACGACATTGCGCCCATCATTCGGGTTTAACGCCCCGTGGGCGCTATCTTCCCATGAGAGGACAACAGGGCCATCTTTCCAACTTTCCCCGGACCGACCGACTTCTCGTTCTGTCACCAAAGCGCCGCCATGTTCTTTAATTTTACTTTTGAAAGCTGCTGGATAAACAATCACAGTTTGTAACGTATCATACCATCTATTAGACTTGTTAACGATTAGGAGAGCGGCTTGCGCAGCGATCAGTATGCGCACCTTCTCTGTGATTTGAAACTCTTTCGCGCCGACAAAACGCACATCGTTGAGAAAATGCGTCATAATACCTTCAAGCCTTGGCTTTAGATATAAAGGTAGTTTTTTGTAGAGAGGCCAATAGCGAAGCAAGATAGCTCTTTGGTCATTTGTTATAGCTGTTTTGCGTAATGCTTCTATCTGTCGTTTTTGAAAAACACGCCAGATGACAAATCCGATTATACAAAGCCCCACAAGGCAAAGAAAAATTATTCCAGGTGTCATATCGGTCCCATAAAAAATGCCCCGCAATTTGCAGGGCATCATATATTGGTCTTGATGTGAAGCCGTTTTAAGCGGAATTACGCAATCGCTTCACTTCTTCCACTGTTTCCAAAACCTTGGCACGCAAATCTTCTAGCAACAAAGATCGCTTCACGAGGTCACGGCGCTCATCGCCAACCAACATTTCTGCATCCTGACATAAATCACCAACATCCCAAGCGCCAACGCCGCGAGACGCGCCTTTTAACGCATGAGCCGCGTCTTTCCAGGCAGCATCTTCTTGATTGGGATCAAGCATGCGAATCCACATCTCGGCTTGTTCTTCGAAAATTCCGAGAATTTCATCTCGCAAAATGCGATCACCCGCAACGTAACGGTCTAAATGGTTAAGATCTATTAAGGCATTGCCCATTTTCTAATCCCCTACTGAGTTTCTCGAAATAATGCGCAGAAGGGGCTTAAGAATGTCTTTATTAAATAAAAAAAACGCGCCCACAGGCGCGTTTTTCTCATAATGTTTGGGCGCTAAAGCGTATTCACTTACTCTTCTGGGGTCGCTTCTTCAACTGCATCATCAGCAGCATCTGCTGCTTCGTCTGCAGCGTCATCAGCTTTGTCCATCATTTCGCCAGCTTTGTCTTTTGCATCATCAGCCATTTCACCGGCTTTTTCTTTTGCACCGTCGACCATGTCGCCAGCTTTTTCCTTGGCACCGTCAGCCATATCACCAGCTGCGTCTTTGGCACCATCAACCATGTCTCCAGCTTTGTCTTTTGCGCCGTCAACCATGTCGCCAGCAGCATCTGCTGCATCAGAAGCCATGTCGCCTGCTGCGTCTACAGCGTCACCAGCTGCATCTTTAGCGCTATCCATAGCATCGCCAGTTGCTTCAGCAGCACTTTCAGCCATGTCGCCAGCAGCTTCTACCGCATCACCAGCAGCGTTTTTAGCGCCGTCAGCCATATCGCCTGCTGCGTTTGCAGCATCACCAGCGACTTCGCCAGCCTTATCAGCAACTGATTCAGTTGCATTTTTCACATCGCCAGCCATATCTTCAACGGATTTACCGTTCATGAAGTTAACGGCGAAGAAAATGCCAGCCACAGCGACCAGCGCAATCAATAACCATCGTAACATTTTAAAAATTCCTTGTTTCCATAGTGCGCCCCCCAATGGGCAATGTGACATCCTAAAGGTTTTTAATCTAAATTCAACATTAACCTTAAAAAGCGGAAAGATTTTCGTTATTTAATCACAATTTGCCCTGGAAACCACCAATTTACGGGCTTTTTCCTTGTTTTAGAAGGCAAATAACCCCTATTCATCCCTAGAGAAAATTAACGATTATCGGAAATAGGAGCCAATTATGGCCCAAACGCCCCAAAAAGATGGTGCTCTTTTCATTGGCAAAGCTGAAGAAGATGTGACCCTCGCTCTAAAATATGCGAATCGACATGGGCTAATCGCCGGGGCAACGGGCACCGGAAAAACGGTTTCTCTCCAAATTCTTGCTGAAAGTTTCTCAGAAGCCGGCGTCCCGGTCTTCATGGCCGATGTTAAAGGCGATCTTTCTGGTGTAGCCGCCACAAGTCCATTTAAAGACTTCCTATTAAAAAGAGCCGATATTGTTGGTTTAGAAGATTATGAGCCAACAGCCTATCCCGTAACTTTTTGGGACTTATATGGCGATCAGGGCCATCCTATTCGCACGACCATTACAGAAATGGGCCCGCTTTTACTCGCTCGGCTTCTAAATTGTAATGATACTCAAGAAGGCGTTCTCTCCTTAGCATTTCGCGTTGCGGAAGATGACGACCTGCCCCTCTTGGATTTGAAAGATCTCCGTGCATTGCTCGTCAATGTTTCAGAAAGGTCAAAAGAACTATCAGCAGAATATGGTAATGTCTCAAAAGCATCGGTCGGTGCCATTCAACGGCGGTTGCTTGCTCTGGAAGATCAAGGCGGGGACAAATTTTTTGGCGAACCTGCTCTTGAGCTAAAAGATTTGATCCGTACGGATAAAGATGGCCGGGGCATGTTAAATGTCTTGGCAGCAGATAAACTGATGATGGCTCCGAAACTTTATGCCACCTTTTTGCTCTGGCTGCTTTCGGAACTCTTTGAGGAATTACCGGAGGTTGGAGACCCCGAAAAACCGGTCTTTGTCTTTTTCTTTGATGAAGCCCATTTATTATTTGATGATGCGCCTGATGCCTTGATGGATAAAATTGAACAAGTTGTTCGGCTGATCCGATCTAAAGGAGTCGGCGTTTATTTCGTCACCCAGAACCCGCAAGATGTTCCTGATGAAGTCTCCAGCCAATTGGCCAACCGTATTCAACATGCCTTAAGGGCCTTTAACCCTAAAGAACAGAAGGTTATCAAAGCGGCAGCAGAAACATTTCGACCAAACCCCGCTTTCAAAAGTGTGGACGTCATCACAGAACTTGGTGTCGGGGAGGCTTTGGTCAGTACACTTCTCAAAAAGGGTGTTCCTTCAATAGTTGAAAGAACTCTGATTAGACCTCCCTCTTCTCGTTTGGGCCCTATTACAAAAAAAGAACGCAAAGCCATCTTAGCAGATAGTGATCTTGGCAAAAAATACGATGAAACTATTGATCGGGAATCTGCTTACGAAATACTCAAAGAGAAAAAAGAACGCATCGCGAAGCAACAAGAAAAGATTCTGGAAAAAGAGCTGAAGAACGCCAAAAAGTCTAAACCCAAAAGACGCTCTCGACGGATGTCCACGGTTGAAAAAATGGCGACACAAGCAAGCCGCACAGCGAGCAGGACGTTGATCAATGCCTTAATCCGTGGCCTTTTGGGTGGGCTTAAAAGATAATCAAAACCCCGGCTATTATACCGGGGTAAGCATTTCGATTTATGTGAGCTTATAGCTCAATAATATCATCATCTTTTTTTGATCTATTTGTCGTTCGACTATCCCAGTTTTCTCGAAAACGATCAAACTCTTCTCTGTCGCGCGCGCGTCGCAATTCTTGGACATAGGCATCAAAGTCACGTTCCGCATCAGCCAATTTGCGCCGCTCTTCTTCCATGCGCTTCAATTCAGCGTCGCGCCATTCATCAAACGCATAATTTCCTGTCGTGCGGTTGCGAGAGGAACTCGCCTTACCATCAAAAGCTGACTTCACTTTC
>CALLVA010000081.1 GCA_938010655.1 uncultured Parvularculaceae bacterium | reverse complement strand
GCGATCATCATCATCCACAACCAGCAAATGCGGGGCATCTTCTTGAGGGGCGCTAACGCCAGATGGAGAATGTATCGTCATATATCCTCAGTGTCGCCAGCTTGGCTCAGGATTTCAAGGCTTTCACTGCCGTCGTAACATAGCCATAGCCCGTCCAGACGGTGAGCACGGCGGCAACCCAGAACAGAGCTAACCCAATGAAGTGTATTATCCCGCCAAGCGGCGCGATCAAAATGGCCAGTGCCACAAATTGAAATGTCGTCTTCCACTTGGCAAGTTGCGTCACAGGAAAAGCCACACCCGCCTTGCCCGCCACCGCTTCGCGCAAGCCAGAGATTAGAATTTCCCGGAGCAAAATCGCTAATGACGCAACCATATGCCAACCGGGGGTTAACCCCGCATAGGCCAGCAATAACAGCGCGGCACCCGTAAGCAATTTATCCGCAATAGGGTCAAGCGCCGCTCCGAGCGCTGACATTTGGTTGAGCTTCCGGGCAATATAGCCATCAAAGAAATCAGTGACGCCCGCCAATACAAAGATAAATACAGCGCCCCACCTCGCCATATCGCCGGGCAGAAAAAAACAGACCGCAAATGGGATGATCAAAAGGATACGCATCAGAGTGAGAAAATTAGCCATAGAAAAGGGTTTAGGCTGACTTGAAACAGGGCGCAAACACCAAAAGAGGCGCAAAATCGCATCACAAATGACACTTGAATAAAAAACGACAGATTATACGGCCTTGTCCCGTTAAGAGACTATACCCCCCTCGGCACAGGGCTTAGGGGCCAATCTGGAGACTTTGAAATGTCAAAATTACGCATGCTTACATCCGCTCTCGCCCTTGGCGCGGTTCTATTGATCAATCCAGCTTCCGCCGAAGAAGGCGATAGAAGCGAGCGCCGCGCGGCAAAGCTTGAAAAATATGACACCGATGGCGACGGCAAGCTTTCTGCTGAAGAGAAAAAAGCCGCCAAAGAATCTCGCTTTGATGAGATGGATACTGACGCTAATGGCTCCTTAAGCGATGCGGAAGTGGAAGCTGCCAAAGGCGAGCGCAAAGCCAAAAAACAAGCGCGCCGCAAAGCCCAGATTGACACTGATGGCGATGGTGAAATCTCAAAAGATGAATACATGACCCATGAAGGAAAGCGCAAAGGAAAAGGCAAAAAAGCCAAGAAACGCGCCAAGATGCTTGAGAAATATGACACTGATGGTGACGGCAAATTATCAGAAGAAGAGCGCGCCGCTGCAAAAGCTGACAAAAAAGATAAATAATACCTCCCTTTTCAAGGCTTAACGCTTTGAAATAACTTGCCCCGCCTTTCTAGCCAAATTGGTTAGAAGCGGGGCTTTTTTTGGCCTAGCAATAGCCAATAGGCCAGCTGGCAAGACCACTTTAGGCCTTCCATTTTTTGCCCGACTCGTGACAAGGATAAAAAATGCAACGGCTCTAAATCATTTTCGGAAGATTTTAAGATTTTCCAGCCATAAACAAGAGCGTTGAGGGGTAGAGATGTGCCAGTGGGATGTTTGCAAAAACATCCCTGTAGAAGCAACGACCAGGAGAACAGTGTCCCATGGGCGCAACAGCGGTACGTCTGACGAATGTCGACATTGATAATGCGTTGAAAAACAACCATTTCGATGTAATTTTCCAACCTGTCTTTAACCTTGAAGATGGCGGCCTTGCCCGTGTGGAAGCTTTTGTCAGGTGGACCCATCCTGGACTAGGCGTGCTGCCGCCGGGCGCATTTATTTCCTTTTTTGAAACCCAAGGCCGCATGAGCGAATTAACCCGCCATGTGATTGAATCGGCGCTTGAAGCTTATCAAAACTGGCGCGGGGCCGAAGGGCCGGGATTTTCCGTCAATCTCGCCATGTCAGACCTGACCGACGAAAGTTTCCCAGGCTGGCTCACGGAGTTATTAGCAAGTCATCGCTTCCCGGCAGAATTGCTAACACTGGAATGCCCTCTTCCGCCAACGCCAGACACATTGCCGACACCTGACAAAGCTTTTATGGCACTGAAACAAACTGGGTGTCCGCTAGCGATTGAAATCCGCGGGCGCGCGAATGATGCTTTGATGTCTCTTGACCCCTTCCCATTTGTGGAAGTCAAAACGGGTGGCTCCGCAATATTGCGCTTCGCAAGAACAGTACGCGGTGGCCCCGGCCTTACGGCTATTTCAGAGTTGCTGGAACTGGCTAAAGCCAATGATGCCAAAACAGTTGCTGTTGGGGTGGAAGATCAAGCCTCCCTCACTGCGCTTTCAAGCCTCGGCTTCTCAGGCGCACAAGGAAATTATTTGGCGGGCGTAACGGACCTAGCGGGTGTTTCTGCAGGCTCCATCAACACAGTTCGCGATGCGCTCGGCTTTGAGCCTCTTGATCAAGATTCTGTGCTGGAAAAAATGGGCGTCGCGAGCTCAACTAAGTCTGATCTTACAGAAGAAGTCAGCGTTGAAGAAACCGTATCTGAAGACGAGCCTGAAGCGACAGGTGAAGACGCACTCGACACAAGTGACGACGAAGAACGGCGTCAGAAGAAAATCGAAGCCGCGAAAGAAGCTTTACGGAAAAAGAAACTGAAAGCGCGCGAAATGGCGAAGCTAAAAGCCGCCAAAAAAGCACGTGCCGCCAGAGAAGCGGCTGAAAAAGCAGAAATTGAACTCGCTGAACAACAAAAAGAGAGACAAGAAGCTCTTGCGGCGAAAGCTGTTGCTGCTAATGCCCGCAAATTGCAAAACCGCCTCTCCCGTGCTTTTGACGATGAAGAAACAGAAACTCCGCTAGAACTAAGCACGCCTGTTGCCGCCGAAGAGGCAGAAACACCTGCAGCGGAAATTTCTGTCGAGATTGACCCTCAAGAGCTAGAAGCCTCTGTTGAAATTGAACAAGATACACTGGAAGCGCCAGCAGAAATTATCAGTGAAACTCTTGAAAGTGAAGCAGATACACCGATCACGGATGATATCTTTATCGAAGAAACGGCCTCTTCGGACATAAGCGAAGAAGTGACTATTGAACATAAGCTTGAGGTTGATCGTCTTGATCCTAGTGAGGAGACGGATGTATCAGCACAAGCCGATGAAGCCATTGCTGAAACCATCGTCGAAATCTCAGAAATTGCAGAAGATCATACTAACGATATCGCGCAAGAAACCGATATTCAATATACAGATGAAAAAGAGCCTGCGCCCGTAGCCGCAGCAGCAATGCTGACAGAAGACGAAGTGCTCGACAAAGCTTTTTGGGAAGCAGAAGTGCTCGACCCAGAAGAAGTGACTGATCATGGGCGTGATCCAAACCATCCGGTCCATCAACAAGAAGCAGCCCTTTTGGCGCGTCTGACTGGTATGGTCGCAAGCCCAGCGCTTCGAAACACATCTAAAAAGAACTTTTTACAACGTCGATATCAGATACCGAAAATCACACATTTCTGGCCCCGCAGTTGGACGCGCAACTTTAATGAGAAGCGCGCAGAAAAGCAGGCTCAGCGTGATTTGGATGTATTTGACGAGTAAGCCCAATTAGCGCGGCGCTTCGCCTCTCGAAATCACACATCAAATCTTTGCGGACTAAACGCGCTTAGCCAGTCTGGGCCAGTCGCCCCTAATATGAGTTGGGAAACAAGGTCAGCCGTATACGGCGCAAATAATATGCCATTGCGATAATGGCCAGTTGCGTAAATCAATTTTGAATTCTGGCGACTGCGCCCCAAGACAGGTAACCTATCCGGCACAGCAGGCCTATGTCCCGCCCAAGATTTCAATAGCCTTGCCTCTGAAAGACCGGGCACGAGCGCTATTGCTTTTTGCATTAATTGATCGACTGTCTCTTCTTTTACCAGAAGGTCCGTACGCCCCGGTTCTTCCGTTGCACCGATGATCAATCTATTTTCAGCTTTTGGGGCGATATAAAAATTATCCAGCCGAATTATTCGGCGCAATAAAGCCATATCACTCTCGACACTGATTGCTTGTCCTTTTACGGGCAAAAAGGGAGATATCTTGCCCTCCCCCCATAGAGCATCTGGCAGAACCGCAGCCGCAAGAACAATATGATCTGCGTGAAAGGTCTCCCCCGTTCGGGTCTTGGCTGTTGGGTGATCTGCTAAATCAATCGAAATAATATCGGTCTCTGGCCTGAGAGTGACTCCTAATGCTGCCACTTCTTTTTCCAAAAATGCCACAAGCTTAATTGGATCAACTTGCCCTTCGCCGGGGAACGAAAGAGCCGCTCCCTCATATGCCAATTCAGGTTCAAACGCTGTGAGATCATTTTGTGTCCAAAGCAAAGGCGCCGCGTTTTGTGCTTTTAAAGCCCGCTCTCGCAAACCGTCCTGGTTTTTTGACAAATCTAATACACCGCGAAAATGTAGATCGACAATCGAGGTGGGAAAAGCATCCTCGTTAGCCAGATTTTTCCATGCGGATAAGGCGCGCTGACCAAAGGCCATCATAACCGGGTCACATTCCCGGTTCTCTGCGCCGGGGGTCAACATGCCCGCTGCGGCCATGGATGCGCCTTGTCCCGGCCTCGCGCGATCGACCAACGTCACCTTCGCGCCCGCCATGGCGCAAGCACGGGCGCAGAACAAACCAATGACCCCCGCACCAACAATGAGGATATCCGACTGATTAACTGGACCTTTGGGCGTAACTGACATGAGAGGGTGCTTAACACCCTCTCCTCATAGTGAAAGCTTTTTGTTATATTTTGCCGCTGGCTTGGGCTCGACCATGCTCCGTGGATTGTTCTACAAGCATATGCGTTTTCTCTTTGGACCAAGCCGAAGAACCGAAGAAATAATTGACCACTGCAGCTGTCATCGTGGCCAATGCGCCCAGCATGATGGAAAACTCTGTTTCCGCCCCCGCTGGCAATTCCCAAAGCAACATGCCCGACAAGACCAAGAAAAACCCGAGAATCACGGCTGCGCCAATGATGGTTGGTGCTTTATCTTTCATAGCGGCTTGTCGATTTCTGGCGCTGGAGCGATCTTCCATTGCGACGCGCTCAAGAGCTGTTTGATTATCCATCACAGCTTTGCGAAAATCATATTCTGCTTCGCGCAATTTTAGCATCGTTTCCGGGTGGGCCGCTAAAATTGCCTTTTCAACCAATCCCATATCGGTATCCGGGGAGCCGAAAATCGCCTCGGCGATAGAGCCAATAGCCGCCCCCGCCAGCGGCCCGCCCAATGCTTCGGCCAATTGGGGGGCAGTTTTGGCAATGGCGGATCCAATGCGCTTATGAATGGATTTTCGAGCAGCCTGTTTTCGATCTGTTTTGAGAGGTTTCTTACTGGGCATATTGGCCCCTTTCATCTTCATACCAAGCCCGGATTTTAGAATTTTATCACGGGCAAATCAGACGGGGACAAAAACTTTGATACAAATCATGGGAATAGCCTGCTCAACACCTCAACCAAGTTCTTAACAAAGGGTAAAAATCATTTGCGATGTGTCTCGGATCAGTCCAGATTCGCGATTCCATACAAAAGCAAATCAATTTCTTAAAGCAACCCCAATGGCAGAGCACATCTCATGAGTGGCTTCATTATCGGCAGCCTATTATTGCTCATCTCGCTGGCCTTGATTGGCCTGTCGTCTCTTGGTGCGATGCAGGGCCTCGCAAAACGCCCAGCCATTGTATTGGTGACCAGTATTGTGGCGGGGTTTTTCTATCAAAAGACAACATTGCCGATTTCCGATCCTTGGTTGGTGAGTGAACTTGCTGGCGCCGGCTTGGCGCTTCTTGCTTTCATCTCGTCCATGCAATTCAAAATTTCGACCCTCCCGCGCAAAAGTCCGACTGCCTTTAGGCTCGCTATTATTGGCGGCCCAGTCTCTCTATTGGCTATTGCGGTCACAGCTTTCGTATTGCTCACAAATATGATGATCTGGCCTGCCTTATTGATCGCAGGCGCTTTAATGCTCAATGGCAGTGCGATTGATCGCCGGGCCATCATTTCAGCCCCTGCCCCCACCACCACAAAAGCGGCTGTCAGGCTAGAAAGCGCCGTGGCAATTGCTCTTGGCCTGCCGATTGTTTTGATGCTGGAAAGCGCGGCGGTTGCCCCCCTCACAACTCTCTATAATCCATTGGATAATGCCGCTTTCGGCATTTTCAGCGGTTTTGCCATTGGTGGCACATTAGGGCTTTTGGCCGGGCGATTCAGTCAACGCAAAGCCACTAAAATCGGCAAAGAAAATGGGACATTACAGTTTCGCTGGGCGATTATCGTTGGTCTTGCGGCCTATTTTCTGGCCCCCCTTGCTTGGGGGAATTCCATTATCGCTGCGGGTGCGGCTGGATTAATGTGGTCAGAAGAAGTGTTGGTCAATAATCAACTCCGTCGTGAT
>CALLVA010000080.1 GCA_938010655.1 uncultured Parvularculaceae bacterium | reverse complement strand
TGATTGCCATTGCCGGGCTCAATCAAAATATATTTTTCGTCTTGAGTAAGGCTGATGGAGAGGAACATGCCATTATCGGCTTCTTCAAAAACCAACATGTCTTCGCTTTGGTCGGTGCCAAGTTTGTGGTGACGTACCCATTTGGGGCGTTGATTGTCATCGCGTTCAACATAGAAAAAGCTTTTGCTGTCTTGCGCCCAAACCAAAAAGCCATCAGTGCTTTTTAGCGTTTCCGTATATTCTTCGCCTGTGGCGATGTTGCGGATGCGAATATCAAAATATTCAGACCCCAGACGATCAACCGAATAAGCCATTAAGGCATGATCAGGACTGCAGATCACGGCGCCAATGTCAAAGAACTTACTGTCGCCAGCCTCGGCCTGCCCATCATATAGAATAGTCTCTGTGCCGCCATCGCGCGGTGTTCTCGCATAAACGGGATATTCCCCGCCTTCGCGATATCGCACTAAATATGCATAAGGACCGTCTTTTTCTGGCACGGAGCTATCATCTTCTTTAATGCGCCCCCGCATCTCGGCCACGAGTGTTTCGCGCAAACTTGCAAGATCAGCCGTTTCCGCTTCGTAATAAGCGTTTTCTGCTTTTAAATGATCTGCAATGTCTGCTCGCAAGATTGTGGGGTCACGCAAAACCTCTTGCCAGTTTTCGTCTTTCATCCAGGCATAAGGGTCAATGCGTGTCTCCCCATGTTGGGTGATTTCAACCGGGATATTTTTGGGCTGGGGCGGCATAAAGCAACTTTCTTTGGCGCTATTTATTAAGCAACTCATATAGATTTATTCTATATAGAGGGGTGCTCAATCAAAGGGCAATGCTAGTTTGGCCATTGCGGTGTTGAAATATTATCCCCGACTCTTAAGCCAGTAACGGTAACAGGCTGTAGGTCAAAGTCACCTGCCAAAAATGCTTCGAATGTTGCCTCAGCCTCGATTTTCGCAATTTCAAAAGACTTATTAAAGCGGCTATTGAAAGACGTATATTCGCTCCATTGTTCTTCCTTTTTTGTAAAAATAACATATCGTATCACTGTATCGTAGTGATTTACGAGAATCATAGCTTCTTGTGTGTTTGGTAAGTCGGAAATGGGAGCAATGGCGCAACGTCGATTTTCATTTTTGCATTGACGAAGTTGCCATATATAGTTTTCTAGGGCTGCCTCAAATCCTTCAGGAAAACTATCACGATCAATATTGACCAAGATAAGTTTTTCCTCTTCGATTAATTCCGTTATGAGAATCGTTGCTTCTTCACCCCGTCGATTTTGATTATAATCATATTCCGATTCCATATCTTTTAAGGCATCAATTTTTTTCACGATCGCGGCGTGGTTTTCCAATTCTGTATCCGCTGTCAAACGTTGCAACGCCTTCTTGCCATATTGGCCTGCTCCAAATTGGAAGTAGCCAAAATCAAATTCTTCTACACTCGTCTTGCCTGTCATAAGGTCCTTCATTTGAGAATTAACCGCTAATTTATGGGCATTCAGAAGTGGTGTTTGAACTAAGACGGCCGAAGCAAAGATACATCCTGCAATGGCTATATTTAGAGTGCGAATAAGTGGTAGTCCTTTTGGGAGGAGCGCGCTGATAAAATAGGCGATGCCATAAAGCGACGCTATGCCAACGATGAGTATAGCATAAACCCGTTCATCGGTCAGACCATATTCTTGAACGCGCAACCAAATACCATAGACAGCGAAAGCGGCCAGAATGGGTAATATGATGCTCTGTAGACGAATAGTCCAATCGAGTAATTTGTTTTTGGGGTGTCCTGCTTCCCCAAGGGAAGCGGCTATGAGGGTAACGCCTAAAAACGTCGCTGCGACCATGATTGATGTTGCGCTAAACCCGGTCCAAAGCTCATCAAGCCCAGTGGCAAAAGCTGCTATACAAAATAAGAGAGTGGCAATCGCAAAAATCGGGGTGAGAACTTTGGCCATGGCGAAGAGGATACTTCTTAAAGCAAGAACGATGCCTTCGCGGTCGCGGACCAATCCAACCGCGATAGCGCCAGCTGTGAAGGTCGCTGGGCCCGCAAACCAATCATCGAAAAAGAGGTCTTCAAAGAAATCAATACCGATTAAGTCAAAGAGTTGAACCCAAAGTGTGAGGACGAGCCAAAACGCCCCAGTAAATATACCAGAGGCAACAGCGACCACAGGGAGATTCCAAGCAAACTCAAACAGAGAAGGGTAGTGGGTGGGCTTTTCGCCCCGTTCCACCAATGTCCGATAAAACGGGATCGCGATATAAGTAATGATGCAGGATGCGAAAAAGCTGACGCCAACGATATGGTCTTCAACGTCGACGCCGCCATAGGTTTTTTGGGCAAGCCACGCCAAGCCTGCGGTAAAACTGGCGAGACCTGTCGCAAAAATGAGCGGCCGAACGCGATCTTTGATGCGGGTGGTCAAAAAATACGTTGCCCCAAAGACAAGAAGAAAGGTCGCAGCCACAAGGGTAAAGAACTCATTTTGCCAGATATAATCTTCAGTGATCAGTCTAAACCCGATGCCCATCAAAAGGCCGGGCAAGGCGAACCAAAGGGCCAAGCTGAGCGGCCCTTTCGTAATATGGTTGAGGCCAGCCTTATCGTTCGTGGTTGCGTCGCTCATAGTGTTTCTCCCGCTTGGTGTTCTGCATATTATGCCGTGGAATAAGGCGCGATGATAGGGAAAGTCGGGTGATTTTGCGGCTCTTGCGCCTGAAATATGCGAGGCTGACTCTCATTCAGGGTTAATTTATCAGGCTTTGCTCTCTTCGCGGGATGAGGCATAAAGGGCTATCGCAGCCGCACAAAGATTTGACCATGACGATTGATCCCCGCCCGCCTATCTCAGCTTATATTCGCACATTGAATGAAAAACGGATGATCACAGAGGTGGTGACGGCGGCCCTAACATTGGCGCGTGAGGTGGTCGTGATTGATTCAGGCTCGACCGATGGCACGATTGAGTTGGCGGAACAGGCGGGTGCCCGGGTGATCCATCAAGAATGGCTCGGCAATGGCGGGCAAAAGCGAGTGGGTGAAGATGCAGCAGAACATGATTGGCTGCTTGATCTTGATGCGGATGAAGTTGTCACGCCAGAATTTGCGGCAGAGGTAAAAGCGCTTTTTGCGGGCGGCGAACCTGAATATAAAGTCTATAACACGCCCTTGGTGAATGTCCCCCCGGTGGGCAAGCCGTGGTATGGGTATGGTCAGTCTGTGCGGCACAAACTTTATGATAAACGATCGATCCGCATTCCAGATCATAAAGCATGGGATCAGTTCCAAATTCCGTCAGACCTGAAAGTGGGTCGCTTAAAAAAAGCGATTTTGCATTATGCCTTTGATGGCGCGGAATTGTTTATCACCAAGGTGAATAAAAACTCTTCTAACCGCGCAAGGCATTTGAAGCCCCGCCC
>CALLVA010000079.1 GCA_938010655.1 uncultured Parvularculaceae bacterium | reverse complement strand
TGGACAAAGAAGAGATCAATGCACAAACGCCTGCGTATAAACTGGCACGCTATCGATTGAATGGTTTTGTGGGAGACCTTTCTCCAAATTCAGGCTTTACCTTGTCTCCATCTAACGGCTTTTTAGGAATGGCCGCGCCTCAAGGGGAATGTGATGATATGAAAGTCAAATTCACCCCGGCGCCAGCTTCCTTGAAATTTCAGCAACTAATGCGCCGAGCGGATCAGTCTTCTGTTGATCGATATCATATCAGTCCCCCTCAAAGTTTCTGGGCTGATATTGCGCGATGAAACTATCAAGCAGCTCTTTTGAGCTTTAGAGAAGCCCAAACTTCGTCGAGCGTACTGACCAGTTTTTGGAGATGTTCATCGGTATGCATTGGTGTCGGTGTTAAACGTAGGCGCTCTGTACCTTTTGGCACTGTTGGGTAGTTGATTGGTTGAACATATAAATCATGCACGTCCAATAAGAGGTCTGACACGCGCTTACATTGGACAGGATCACCAACCAATACAGGCACGATATGACTGACAGAAGGCATGACTGGAATACCCTGTTGGCGCATCATCTCTTTTAATTTTGCGGCGCGCTCTTGATGCGCAGCACGCAAGCCATGGGCTTGTTTCAAATATTGTACAGACGCTAAGGCACCGCCTACCAACACGGGGGAAAGAGCAGTGGTGAAGATAAACCCAGACGCATAGGAACGCACTGCATCGATCAATGCAGCAGACCCGGCAATATAGCCGCCCATGACCCCAAATGCTTTGCCAAGTGTGCCTTCAACAACATCAATTCGGTCAGACACACCATCTCGCTGGGCGATCCCGCCGCCTTTATGACCATAAAGTCCTACGGCATGAACTTCGTCTAAATATGTGAAAGCATTATATTTTTCAGCCAAATCACAGATTGCCGCCACAGGCGCTATATCGCCGTCCATAGAATAGACAGACTCAAAAGCAATGACCTTAGGCTTGTCCAATGGCAGTTCTTTGAGAAGTGTTTCAAGATGTTCGATATCATTATGACGCCAAACAAGCTTTGCGCTTCGGCCTTCGCGAATGCCAGCAATCATGGATGCGTGGTTCAATTCATCAGACAAGATCACACAACCGGGCAATAGCCGAGCGAGGGAAGATAATGTCGCTTCATTACCCACATAGCCAGAGGTGAACAGGAGCGCGGCTTCTTTGTCATGCAAATCAGCCAGCTCTGCTTCCAATTGAACGTGAAAATGCGTTGTTCCCGCAATATTGCGAGTGCCCCCGGCACCAGCGCCCACCTTGTCCACCGCCGCTTTCATCGCGTCAGTCACTTCAGGCAATTGCCCCATGCCAAGATAATCATTCGAGCACCAAACGGTAACTTCACGTATCCCTTTATCATCATGATACATAGCTTGAGGAAACTTGCCGCAAATCCTTTCAAGATCTGCGAAAACACGGTATCGGCCTTCTGATCTTACGGCGCGTAAAGCATCTTCGAATGTCTTATTATAATTGATCATGGTGGCGCGGCCCGTCTTTTGTCTTTCTAGGCCTGATATAGCGCGGCCCGGGTAGAATATCTACCCGGGCCGCTGATTCAATTTGATCTAAGTCAAAGATTTAATTAAACAATTGAGAATTGTTCGCAAAAACTCTAGAGACGGTAGCGAACTTGATCCGCCCAGAACCGCTCAAGGCGCTCCAAGGAAACATTCGTGCTTGTCATCATATCGGCAGAAACATCGCCAACTTGAACAACAGAGCCCAAATGACGCTCAAACAAACCATCAAGGCTATCCCGAACCGCATTTCCTGAAGGGGTCAAAGAAACCCGAACGGAACGACGGTCTGTATCTGATCTCTGATGACTAATATAACCCGCTTCAACAAGCTTCTTCAGGTTATATGAAACATTAGAGCCAAGATAATGGCCACGAGAGCGGAGTTCACCCGCTGTCAATTCCTGATCACCAATATTGTAAAGGAGCAAAGCTTGCACCGCATTAATATCAGCCTGACCAAGGCGTTCTAGCTCATCTTTGATCACATCAAGCAACTGCCGATGCAAACGTTCAATAAGATGAAGAAGCTTCAAATATGCACTTGGCAAGTCTTCTTCTTTTTTGTCCTGTCCAGCAGGAACATTTATACCAGCTTCTAAAGCCATAATTTGCCTCTTTACTAACACCGCTATACAGTAAACTAAGGGAAAACTTCTAAGCCTCAGTTAATAGAAAGGCGTTTTTACTTACTCAGATCAAAGAATCTTGGGGGTATTTCTTAACCCTTTTCTGCGGTGAAATAAGAAAATCTCTGCTTTTACAAAGGCGTCGTAAAATTTCTGGATTAACCATAATCGAATTTTCACCTTTTATTTCCTAATCTTGCTCCCCCTTGGCAAAGTCTTCTCACAACGATATGCCATTCCCTCAAAGATGAGTATTCGTATGTCCAAACCACCCTTCCCCACGGCTTATCCCGCCACTAGATTGCGGCGGCCGCGCATGTCTGATTGGTCACGGCGCTTGGTGCGCGAGGCTCGCCTCTGCCCGGATGACTTTATTCACGGAATGATTTTGAAAGATGGCAAAGGCATACGCGAACCCGTTGAGCATTTGCCCGGCGTCTTTCGCCTTTCCCCAGATGAGGCTGTGCTAGAGGCTCGCAAAGCCCATGACCTCGGTATTCCTGCCTTGGCGCTTTTTCCTTTTACGGAGGCCGATAAGCGCACAGCTGATGCAAAAGAGGCGCTATCCTCCGACAATCTCATGTGCCGCACCGCCAAAGCGATCAAAAATGCAGTGCCTGATATTGGCTTGATCTGTGACGTCGCTCTCGATCCTTACACTGATCATGGCCATGATGGGCTTTTGCAAGGTGGTGAAATTCTGAATGATGCTACTGTTGAAGTGTTGATCGAACAAGCATTAGTGCAAGTAAAAGCAGGCTTCGATGTTGTTGCGCCATCCGATATGATGGATGGCCGGGTCGGCGCTATTCGTACGGCTTTGGAAAATGAAGGCCTGACCAATACCCTCATTCTGTCTTATGCCGTCAAATATGCCAGTACCTTTTACGGCCCCTATCGCGGTGCCATCGGGTCTTCCGGTGTTTTGCAGGGAGATAAGAAGACCTATCAAATGGACCCCGCCAATGCAGCCAATGGCTTGCACGAAGTCTCCCAAGATTTGGCCGAGGGTGCTGATTGGGTCATGGTCAAGCCAGGCATGCCATATCTTGATATGGTCACCCGCGTGAAAGACACGTTCAATGTTCCGACCTTCGCGTTTCAAGTCTCAGGTGAATATGCAATGATCTCTGCTGCTGCCGCTAATGGTGCCCTAGACAGAGAAGCCGCCATTCTTGAAAGCCTGATATGCTTCAAGCGCGCTGGCGCAGACGGAATCATTACCTATTTCGCCATGGAAGCTGCAATGGCGCTGAATTAAGTAAGCAACTTCATTAGGTCAGGGAAGATATATTCTATAACCAGTGGATGCTGGATAGTTACACCAAGTAGGTTTTACTTCCCTCTCGGCACAATCGGTGATGGTGAGCTATATTCAATCGCCGCGCCGCGCCCTGACAAACTCGGGTGGTTCATACAATAGGTATGAACATTAAAAGGTGTCGTGTCTGCTGGCGGGGTGACGCGAATATAATCACCATCATGTTGCAGCATCCAACTTTGGGCTTCGTCGATTAAATTCGCGACCATGATTTGATCAAGCACTTGACGGTGGACGGTCGGGTTTTCAATCGGACAGAGAACTTCGACCCGGCGATAGAGATTACGCGGCATCCAGTCAGCTGATGAAATATACACTTTCGCATCAGAATGCGGCAACGGCGCGCCATTACCAAAACATACAATTCTGGAGTGCTCCAGAAAACGCCCAACAATAGACTTCACACGGATATTTTCCGATAGGCCGGGCACGCCAGGGCGTAAACAACAAATCCCCCTGATCACCAAATCAATTTGCACCCCTGCGCAAGACGCCTCATAAAGCTTATCAATCAGCATCTTATCGACAATTGAATTCATCTTCGCCCAAATTGATGCAGGTCGCCCGGCTCTGGCATGGACAATTTCATTCTCAATAAGTTCGACCATTTTCTCAGCGCCATTTAAGGGCGCAATAGAAATTTTCTCCAAATTGGCTGGCTCAGCATATCCCGTCACATAGTTAAAGATTTTGGCAGCATCGCGGGCAATAGCTGGGTTGCATGTAAAGAGCGAAAGATCCGTATACACCTTCGCTGTGATTTGGTGATAATTGCCTGTGCCAATATGGACATAAGAACGCGTCGTCGCGCCTTCTTTGCGCACAACGAGAGAAAGCTTCGCGTGGGTTTTATAGTCTACGAAACCATAGACAACATTCACCCCTGCCCGCTCCAATGCACGCGCCCATTTAATGTTCGCTTCTTCATCGAACCGCGCTTTTAATTCCACTAGCGCAGTTACATTTTTGCCCGCTTCTGCGGCTTCAATCAGGGCTTCAACAATCTTCGATTGCCGCGCAGTACGGTACAGCGTTTGTTTAATCGCCAACACATTTGGGTCCGCCGCGGCTTGCTTCAAATATTGAACCACCACGTCGAAGCTTTCATAGGGATGGTGGACCAGAATGTCTTTTGCCGAAATCGCTGAAAAACAATCCCCACCATGGTCTCTAATACGTTCCGGGAATCGCGCTTCGAATTTAGGGAATTGAAGATCAGGCCGATCATCGGGGATCAATCCATCGGTTTGCCCAAGACCCAACAAGCCATTTACCAGCACAATATCTGATAAATCTACATTCAGGTTTTTCGCGATTAATTTGCGCAGTGGTTTGGGAGTGTCCGCTTCAATTTTTAGACGGATGACTTCGCCGCGACGGCGCTGGCGCAACAAGCTTTCAAACTGGCGCACCAAATCTTCTGCTTCTTCTTCAAGTTCAATGTCACTATCTCGAACAATCCTGAAGGCACCCTGCCCTAGAATTTTACGCCCCGGAAAAACATGGTGCAAGAAATGGGAAATGACTTTTTCTAAAGCCACATAGCGAATGATCGGCTCGCCGTCGAAATTGGGCAGACGGATAAACCGCTCCACTTTCGCAGGAACCGGCAACAGCGCTTGGCCTCGATCTCCTGTATTTTTCGCTTCAAGATCAAAACAAAGCACAAAACCTAAGTTTTGAATAAAGGGGAATGGATGCGCAGGGTCCACAGCAAGCGGCGTTAAAACCGGGAAAATATTATTGAGAAACTCTTCCTCAAGCCACGCCAGTTCTTTTTTGGCCAATTGAAACGGCAATAAAACCTCAAGCCCTTGTCTCGCCATTTTCGGTAAAAGCTTGCGCCAGCATTTTTGCTGAAGCTTCATGAGTTCAGCGGCTTTTGCGTTAATTTTTCCCAACTGCTCTTTCGGACCAAGGCCTTCTTGGGAGAGAGCCGTTATCCCTTCGCGCATCTGCCCCACCAGCCCAGCGACACGAACCATGAAAAATTCATCCAGATTATTCGCAGAAATTGACAAAAACCGAAGCCGTTCCAAAAGTGGATGTTCTTTATTAGATGCTTCCTCCAAGACTCTGAAATTAAATGATAACCAAGAAAGTTCCCGATTGATAAACCGCTCTGGCGCGTCCAAGGAAATACGCTCAATAACAGGCGTATCTTCAACCATCGCAACCATATCATCTTGCTGAAGGGCCTGCGTCGCATCAACGCTCGGCGCACTCACCTCTTCAAGAGAGGTTCCTTGCGCTAACTTCGTTGGGCTTGGTTTGGTATCCATGGATTAACTCAGACTGTCAGGGGCTATTTGTCTTAATGTGGGAGCTTACCACAAAACTGTAAATATGCAGTGACGGTTCAGTTATTTTAGCGCACCGTTTTAATCAATCCGCCATCCCACCTTTTGCCCAAAGCCACACAAGCAAGACATGCAACGGCCCCCATCGCTCCCATAATGGCATAACTTGGGAATACGGCTGTCCGATCAAATATCCCCCCAACACCAGCTGCGGCAAGCCCCGTCATCGCGCCGATGCCAAGCGTGGAAATGATGGTCATTGACGTCGCCGTCAAAGAGGCTGGCACAGCCTTGGCGATAAAATTCACCGAGCCTAGATAGGTGCATGCAAACGTTGCGGCATGAAGCGTTTGCAGCAAGATCAATACTGGCAGCGCTGGTGATAAACCCGTTAAAGGCCAGCGGATCGCTGTTGCCGCAGCACCGATCATGATCAGGGTTACCGGGCTGATTTTCGCCGC
>CALLVA010000078.1 GCA_938010655.1 uncultured Parvularculaceae bacterium | reverse complement strand
GCTTTGGAACCCTGACAAACAAAATGCAAGTAAGAGCGGCCCAAAAATGGACCGTGTAAAGAATGAGCGTTTCATGAGGCAACCAAATCTGATGCGTTACGAAAAATCATTAAATGATTTAAAGGTTAACAGGCCCTTAATGGGCCAGTCATTTCAGATTTGGAATATTATAAGTTTAGTCTATTTCGATCACTTTGAGCGTATTCGTCCCGCCTGTAACACCCATCGGAATCCCGGCTGCGAGGAGAACAGTATCGCCTTTATTTGCAATATTGTTTTCTTTTGCAATTTTCTGGATTTCTTTGGCGACGGTTTCAAAACTGTCAAACGCATCATGTACCATTGGTTGAATGCCCCAACATAGATTGATGCGCCGTGCGGTTTCCACGGAAGGCGAAATCCCGATAATATTAGCGTGAGGGCGTTCTCGCGCCACGGAAAAAGCCGTGCTTCCAGTAGCCGTCAAGGCAATGACGGCTTTGCTTTGTAAGACATCAACCATTTTTCGGGCTGAAACAGCAACGGCTGCCGCGCTTGTTGCTTTTGGATCATAAATGCGTCTGTGGACTTCTTCCCAATAAACTTCATCTGCTTCAACAGCTTTAATGATCCGTGACATGATCATAACGGCAGTTTCAGGGTGGCGCCCGACGGCACTTTCGGCGCTTAGCATCACGGCATCTGCCCCCAAATATACCGCTGTAGCGATATCAGAAGCTTCGGCACGTGTTGGGGTTGGACTATCAATCATGGATTGCAACATTTGCGTTGCTACGATTACTGGCTTGCCAGCTTGTCTGGACTCTCGGATGATCCGGCGCTGAGCCAAAGGCACTTGTTCCAAAGGCAGTTCAACACCGAGATCGCCCCGGGCAACCATAACAGCATCAGAGGCTTCAATAATGGCACCAAGCTCATCAAGAGCTGCTGGTTTTTCAATTTTTGAAATAACGCCGCAACGCCCCTTGATGATTTCTTGAGCTTCGTGAACGTCGGCGGCTTTTTGAACAAAGCTAAGAGCGATGTAATCAACATTTTGTGTCAGGACGAAATCCAGGTCAGCTCGGTCTTTTTCGGTGAGGGCTGCAATGGGAAGAACTCTACCGGGGATATTGATCCCCTTTTTGTTGGTCAGCTTGCCACCGACATCAACTTTAGCCGCGCCGTTTTTGCCGTCATTTTCTGTAATGGTCAGCCGCATAAGGCCATCATCAAGCATAATAACATCGCCTGGCTGCAAGACATCAAAAAGCTCTTGGTGCGGAATGGGCAAGACGCCGTCTTGATCTGATGTTTTGGCGCAGACGAGTTTCACTTCTTCATTGAAGCGCAACATTTGCTCATCATTATGCAAAACGCCAATGCGAATCTTCGGCCCTTGCATATCGGCAACCAGCGTAATGGGTTTGCCAACAACCTTTTCTGCTGCTCTTGCATTTGCAACGCGGGCAGCATGTTCTTCGTGGCTGCCGTGGCTGAAGTTTAATCGAAAAGCATCCACACCCGCATGGATCAAATTCTGCATCCGTTCTGGCGCATCACTGGCGGGGCCAAGGGTTGCCAAGATTTTACATAATTTTGCTGTTTGCGGCTGGGGGGCGGCTGTCATTTGGTCGTCTCCGAAATATCGATAAGTTTCTCACTCCTAGGGACTTTTGACAGTATTGGAAATAGCCCAAAGCCAAATATTCTATATTCTATTTTGAGCCAATTCTCCTCCTGGCCTGCCCATGAGGGTTAGGTGACAGGCTGCGCGGGCCTTGCTAAGTCTGCGAGGAAGCGAAGAGGTGGGTTGTGGCAGGGCAGGATAGCAAAGATAGGGCAAAATCAGATTTGCAGCAGGAAGTCAGCCAGCTCGCGCTGCAAGTCCGGCGGTGGGACTTTCTGTGGGCGGCTGGGCTGGCTGCAGGAGCTTGTGTGTTGTTTGCCCTGCTTGGCGGTGTCTCTCTTTGGCGGACATGTCTGATATTACTGGTCTTTTTTGCAGGTTTGGCGATGCGCTATTTTATATTGGCGCGCCAAGAGCCCGTCCATCCTGCGCAAGTTTCGATGCATAATAAGCTGGCGACATATGAGAAATTGCGTAGTGTTTTGAATGCCTTGCCAGAGCCAGTGGTCATGATGGCGCGGGATGGCACGATTGAAGTGGCAAACCCGGCGACAGCTGCTTTTTTTGGCAGCGCGAATGAAGGACGACATATTTCCACTTTGTTGCGATCAGATGCGGTGCGCAGCGCCGTGAAGAAAGCCCGGGAGGCTGGTGTTTCTGTTTCCGCAGATTTCAAAATTGCAGGGCCGCCGGAACGGTTTTGTCGGGCTTTTGTCACTCAACTTGACGAAGAAAGTATGGCAGATCTCGGACAGTCGCGCACAGTCCTTGCCATTACAGATTTGACCCAAGAACAGCGCATTGATGAGATGCGCTCTGATTTTATTGCCAATGCTAGTCATGAATTGCGCACGCCTCTCGCATCAATGCTTGGGTTCATTGAAACGTTGAAGGGGCACGCCAAAGACGACCCAGCAGTGCAGGATAAGTTTTTGGGCATTATGGAAAATCAGGCAAAGCGCATGCAGCGTTTGGTTGAAGACTTAATGTCTCTTTCAAAAATCGAATTAGATGAATTCCAGCCTGTTTCTGACAAGATTGATCTCGGCAGCGTTATTAATGACGTGAAAGATAGCCTTGCGCCGCTTGAAGAGAAATATCAGGGCAAGATAGAGATCAAGGTCAATCCTGATAATCCTGTTCATTTAGCGGGGGACCGCGATCAACTTATCCAGCTCGTACAAAATTTGTCAGATAATGCGCTGAAATATGGGGGGGACAAGCCGACGGTACAAATCACATTGGGGGCAGGGGATTTGCCTACTTTGTCAGACGGGATGACGCGGTCTGGAGATACGCCAGCGGTGATTGCGTCTCGCTCAAATATCGTTGTCGAAGATTTGGTATGGTTTCAAGTGAGGGATCATGGTGCCGGGTTAGACAGGGATGTGCTGCCAAGGTTGACCGAACGGTTTTATCGCGTCGATGTGGAGACCAGTAAATTACGGGGGGGCACGGGGCTGGGCTTGGCCATCGTAAAGCACATCGTCAATCGCCATAAGGGTGGGCTGATTGTCGAAAGTGGCGAAGGGCAAGGCTCTGTTTTCAGTTGTATCTTTCCAAAATTTCAGCCTAGTACAGATGAAAATCTTCAATTGTGACACTTATGTGTCAAGCAAAGCTCAATAGAAATAAGGGTTTTGTAAGTTTTTTAACTTTTAAAGACCTACTTCATTATAATGTCACATATCTAGTACATGACAACCATTCAGGGTAATTAGGTGGTGGCATGGCGTTCTCCCTTTTAAACATAAGTGGTCAAGACCAGTTTGAAAAACTGGCTGTGAAGGTCACCAATATGGGCGGCCTTGTTGAGGGACAGCTGGCTGACGCGATGTCTGCGCTGGAGCGGCGTCACGCGCCAATGGCCAAGGCCGTGATTGAAAATGATGAGCGTGTCAATCGAGCCGATGCGGATATTCAAGATATCGTCCTTAAGCTGATTGAAAACCGTCAATCTGAAAGCCAAAGCCGCAAAGTGGCTGTCGCGCTGCAAATTAGCAACGAGCTTGAGCGGGTTGGAGATTTAGCCAAAAATATAGCGAAGCGATCTTTGATTCTTTCAGGCGAAGATTTAATGCCCGCGAGCGCCAGTATTATTCGCATGGGGCAAGTCGCGATGCGCCAGCTCACAGGGGCGCTCAATGCTTTGACGGAAGAAAGCTTGGAAATGGCATTGGCCGTTTGGGGGGGCGATGAACACCTTGATGGCTTGTATAACTCGATCTTTCTTGAGGTTATGCATGAGATGGCGCGTGCGCCTTTATCCGTCAATGCAGGCACTCATTTGGTGTTCGTAGCGAAAAACCTTGAACGTGTCGGAGATCATGCCACGAATATTGCCGAGCAGGTCTATTTCCAGTGTACAGGCAACCGGATGGACGAGAATCGCCCTAAAGGAGACATGATCAATATTGCAAATCTGGTTTCGGATGATGCATCATAGAGCAGGTCGAAGAAATTTAGGACAGCTGCCATGGCAGACACAAAAATTGTCATCGTAGAAGATGAAGAAGCGTTATCAACTTTGTTGGAATATAATCTGACGAAGGAGGGCTTTACCACTATTTTGGCTCACGATGGTGAAGAGGGATTGTTGTGTATCGCTGAAGAGAAGCCAGATTTAGTGGTTTTGGATTGGATGTTGCCAAAAGTCTCTGGCATCGAAGTGTGCCGTCAATTGCGTGCCAATAGAGAAACTCGAAATATCCCCGTCATCATGCTGACCGCCCGCGCCGAAGAGGCAGATCGTGTTCGCGGTTTGGAGACAGGGGCAGACGATTATCTGACGAAACCATTCTCTATGAATGAATTAGCAGCGCGTATTCGCGCGGTGCTGCGCCGCATTCGCCCTGCATTGATGGATGAATTGGTGACCTTTGGCGATATTGAAGTAGATCGGACAGCGCATAAAGTGCGGCGTGGCGGCACAGAAGTGCATTTAGGGCCAACGGAATTCAGGTTGTTAGACCATTTTATCCAGCATCCGGGACGGGTTTTTTCTCGCGAACAATTGCTCAATTCTGTTTGGGGATCTGACGTTTATGTCGAGATCCGAACTGTAGATGTACATATTGGTCGTTTGCGCAAGGCGCTGTCAAAACATGGTGATGGCAACCCGATCCGAACGGTGCGGTCTGCGGGATATGCGCTTGAGCTGGTGTAGAACGCCACTTACGGATTATGGGTTTCCAGCACCGATAATTGAGCAGACATTTTTTTGATCATGCGCTGTAGGTCTTTTCTGTCTTTGGGCGTTAGAGTTTCCATGATCTTGGACTCTGCTTCTTTGGCCAGTGGAATTATTTCATTATAAATCGCCAGACCTTTTTTTGTGAGCGTCAGAAGAGTGGAGCGACCATCTTCTTTTGAGGCGCGGCGAGACGCTATTTTGGCTTTTATCAGCGATTGCACTGTGCGCGTGACCCGCACCTTATCCATCAATGTCGCTTCGGCTATGTCCGTTGCTGTAAGTTCTCCGGCATTGGCCAAAACCACAATCACCCGCCATTCAGGCACTGTAATGCCAAAACGTGCTTTATATTCTTCAGCAATGAGCCCGGAGACCAGATTGGACAAAATCGACAGTTGATAAGGCAAAAAATGCTTAATGTCGAAGGGGGTTTGCTGGGTCATTATATTAATTTCATTTGCAACTAAATGGGTAATCTCATATATATAACTCAAATTCACTAGATTTAGCAGCCCCTCAATGAGGGCCTCAGGAGAATATTATGGCTGACTTGTTTGAAAACCCTTTGGGCACTGATGGGTTCGAATTTGTAGAATATACGAGCCATAACCCAGATGAATTGGCTAAGCTGTTTGAGACCTTTGGCTTTGTCGCGGTAGGCAAGCATCGAACGAAAGATGTGCTGCATTATAAGCAGGGTGATATCAACTTCATCTTGAACCGTGAAAAACAAGGTCAACCAACCAATTTTAGAGATATTCATGGCGCAGGGGCGAACGCAATGGCGTTTCGTGTGAAGGATGCTGCTAAGGCATATGCTGAAGCGATTAAGCGTGGCGCAAAGCCAGTGACCAATCCTGTAGGGCCAATGCAACTTTCAATTCCCGCCATTGAGGGGATTGGCGGGCTGGTTATTTATCTCGTGGATAGATATGGCGCGAAATCGATTTATGATGTGGATTTTGAGCCGATTGAAGGCGCTGTTCCCAATGATGGTGCGGGCCTGACTTATATAGACCATCTGACCCACAATTTGCATCGCGGCAATATGGATAAATGGGCGTCTTATTATGAGGATGTGTTTAATTTCCGGGAGATCAGATATTTTGATATTGAAGGAAAACTCACAGGGTTGATCTCTAAAGCGATGACCAGTCCTTGCGGTAAAATTCGAATACCGCTGAACGAAAGCCAAGATGAAAAATCCCAGATTGAAGAATTTTTGCATAAATATAATGGTGAGGGCATACAACATATCGCTCTTGGCACAGATGATATTTATAAAACCGTTGAATTATTAAGGAAGCGGGGCGTCCCGTTTCAACAAACACCTGACACCTATTTTGACAATATAGAAAAGCGCATACCGGGCCATGGTGAAGATGTGGCCGCGTTGAAGGAGCGTCAAATTTTGATAGATGGCGCCCCAACAGAAGACCAAGGGCTGCTATTGCAAATCTTTACGCAAGACGCGATTGGGCCGATTTTTTTTGAAATCATTCAACGCAAGGGCAATGAAGGTTTTGGCGAAGGCAACTTCAAAGCTCTCTTTGAATCCATAGAGCAAGACCAAATCGCGCGGGGCGTATTAGAAGCTTAAGGCTGCTTTGCTTTTATCAAGAATAGCTGAAATACATTTATCGCAGACGATTGCAAAAACCGTCTGCGATTAAATTTATTGCGCCTTTGTACAATTACAAAGGCGTATTTGACCTTAAATTTTGAAGATTAGAAACGATAACCGCGTTCGCCGTGGGTCTCGATATCCAAACCTTCGACAATCGCTTTTTCAGTGGCGCGCAAAGGCGTGATCAATTTGATGATGAATAGAAGCACGATGCTTGCAATTGCTGACCAGGCACATACGGCGACGACGCCAGTAAGTTGCACGATGAACTGACCACCAAGCGTTTGCTCGCCAAGCCCCGGCGCCGCCGGGCCAAGATTTGCCAAGAATGGAATACTCAATGTACCGAGAATGCCGCCTACGCCGTGTACGGCAAATACATCAAGAGAATCATCGAACTTCAATTTGTTTTTGAAGAGAGATACAGCCCAGTAGCAAATTGAACCAGCTAAAATACCGATAATGAAAGCACCAAGGGGACCAACGGATCCGGCTGCTGGCGTAATGGTGGCAAGGCCTGCAACCATACCAGTGACAATGCCCACAAGGCTCGGACGGCCATATTTGACCCACTCAATTGTCATCCAAACGAGGGAGGCCGTTGCAGCAGATGTATGCGTTACCAACATCGCCATGCCAGCATCACCATTGGCACCAAGGGCAGAACCCGCATTAAAGCCAAACCAGCCAACCCATAACATCGCAGCACCGATCATGGTCATGCCGGGATTATGAGGCGGCTCAACATCTTTCGGGAAATTTTCCCGTGCGCCCAGCATTTTGACAAAGACAAGAGCAGAAACACCTGCCGTCGCGTGGACCACAAGGCCACCAGCAAAATCAGCAACGCCTTGTTCAGCAAGCCAGCCGCCGCCCCAGACCCAATGACATACAGGTGCATAAACAACAATCAACCAGAGGATCGTAAAGAGCATAACAGCGGCGAAATTCACACGCTCCACAAATGCCCCAACAATGAGCGCTGGCGTGATGATGGCAAATGTCATTTGAAACATCATGAAGACGCTCTCAGGGATAGTACCTGAGAGACCATCGCGGCCTACATTACCAAAAAATGCTTTTGAGAGGCCGCCGACAAAGGCGTTGGCGCTTCCACCATCAGAAAAAGCGAGGCTATATCCAACCGCTAGCCAGACAATAGAGGCCACACAGGCAATGGCAAAACATTGCATCAAGACAGAGAGCACATTTTTAGAGCGCACTAAACCGGCGTAAAATAAAGCCAGACCGGGCAAAGTCATGAAGAGTACAAGCGCCGTGGCGGTTAAAATCCACGCGGTATCGCCGCTATTAGCAACAGCATCTTGTGCAGCTGCAGGGGAGGAAAACAGAAGGAAGCCAGCAATCAGCAGGAAAGCAAGTGCAGGCTGGCGAGCGTAATCGCGCAAGACAGTTAATTTTAACATATTTTAGCCCTATAGTAGTTAAAAAGTTAATATCCATTAATCTTTTTGGCAAAATAGGTCAATCGATGCGCGGATGCGAAATAGACATATGTTTCCCCAATTTCGGACCGCACAATATAATGTCTCAAATGGCGGGCGTATCTGTTTCTGGGGCGTCCTGACTCATACTGGCTTTTCAATCGCAACTCTGATAATTTTTCAGGCCTATTGGAGGTATTTCCCCTTGCGTAAGATTAATATTCCCGACGCTTTTTCTCAGGTAAAACAAGCCTATAGCCCGCTGATTGCAGGGGATATCGATGATGTCCAAGTGAAAATCGCGCTTATTGATGGGCCTTTTGACTGGCATCAACATCCTGATGAAGACGAAGCATTTTTCATCATCGAAGGTGAAATGGTGATGGAGATGCGGACACAAAATATTGTATTGAAACAGGGCGATCTGTTTGTCGTTCCCAAGGGTACAGAACATCGGCCAAATGCGACCGCGCCCTGTAAGGTGATGCTGATAGAAAAAGCCAGTGTTTTAAACACAGGCGACAAGACGACAGATAAGACCAAAAAGGACATAGATTATGTGGCGTAAAGTAGTTTCCCTGGCAGCGATCACTGCTTTTTTCGGGCAGGGCGTTTTGATCTCGTCAGCCGAAGCCCAATCGCGAACCCTCAATAAAAATCAGAAGATCATTAAGTCACGATTATTGATGTCAGAATTTTATCGCCTTTGCGTCGATAGCCGCGCGGATTTGGAGATGGTGCGGTCTGTGGCGAAGAAGCGAGATTATGAAGATCTGGCGCCTGCCTATCGGCAAGTGGATTTACCGGGGTATAAAACAGACAATTTGTTTCAAGCGGAAATTAAAGGCGGCAGCGGCAAAGCCATTCCGTATGCGCTGTTTTTGAAAGAAACCGAGACCACGAATGTTTGCGGTGTTCAAGTTCAACAATTGCCCGGTCCATATTTGGCGGTGGGGCTTGAAAAATCTGCTACTGAAATTGAACCGGAAAAAGCCGAAGCCACAAGACGCTTTTGCGTCACGACGGGGCGCTTAGCGACTATCGGCCACGAGATTTTGTTCACTTTTGACAAGGACAAAGAGATGACATTGGTTCGGGCGGAATTTGGCAAGACGCGAGATGATTTAAAAGGCTGCCCGCCTTACAATCGACCAGAGTCTGGAGACCCTGAATTTCTGACTGTTGGAGCAGTTGATTGGTAAATCTTATTCGGCGGCGCTGAAGGTTTGCGCCGCTGTTTCTGCAGCAGGTTTTGGGTCTTTGGTTAAAATGCGGCCTCTGCCTTGCAATAGCGGCGTCATCTCCACGGTTACGCCAGCTCGTCGGGGCAGGGTCATCGCGACGACAGTGCCTTTGTTCTCTTCGCTTGCAATGGCGAGGATGCCATTTTGTAATTCCATCAAGGATTTTGACAAAGCCAATCCAAGGCCAGAGCCTTTTCGACTTTTGGCAAAATGATCTTCCACCAATTCAAAAGGCGCGCCGAGACGCGGCAATTGATCTTTGCGAATGCCGACGCCCGTATCAGCAATCAGCACTGTCACTGAGTTTAAATCAGCTTGAGCGGTGACAACCACAGAGCCTTTTTCAGGCGTGAATTTAATCGCGTTTGAAAGAAGGTTGATAAAGATCTGCTTAATGGCGCGATTGTCGCCAATAACTGATGGTAAGCCTGTAACCGACGCACTCAATTCAACATTCATATCTTTGGCTTGGCCTTCGACGAGGCGTAAGCCTTCTTTCAATACTTTCTCGATTGAAACAGGCGCAATTTCTAATTCCATGCGACCCGCTTCAATTTTAGACATATCCAAAATATCATCGATCAACGCTAATAGATGTTGCCCGCTATGAAGAATGTCGGAAGCATATTCTTCATATTTAGGGTGGCCTAATGGCCCATAGAGTTCAGATTGCATAACTTCAGAAAAACCGTTAATGGCGTTTAAAGGCGTACGCAATTCATGGCTCATATTGGCCAGAAATTCTGATTTTGAGCGGTTTGCTTCTTCTGCGTTTTTCTTCTCAATTTCATAACGCTCAATGGCTTCGCGCAATTCGGCGCGTGACCCTTCGAGGTTTTCAACGGTCATTTCAAGTTCGCGTTCTTTACGCATCTGCGCTTTTTCACGCATTTTTTCGTCGGTCACATTTGTCGCAATGCAAACCCAGCCGCCATCGCTCGTCCGTACCCGTCTGATATGGCCAATGCGGTTTCCGGGGAAGGTGACTTCCGCTGTATTCTCGTTTTCGCTGAGGGTTGGCGAAAAATATTGGGTGATAATATCTGCCCCATCCAGCGCGAAGCCGGAAATGGTCGCCGCGTTTTGTCCTTTGTCGAGGCGGGACGGCGCGATACGGAAAATATTGCAAAATCGCTTGTTCCAAGCAAGTAAACGACCTTGGCGATCCCAGAGCACAAAAGCTTCAGGAATAGCTTCAATCGCTTCTTTGAGCCGCGCTTCTGCTTTTTCCGCACGGCCATCATCAAGCGCGCCTTCAGAGACGGGCATAATCGTGCCGCTGAGGCGATCCGTACCCATATCATCAATACGACAATATATATGCTGCCATTGCCCTTCAGTTGAACGCAATCGGAAGCGAATATCTTTTTGGTCTTGAGATGGGGTGGTCAAGAAAGCAAGCACACGGCGCACTTCTTTAGGGTGCAACAAAGCGGTCAATTCCCTTAAGGCCAGTGATTTTGGCAAAGCTGGTTCGCCAATCGTCGCCATGACAGAGGCTGGCAAAGTGAGTTGCTGTTCAACAGGCAAATAGGTCCAGTCTTTGAGATCGCTTTTGCGCGGTGCAGCCACGGGCGCGGCCATAGGCGCGGCAAGAGGGCGAACAGGCGTTGGCGCTTCCTTGCGCCGCGTAACCCAAGCAAATAAAGGCAAACCCAATAGGAGCAAACCATAAAGCGGCCAATTATTAGACCGCCCATAAATATCTTTGGCGGGGGCCAGTGTCACGATCAGGCGACCATCATCCATTGGTCGCCACGCCATTAAAGTATCTCCCGCTTTATCATTCTTAGCGAGAATGCCTGAGCCGTAAGACACAATGCCAGCACGGGTTAAATCCAGTCGCTGTAAATGTTCGGTTGGGCGGAAGCGATATTGATCAGCATTTTTGTTGCCAATCGCAAATTCGAGATTGCTTGCAACTTCATAAATCGC
>CALLVA010000077.1 GCA_938010655.1 uncultured Parvularculaceae bacterium | reverse complement strand
GGTTAATTTCGAGGAAGGATGATTATAGCCTTAACTCTTATTCCGAGATTGATATGATAAGCGATGCCAAACTATAGACGCCTTTATGTTCCCGGTGGGACTTACGCTTTTGTCGTCACTTTGCAGGATCGGCGACAAGATTATCTTGTACGGTTCATTGATGATTTTTGGCAAAGTTATTCCCTTATCCAAAAAGAACTGCCGTTTGAAACACTCGCTATTACCATCATGCCAGATCATCTGCATACGGTCTGGCGGTTGCCAGAAGGGGAAGATGATTTTTCAACGCGGTGGAAAAAGATAAAGACCGGGTTCACTAAAGCAATTAAACACAAAATTGAGTTGCCCCCGGCCAATGCCAGAGGCGAACGGGCCATTTGGCAGAAACGATTTTGGGAACATTTAATCCGCGATGAAGAAGATTTTGATGCCCAAATAAATTACGTCCATTTTAATCCGGTGAAGCATGGACTCGTTAAAAACCCCGAAGAGTGGCCTCATTCCACATATCGAAAATGGAAAGCCGCCAACACAAACACAAAAACCAACACGTAGGGTGGGTGAAGCGTAGCGCAACCCACCAGCATAGTTTCGTATTAAGAATCCAAATGGCGGGTTGGCACCCGCCCTACATTGGGGGCGATTGCTTGACACATAGTCATGACTAAGCTTATTTGCCCGCGCATATAACAATGGAGGGTATCATGCCAAAATATACAAATACCGACTCTCTGCCAAGCTTTCGAGGTCATGTCGAAGCGGCGTAAGGGCTTCCCATCTGAAACCAATGTTAAACGAGGCTACCGTGAAATTCGCGGCGGCGAGGTTGAGCTTGTCGAAAAGCTGGGCCGAAATGATCCGTGCCCGTGCGGTTCTCGGAGGTCATTTCAAAAAATGTTGCATGAAGAGTGGCAAATTTGATGGGACCAACCGTGGAGAGTATTTTTAGGGAGTGAATAAACACCCGCCTTGCGGAGGAGAGTTCGTAGGGTGGGTGGAGCGCAGCGCAACCCACCAGCATAGTTTCATATTAAGAGTCCGAATGGCGGGTTGGCACCCGCCCTACGTCGGAGATGGTTTCTATAAAAAGGCACGTTCATTAGATGAAAGAAATTCGACACAAGACTGGTTTGCAAAAGTAATATTTTTTCTAACTACTTTTTGAAATTCAATATGATCTGACATTAGAAAATGTTTATCTCGACTTAACGAATATAATTTATCTGATAGCTCATTCTTAATAGCCTCAATATTTGCAGGCGCAATTTTATATACAGTTCCTCCAATATATGGAATCACTCCCATGCTATCTACTATACAATTTAACAACGAATTATTCTGTACATGAAATCCATAACCTAAAAATATTAGGGTACGGCAGCTTTTCAACACGCTTGAAATTTCCTCAACGATATTATCTTGAAAAACTCCTTCGGTATAAAGGCGTATATTTTCAGATGAACTCAGATATCCAATAGCATTATTTGGATCACCTAATGATGGTGAAATTGAATTTAAATCACCTAACGACCCGTATGGATGTATAAAGTTTATTTTTTCTACAATACTAGAGATTTGTTCTGCCGTTGCTTGTGGATAACGAACTGACAGCGCATGGAAAATAAAATGTTCAATGCACCTATCATAATTGAAAATTATAAAAGAAAGGTTCGCTGCAGATTTTTCTACTTCTTCCAGCGTGGCACCCTGTGATAAATTTGATATCAACCACTGGAACCAAGTTTTTTCAAGATTTTTAAGCTGAGAATCTGTGTATATTTTTTGATGGCCAACCAAATTTGTAAGACATGACCTTTCTGATCCTGAAATGCAATTTACAATAGCTAATTTTCCTAGCCTTACAATAAGTTCATCATTTCGATGGGTATCTAAAAAATCATCAATAGAATTTGATGTACGAAGTCCTTTTTTTAAGTCATCAATTTTCGCAACTACTTCATTGTGTGTCTTGCCCAACACATTAGCCAATTCACGAAGTGCTCTATTTAGTTCTACAGAATTGAAAGCAAGTGTATTCTGGCTAGCGCCTTGACGAAGCTTAAATGATTGAATGATATTTTCTTTTAAACCACTTCCTAATGGCAAGCCAATTTCATAGCTTGCACCAGCACCCACAACAAATACAGTTTTTTTTAGAAACAACTACATCCCCCTCCCCGCACGCGTTTGGCTTACGCCAAAGCGCTTTCGCGGGGTCCGTATTTTTCGCTACGCGAAAATTGCGGTTACTGACAAGCCAGGCATTCATCATAATCCGTAGGCGCTGCATCTGCCATCATGGCTTCTTCGGCGGAGACGTCTTCTTTTGTCTCTTGCCCAGCGAAACCTGTGCGCTGCACAGACTTTGAACGACAGTAATATAAGCTCTTCACGCCTTTTTCCCATGCTGTCCAGTGGAGCATGTGGAGGTCCCATTTGTCGACGTCGCCGGGAATGAAGACGTTGACGCTTTGGCCTTGGCAGATGAAGGGGGAGCGGTCTGCGGCGAGTTCGATGACCCATCTTTGGTCGATTTCAAAAGCAGTCTTGAAAATATCTTTTTCATCCGCCGTCAGACAATCCAAATGTTGGACAGAGCCTTCATGCTCGAGGATAGACATCCATGTGTCCTCATCGTTCACGCCTTTGGCCTCTAACAATTTCTCCAAGGATTGGTTCTTCACGGTGAAAGAGCCGGACAATGTTTTATGGGTGAAAATGTTGGCCGGGATCGGCTCAATGCAAGGGGATGCGCCGCCGCAAATGATGGAGATCGACGCTGTCGGCGCAATCGCCAATTTGTGAGAAAAGCGCTGCATGTGGCCTGTCTCTTCGGCGTCGAGGCACGGGCCTTTTTCTTCCGCGAGCGCCACGGAAGCCGCATCTGCGCCCATACGAATATGTTTGAACAAGCGGTTGTTCCAGCTTTTGGCCATGGCAGATTCAAACGGAATGTTCCGGTCCTGCAAGAAAGTATGGAAGCCCATCAAGCCCAATCCAACAGAGCGTTCACGCATTGCAGAATAACGCGCTTTAGACATTTCTTCTGGCGCGGTATCAATAAAGTCCTGAAGCACATTATCCAAGAAGCGCATAATGTCTTCAATGAAGAGTGGCTCATCTTTCCACTCATCATATTTCACGGCATTGACAGAAGACAGGCAGCAAACGGCTGTCCGGTCATTATCCAGATGGTCTTTGCCCGTATGCAGCATAATTTCTGAGCACAGGTTCGATGTTGATACTTTCAGGCCCAGATCCCGCTGGTGCTTCGCCATGGTGCGGTTCACTGTGTCTGAGAAGACCAAATAGGGCTCCCCCGTTTGCAGGCGAATTTCGAGAATTTTTTGCCATAGTTTCCGAGCACTCACCATACGGAGCACTTCATCATTCTTCGGAGACCGAAGACCAAATTCCAAATCAGCCGCAACAGCTTCCATGAACTCATCAGTGATGTTGATGCCATGATGCAGGTTTAGTGACTTTCGGTTGAAATCCCCTGATGGCTTGCGCATTTCGAGGAATTCTTCAATTTCCGGGTGGTGCACATCCAAATAGCAGGCTGCGGAGCCACGGCGGAGCGAGCCTTGGGAAATGGCGAGGGTCAAACTATCCATCACACGGATGAACGGAATGATCCCGGATGTTGCGCCGGCTCCTTTAACCTTCTCACCGATAGAGCGCACGCCGCCCCAATATGTGCCAATGCCACCGCCATTCGACGCGAGCCAAACATTTTCGTTCCACGTATCAACGATCCCATCGAGGCTATCGCTCACACCATTAAGGAAGCAGGAAATTGGCAAGCCACGCTTCGCGCCGCCATTAGAGAGCACAGGGGTGGCTGGCATGAACCAGAGTTTTGAGATGTAGCCATAAATCCGCTGTGAGTGGTCTGCATCTTCGCCATAGGCGGTTGCGACCCGGGCAAACATATCCTGAAAGTTTTCGCCCTCAAGGAGATATCGGTCTTCCATGGTTTTTTTGCCAAATTCTGTCAGCAGCGCATCGCGAGAATGATCAACCACAACTTCTCGCACAACCTTTAATTCGGGGCGTTGAAGAGGGGTCACATTCTCCAATGCTGAAGTTTTGGCGGCGGCAGCGGTATTTTCATTCAGTGACATAGTCTTCCATCCCTCAACATCGAATAATATCGATCAAATTTATTGGCCCAAAGCCAGGGTCTCATTTCGTGTCTCTCTTCCCCAGCAAAACAGCGCGAAACACGCATATCTCACATACATCTTTTACATGAGTCGAAACGGTGTTTTATGAGCTCTTTTGGGGTGTTGAAAAGCCGAAATATTGCCCCTCAACACAACATATAGTGATTAGAGTGGTCGTTTTCGTCAATATGAAGTTATCCCGATTGCACAACTTTTTGGTTAATAGAGCGTTAATTTGTGCGCAAACAGTGCGCCACGCATCTGTCCGCGCATGGTTAAAAAGAGATCGTTTCGTAAGCGGCTTTTGGTCAAAAAAAATACAAAAAAAGCGGCGCTGAAAAAACTCCAGCGCCGCTCATATGTGATGGACAGGCACCCCCCCTATATTTAGCGGCCCCCGAACTGCACAAAAGTGACATTACTGTCCTCATAAGCAGCTATCTCTTCCACCGGCAACATCTTCGTTTCCGGCACGACATAAGTCGATTTTTGATCCAGCAACATTTGAAATTCCAAGGCTTCCAAACGGCGCTGCAACTTTTGTTCAATTTTATGCACTAAAGTATCAAAGGCAGCTTCATCTCGCATATCTTCGATTTTCCTTATGGCATATCCAACTGTTGTGCGGTCCCGCTTATAGATCCGCGCAATAGTGGCCAATGGCAGGCAACAGACAATATGTTTTAGATACATCGCCGTCTGCCGCGCCATTGAAATATTCGCTCTTGAACGACCCGCAGCTGTTAAACTCCTCGTTGATACTTCAAAAGCCTCCGCAACAATTTCCTGTGTGGCATGCACACAAGCCTCCTGCCAGGCATGACCCTGGCGCAAGTTAGTAGACATCTCCATCGGTCGGCACCCCCTTTAATCCAAGCAACCATTTCGATATCTCCGCACCCCCATAATGCCACAGGCTTATGGGGTGGGGATAAAATACTTAAAATGATTAAAAAAAAGAACACGCGACGAACATACGATTAATGAATTCTGAATAGGCGCCAATACGCGTTAAAAAACCCGCCTGATACACGTCAGGCGGGTAAATTACAGCATTTTATCCAGCAAATTAGACGATGAGCGTCATGACCAGCGCAATCGCCAGAAGCACAGCTGTCATTAAAGCCATGAACCCAATCGGGAAAGAGCGCGCCAACGCCCCTTCTGGACCATGGGTCGCATATAATCTTCGGACCCACCACGCGAAGAAGCGTTGCAGCGTTGTCCAAATATTTTGCCAAAGTAAGGCAATCCCGCCTACAAGCCCCATCAGCATGCCCTTGCCGGGCACACGATATAGCCAATCGGTATCAAGGTTTTGCGATCGAATTTCAGCCGGATAAAGCTTGAAGCGGATCAACAAACCAAAGGCCAGAATCGCAAATAATAAGAGCTGCATCTGCGTGACCACATGATCCACTGTATAAGGCTGATATTTCACATCATATGGCAGCAAAGAATAGAGCGCCCCGGGGAAGACCCCCACAGCAATACATAAGAAAGCCGCGATCCCCATCGCAATCAACATTGGCATCGGCGCTTCTTTTGGCCGCGGCTTGCCGGTTTTGGACGGCGCGAATTGATCATGGGCGAAGAAAGCGAAATACGGAATTTTGATTCCTGAATGTTCCAGCACACCCGCGGAGGCGAAAATCAACACGCCCCAGATGAGAAAAATATGTTCTTTTGCCGCGGCAGAAACGATCAAAGATTTTGCAACAAACCCCGAAAAGAGCGGGAAGGCGGAAATCGACATCGCGCCAATGATACAAAAAATCGTCGTCCAGGGCATGGATTTATGTAAGCCCCCAAGCTCAGTTGCCTTGGCCGTGCCCGTGCGGACCAACACGGCCCCCATACTCATGAAGAGCAGCGCTTTATAAATAATGTGCACAAAAGCATGGGCGGCTGCGCCATTAATCGCGAGTTCCGTGCCGATGCCCACTGCGCAGACCATGAAACCCACTTGGTTATTGAGGGAATAGGCCAGCACTTTACGTAAATCATTTTCAATCAGCGCAAAGAAGACCGGGAAGATCGTCATGGTCGCGCCGATATAAATCAACACTTCTGTGCCTGCGAAAGACCGCGCCAATGTATAAACCGCCAATTTGGTGGTGAAAGCGGAGAGCATCACCGCGCCAACGGCTGTGGCTTTTGGATAAGAATCTTGCAGCCAATTATGCAAGAACGGGAAGGCTGCTTTAATGCCAAAGGCAATCAAGATCAGGAGCGATGAAAGGATCATCTGCCCTTCTTGGTCAAATAAGCTCAGATCCCCAAAATAGATCCCCTGCCCATCTGAAATGCGCATCACAATGCCACAAAGCAGCAAGAGACCAGACAGGACTTGAACGACGAGATAGCGAATGCCCGCTTTGAAGGAAGCATGAGAGCCGCCTGCCCAAACGATGAAGACAGAAGAAAGCGCGGCGAGTTCCCAATAGATAAAGAGCGTGAGGAAATCCCCCGCTAAAGCCCCGGCAACGGCAGCGCCCGCATAGACCAAGCCAGTGGACACCTCGACACGGGTCGCGTGGAGCCAGCCATAAATCGCATTGATCCCCGCAGCGATTAAGAAGATCAGGGCAAAGATAATGCCTAATTTGTCAATCCTGACACTAATCGTCTCAAGGCCGAATATTTCGCCAACCCCATGCAGGACAGGGGCGCCCATGGGGGCAGAGCCATATGATAAGAGGTGCAAGATCGCCACGGCCACAGCCCCAAGCGAGACAAGACCTCTAACGGATTTGCCCGGCAAAAAGCCGACAAATAAACCAACAAGAATAAGGATGACGCCCGGCGAAAGGTTTGAAGGCAAGAACGGATCAACACTCATTGATTGCCCTCCTCTTGCGTTGCCGCATCTTCAATTTCTTCGCGGGTCATGCGCTCTTGCGCCGTGTCATAATAATCTTCGTCGCGCATCAGAATTTTGCGCAAATGCTGACCCGCTAGCACGATGAACATGAAAGCGGCAAAGCCATAGACACCATAAAAGACAGGGAATTTATCGGCGATTGTATAAGGGTGCATCAAATGCATGAAGCTGGCGACAACGCCCGCAACGGCGCTCAGCACGCAAAGTCCGATCAAGATGATCCACATTAATTTGATAGAGCCGGGCTTTTCAAACCAGCTCATTTCTTCCGGCTTAATATCGTGATGATCCATCGCGTTAGCCCCCTATGCTGATCTGGCCGAAGACTGGCGTCAAATAAGTGACCAGTGCATCTGTGTTGAAGAAAAGAATGAGACAGCCTGTTGCCGTGATCCATGCAGGGACCAAGCAGAAGAGCGGTGCTTCAGAAATACCCTTGCCGACATCTTCAGGACGTGGGTCCATGAACCCGCGAATAATCGGTGTGAGCAGATAGATGATATTCATCAGGGAAGAGACGATCAGCACCGCAAAGAGAATTTGCTGGCCTGCATCTGCCGCGCCCCAGAGCAAGAAAAATTTCGGCCATGATCCAGCAAGCGGCGGCAAGCCGATGATCGAACAAGCCCCAATCAAAAACGCCATAAACGTAAATGGCATTTGGCGGCCAAGGCCACGCATTTGCGAAATCAACGCCTTATGATGCGCCACATAAATCGCGCCCGCGCACATAAACAAGGTCATCTTGCCCAAAGCATGAGCCGCGATTTGAAGCCCTGCGCCCATCGCCCCCATAGAGGTCGCCATCATGGCGCCCAGGGTCACATAAGATAGTTGGGACACGGTGGAATAAGCGAGGCGCGCTTTCAGATTATCCTTGGTCATGGCAATAGCAGAGGCCAGCAAGATCGACCCTGCGGCGAGCCACATAATGACTTCATGCATCGGGATTTCTTTGAGATAATCAATCCCGAAAATATAAACCGCGACTTTCAACAAGGCGAACACGCCCGCTTTCACCACAGCCACCGCATGCAAGAAGGCAGAAACAGGCGTCGGGGCGACCATCGCATTGGGCAGCCAAGGATGGATCGGCATCAAGGCCGCTTTGCCGATGCCATAGGCAAAGAGCAATAAGAGAACGCCAATGACAAGATCCGTCGCAGCGCGATGCTCTTGCAAAATCCCCCCGAGGACGAAATCCCCATTGCCGCCAGTGATCGCGTAGGTGAGTACGACGGCAGGTAAGAAAAGACCGATGGACGTGCCGAGCAAAATTCCAAGATAGACCGTGCCGCCGCGACGGGCATTCTCGTCGCCTTTATGTGTGACCAAAGGAAAGGTCGAGAGCGTCAGCACTTCATAGAACAAAAAGAGCGTCAGCAAATTGGCGGCATAGGCTGCCCCAATGGCTGCAGAAATTGCCACCGCGAAACACATATAAAAGCGCGTCTGGCATTTTTCTGTTGTGCCGCGCATATAGCCAATGGAATAGAGCGAATTAACGACCCAAAGACCACTGGCGATCAGGGCAAACATCGCCCCGAGGCGCTCCACTTCAAACGCCAGCGCCATGCCCGGCATAATCTCAAGAAGCTCTAAGCGAATAGGCACATCATTGGCTGTCGCCGTGAAAACCGTCAGCACACAATATAAAACCACAAGGCCTGTGATTAGCGTTGTCGCTTCGCGCCCATTGGGCATACGCTCGCCGAAAAACTTAATACCGAACAGACCCGCAAAAGGCAGCAAGAGCGCAATGAGCATTGCGGTTTGGGGATTGAGAACATCAAACATTAATATGCCCCCCCCAAACCAAAGCCACCGGGGTCTAAGGTTTGTGCCGCTTTCACCGCGACATTGACCAAGACACTACTTTGCAAACCAAACCAGATATTCGCCGCCACCATAATATAAATCGGGACCAACATGGATGCAGGCGCTTCTTTCACATGGGTCGCATATTCAGAGACAGGTCCAAGGATCAGCGTGAAAAGAATGCGGCCCACATAGATCACTGCGAGCAATGAGCTGAACAGAATAATCGCGATGACCAAACCACCGGATACGAAAGGAATATTGGTTTCAATATTAAGAGCCGCGCGCATCAACATGAGCTTGGAAATAAAGCCTGCCGTGCCGGGCACGCCCACAAGGCTCAAGCCGGAAATCACGAAAGCCCATGTGGTCCATGGCATTTGCCGGGCGAGGCCTGAATAATCTTTCAATTGATGCGAGCCAACCCGCAACATCACACAGCCGACAGACATGAACAATGCTGCTTTCATCAAGCCATGATTGAATAAATGCACCAGCGACGCACTGACACCATCGACAGTGCCAATGGAAATTCCGAGCAGCATATAGCCGATCTGTGCGACCGAAGAATAAGCCAGCAATTGCTTCACATCATCCCGGAAGACCGCAACGAAAGAAGCATAGACCATGCCCACCAAACCGAGCAGCAAGAAACCGTTTAGCGCGACATTGAGGAAATCAAATTGAACTCCGAAGACCGAGAAGATAAAGCGCAGCATCACATAGACGGCGACTTTCGTGGCAGACGCCGCGAGGAACGCTGTAATCGCAGATGGCGCAAATGTGTATGCATTCGGCAACCAGAGATGAACCGGCACCATCGCCAATTTCAAGCCAATGCCTGTAATGATAAAGGCAAAACCTGCTTGCACAGAACGATTGCCGCTTTCAAGTTCGACCAACCGATCATGCATATTCAGCATATTCAGCGTGCCTGTCGCTTGATAAAGCAGGCCAATGCCGATCACGAAGAAGGTCGCGCCGAGGGTGCCCATCACCAGATAGTTAAATGCCGCTGTTAAAGCCCGGCGATCATGGCGCGCGCCCATAGCCACCAACGCATAAGTCGCGAGGGAAGACACTTCGAGGAAGACGAAAACATTGAAGGCGTCGCCTGTGGCCGTCACCCCAAGCAAGCCAGTCATGCAGATCATCAAAGCTGTATAAAAGGCCGGGGTCTGACGAATATCAATCTCAGATTCGACGCTGCGTAGCGAATATGGAAAAACCACAGCTGCCATGCCGGAGACCAAAGTCATCACCAGCGCATTGGATAGATCAATATGATAGGCGATCCCGAAGGGCACTTTCCAGTCACCCATATTATAATCCATTACCCCATCAAGCCAGACGCGTTCTAGCAATAAGAGGCAGAGGAAAAATGTCACCCAGCTCACAAGGGTGGCCCAGAGCCATGGGGTCCGACCCGCTGGCATAAGCAATGCGAAAGGCGCAAGGATCATCGGTGTAACAATCGGCAACACCGGCAATTGCGAGAAGAAATGCTCCATCAGGCGATCACTCCATCAGCTTCAAGATCATCGCCAAATTCTGCTTTCAGATCCGCCATTTCCAATTCATCTTCTTCAATTGTGCCATAAGCTTCACGTATCCGAACCGCGAGGGACAAGCCCACCGCCGTTGTCGCAACGCCCACCACAATCGCTGTGAGAATCAAGACATGGGGCAAAGGATTGGTATAAACAACGTCAGCCAAATCATAGGCTTTTGACGCCACCCCTACTGTCGCATCGGCTGCTTCAGTATGAGTTTCTGGGCCAGCATGAAGATCAGTATGGGTCTCAACACCATAGCCGTCATTGGCAGATTTTGTTTCCACCAATACACTATTGCCCGCGCCAGCATGATCAGCCACGCCGTGCAGGGCATCGTGATCAGCATTCTCATGATCGGTACCGCTGCCAGCAACAGCGTTTAAATCATTGCTGCCTGCTGGGTAATCTTTGCTAGCGTGAGCGGCGTCTGCATGGTCCCCATGGGCCGCTTTTTCGCTATGGCCATCGCCGTGGTCGCCGTCATGTTCACCGCCGTGGCCATCGCCATGATGCCCGCCTTTTTGGTCCTGCTTGAGCAAGATCGGCGCCGTCGCCCCGGCAATTTTGCCGATCGAAATATAGAAGATGAACACAGAGGTTTGAAACAGATTGAGGCCAATCAGAGTTTTCACGAGATTGCCGCGACTGATCACGATATAGAGCCCGGTCAACATCAAGCAGATGCTGATCCAATAATTATACCGCTCAAGGATAAATTCTAGCATTGTCTATCCTACCAATCCGAATCCGCCACTTCCGGCTCGCGGCTGGCAAAGTGGAAGAAAATCATCAACATGCTGGAGGCAACAGCCACCCCAACCCCAAGCTCGACAAGAATAATGCCGACATGCTGCCCGGCTTGATGGTGAGAGCCTGGCACAATCACATCATAAGAAAGAAAATTCTCGCCCATCATCATCGTGAACCAGCCTGTGCCTACATAAAGCATCAAGCCAACCACCATGATCCAAGGCAAAATCTCCGGCGGCAAAGCCTTCTTGGTTTGATCAATGCCAAACCCAAGCGCATGGAGAATAAATGCAACAGCAAAAATAACCCCGGCCTGAAAACCACCGCCCGGGCCATAATCCCCGTGGAACTGCACATATAGCGCAAATAAAATAATTGGCGCAAAGAGGAGTTTAATCGTCACGCGTAAAATCAGATGGCCCATTAGTCATTGCCCCCTGATATAACGCGTTCTTTCTCAGCTTGCATTTCCAAATATTCCCGGCGCGCTTGCGCTTCCATCGCCCGGGCGTCCAGCTTCTTCTTGCCGCCCCGCTCTGTCGCGATCCCCAAGAGGAGCATCACGGCCAAAGCTGCGGTGAAAACAACATAAGTTTCACCCAAAGTATCAAAGCCCCGATAGCTGGCGAGGACAGAGGTCACAATGTTGGGGACTTGAGTATCCGCCCAATTATTTTCGACATACATTTTGCCAAGATAAGCATTTGCCGGGGCGTTCGGGTCGCCAAAGGCTGGCGCATCAATTGAGGCATAGACCAATGCTGCGCCCACAATCAAACAGACAAACATCGCAATAGGTGCGCGGCCCGTCTTAATCGGCTTTTCGCGTTTGGCCGTTAGCAACATACCGGAAAGCATCAACACAGTGGAGATGCCAGCGCCAACGGCCGCTTCTGTAAACGCCACATCAACCGCGTCCATTGAAACGAAAAACGCAGCAGATAATAGCGAATAAATACCAGACAACATCACCACAGCGAACAGACGGCGCACCCGCACCATCGCCACAGCACACACCAGCAGCAAGGCAAGCAGCGTCAGATCAATAATCAGAATAGGCGACAGCGTCGTTTGATAATCAGCCATTAGACCCGGCCCTCCGGTTCTTCTTCGGTGGGGGTCACTTCATCATAAGTGAGGTCTTTGCCCGTCAACGGATTTAATCCTCCCACCCAAGCCGCATGGGCCACAGCATGGGTCGCCACGGGGCTGGTCAATAAGAGGAAGATCATCATCATCAAGATTTTCGCGGCGATCAGCCATGATGGGGCCTGAATCGCCATGCCGATTAAAATAAATTCTGCCCCCAGCGTATCCGTCAACCCAGACGCATGAATGCGCGTGTAAAAATCCGGGAACCGCAAAATACCAAGCGCGCCGACAATCACAAACAGCGCGCCAATGATGAAAAAGCCCCAAGCAATATAATCTGAAATGACGTCCCAACTCATGCCACACCCCGCTTCATGACTGGCCTCGCATGTCGTCCATGCTGCCGGCCATCGTCCGATAGCGGAAGAATTTCAGAATCGCAATCGTGCCCGTGAAATTGATCAAGGCATATAAAAGCGCAATATCCAGAAAATCAGGGCGACCTGTGACATAGCCCATCAACCCCAGCAGCAACACAGTCTTTGTGCCAAAGCTATTGCCCGCCAGCACACGATCATAAAGCGTTGGGCCGAGGATTGCCCGGGCCAAAACAAGCGCCATTGAAACCAAGACGGCGATTGAGGCGACAACAAACATCATGCGTCACCTGTCCGGTCAAATTTACACACGCGCTCGCCCATCGCCAAAATTGGCTCTTCTTCTGCCAAATCTTCCGTTAGAGCATGGATTAACAATGACCCGTCCGCCAAATCCACCGAAACCGTGCCCGGCGTAAGCGTTACGGAATTCGCGAAGATGACTTTGCCAATATCGCTTTTTTGATCTGTTTTCACGCGGATCATTTTGGGGCTGAGATTGGGCGAAAAAACTTGTTTCGCAACAATTAAATTTGCTTTTCCAATCTCAAATGTCAGCCATACCATATATCCCAAAATACCTGGAAACACTTTGGTCGGAATGCCTTCACTATCCAGCATGCCGGCACGATGCGACAAGGCGATCGAGAAAAGAACGGTCAGCGCCCCAAAGACCAGCAAAACAGTTTTGTCGAAAAAGCCTGAAAGCAAAAGCCACAAAATGGCGAGCACCACAGCGAGGGCGAAATATCGTCCTAGAATAAAACGCAGTGAGCGTAACATGGAGGCCTCGCCGATAGTAAATGGACTATGGCAGCAAAAGCACCTTAGCTCCGATTTAGATTGAGGCGAGAAAATCACAGATTTTGCGGCAAAATCAATCCTTCTTCGCAAAAAAACAGATGATTATGCAAAGAAAAAGAGATCACCGACCACGTCTAAAATACGCAAAGCCGCAGCCGGTGTCTTTCGCACTAAAACAGAAATAGCTTAAAACACGCTTAAACTAGGCTCTTTCCTCATACTTTTTCAGCTGGAGGCAGAGAAAGTTTTACACAGCGCCGAGATAAACAGCGTCGTCAGTTTCTTCAAACTCTGGGTTGATATCTGACAGAACCGCGATGTCTTTGCCGCGCCAATCCCAATATCTCAGAACAGTTCTGGCATAATCCCTTGAAATCGAATCAAAAACGCCTTGGAGCTGATCGATTTTTTCTTCATCATGATCAGGCGCAAGCTGTGCCAATTCTTCCGATTGCCCCTCAAGATTGTAAAGGTCAAAAAAGTCGCTGCGCGCCAAGCCAATGCTTTTGCACAAAATGGCAAAAGCTTCGCCGCTGAAATCTTGTAAAATGCGCGCTGCAGTCTCCGTCGTGATACCAGCCAATAAGCCGACCGCGTGAGCCAACTCATCATTTGGCGCGATGCGCGCGACTTCAAGCGTCTTTTTCACAACATCCATGGTGACCATCTCACCGTCTTTGCCCCGAGGGCGGTGACGACGATCAATCAACTTCAACATGGACATAACTACTGGGTCCGGGGTCGAGCTGGTGAAGGTTTCGCGAAATAAATCTTGTAATGCTTCTTGCAGGCGCGAGCGATCTGTTGAAAAACGGGACAGCACAGTTTTGCGCCCTTTAGAATCCAACCACCAAAACATACTATAAGCATGGTTCAATCGAAGCTCTGGGCGCTTCAACACGGCTTCGCGAATCTCAGTTTCAAATTGGCAACGGCGCACAATCGTAATCAAAGAGCTTTCTGAAAAAGCGACATCCATATTTTCAATAATCCGGCGCAATATGGGAATTTCCGCCGTATTGACCATCGCATCCACGACATTCGGCGTTAGGTCTTTCCGGAAGGCAATTTCTTTGCGGTGCTCAGGAGAACGGGCAACGGCCTCCACCAATAAATATTCAGGAATTTCGCTCACATTACGCAAGAGCGGCACGGCGATTTCTGGCTCATCCGTGAGCAGCAACCGCAAGAGCGGCAATGGCAATTCAGCAAAACCACAAAGGCGTTTTGATGCTTCTTTTCTAATCGCATCAGTAACTTGCTCTAATGTTGAGACAAGAATATCTGCGACAAATTCGCGATCATTCGGACTCATTTGGCCCGGCGGCAGGGCAATCAAATCTGTCAAACGCCGCACCAATTCTAGCCGCGGATTTTCCATCGTTTCCACTACGAAATCGTCGTTTTCAGAATCTTCATGTAACAATGGCATCGGCATGGAAGGACTTCCCCTAATAAAACACAGGGTCGAACCATACCAAAAGGCGGTTAACGCATGATTGATATTCACAAACCCCGCTTTGCCCTTTTGGAACGCGATAAAACCGTGTAGATCAGGGCGATCAATGGAGAATTCACGTCATGTCACATTTTGCTAAAGCCAAAATCGCATTTCTCAGCACCTTGCTCAGCGCCAGCGCCTTGGCTGGATGCGCGAGCACAGATGGCATCGATCATGAAAATAGTACATATTTTTCAGAAGGATATGCTGATGGCTGCCGGACATCGACGGAATCCGACAAGGCCTTCTCCACAGCTATTTACCGCGACAAATCCCTCTTCAAAAATGACGCGGGATATCGGGCAGGCTGGCGCCGGGGGTATCATGAATGCCGCAAAGTGCGCCCGCGCACACTAGAAAGTGATGACCCGTTTAGCGATGATCGCCAACGGGATTTTTAAATCCACTTAAATGAGGCTTAAAACCGCCCTGCTGGCCCGGGAAAGACGACGGGTGTCTCATACCCATCTTTGGAAACAGCGGAGACCCCGAAGAAATAATTGTCGATGACTATATTCTCCAAAGTATAGCTGTCCACCTTGCCCACATAGCGAGAATAGGTCCATTGCGGCGCTGTTGTGAGGCGCCAATGAACGCGATATCCCGCGAGATTTCGAGCGGCCTTGCCCTTTGGCAGGGTCCATTTCAACGTAGTCGACGGCGACACTGCGCCTTCTGCTTCTACATCCGCAGGGATGGGTGGCGCACCGGCCATACTGGCCAAGGTAATCGCATTCAGCCCCGTGACTTTCGCCGCATAGACAGAATCTACACCCTCCATCGTATCCCCATAGACCCGCCCGTCTTCCACACGCAGATCTTGGTGCTGGCGATCATAATGCTCATGCACTTCCATTAACCGGACACCGGGAAACCCCTCTTGATTAAAAGGTCGATGATGGCCCCCGCGCCGATATCGGTCCAACCGATAGACCATCATTACATCCAGATTGGTCATATATTGGTCAGATAATTGATCGATATATCGAGCGACATTCCGCGAGGCGCTATCCACCTCCCCGCCGGTAAACCGTCTGATACGTGCTTCTTCTTCGGTTTCGACAGCTCTTGTCCCTTCGGAGAAAACACGGACCGTTGAATTGTCGATCACGCCATCAATCCCCGCAATGTTGGAAATCATGTCATTGTTCAAAACAGCTTCAAGATTCCAGCCTTCTTTTTTGGCATGAGCGGCAAAAATCTTCCCCCCAAACAAGCCCTGCTCTTCGCCAGAAAGCCCGGCATAAATGATTGATCCTGCAAATTGGCGCTTGGACAGCACGCGCGCCGCTTCAATCGTCCCGGCCATACCAGAAGCGTTATCATTTGAGCCGGGGCTATCATCTGTACCGTTCAAAGGGTCCGTAACGCGGCTATCAATGTCCCCTGACATCATCACATAGCGGTTGGGATCGAGCTTGCCACGCTGAATGGCAATAACGTTTACAACTTCTGTTCGCTCTGGGATTCTCGTTTCGCCTTCAACATAATCAGAGACATACATCACCTCCAAACAGCCACCGCACTCTTTGGATATTTTCTTGAACTCTTCAAAAATCCAACGCCTTGCAGCGCCAATCCCTCTCACATCGCTTTCCGTCTCTGACAAAGTATGTCTTGTGCCAAAGTCTGAGAGGGTTTGAATATCCGCCTGCAATCTGTCCGGCGAGGGCGCATTGGCAATTTCATAAAGGTCCAGCACTTCTGAAGGTGGCACTTTTTGCGCGAAGGCTGATCCGCTCATGCTGAGCGCGAACATTGCCGTCGCCCCGAAGGTCGTCTTGAAAAGTGAAATCGCCATTTTATCCTCTTCGCTTATGTGTGTGTCTCTTTGACTAAAAAGCTAGAGCGCTCTCAGCCAAGAAGCAAGGCGAACCGAATAAGCACGCTCAAGTGAAGAAAAACCGCGCAATCCCTCTTGCGTCCCGCCCCCAAAAGCCTAAGACCATCGTCGAATAATGGAGGCCCCCATGGCAGAAATCACTCTTTCCGACACCCTAAATCGCGTCAAACCATCCCCAACCCTAGCGGTCACCCAAAAAGCGCGGGAATTGAAAGCCAAGGGTATTGATGTGATTGGTCTCGGCGCGGGCGAGCCAGACTTTGATACGCCAGACCATATTAAAGCAGCGGGCATCAAAGCCATTGAAGACGGCAAAACCAAATATACGAACGTCGATGGCATTCCTGAATTGAAAGACGCCATTATTGCGAAATTTAAGCGCGACAATAATCTGGACTATACCGCTGACCAAGTGAGTGTTTCATCTGGCGGGAAATATATGATCTATGCGGCGCTTTTGGCGACGTTGAATCCCGGTGATGAAGTGGTGATCCCTGCCCCTTATTGGGTGTCTTACCCGGATATGGTTTTATTGGCGGGCGGCACCCCTGTTACTGTTGAAGGGGGCCCAGAAACAGGCTTCCGCCTCACCGCAGAAGCCTTGGAAGCCGCCATCACGCCAAAAACACGGTGGTTGATTTTCAATTCACCTTCCAACCCAACTGGCGCAGCCTATACAGCGGCCCAATTAAAAGAACTGACAGATGTGCTTCTGCGTCATCCTCATGTGATGATCATGACAGATGATATGTATGAGCACATTGTCTATGATGGGTTCAAATTTGCGACACCGGCACAAGTCGAACCAAAATTATATGATCGTACACTGACGATGAATGGTGCCTCTAAAGCCTATGCCATGACAGGTTGGCGCATCGGATATGCTGCTGGGCCGCAAAAACTCATCAAAGGGATCGGCAAAGCCCTTTCCCAAACAACATCTAACCCTTGTTCCATCAGCCAATGGGCCATGGTTGAAGCCTTGAACGGCTCCCATGATTTTCTGGCTGAGCGCAACACGGCATTTAAAGGACGACGTGATTTAGTTGTCTCTATGCTGAATGATGCAAATGGCATTGACTGCCAAACACCAGAAGGGGCTTTTTATGTCTATCCTTCTTGTGCCGGCACAATTGGCAAGACAAGCAACGGCGGCGTCAAAATTAAAACAGATGGTGATTTTGCTTCTGCCTTGCTCGAAGAAGAAGCTGTGGCGGTTGTGCCCGGTGTGGCTTTTGGCCTTTCTCCATTCTTCCGCATTTCCTATGCGACGAGTGAAGAACAGCTAAAAGAAGCTTGCACCAGAATTCAACGATTCTGTGCGGCACTCAGCTAGAATTGTAGAGCTTCTATAATAAGCGCGATCAAGCTGCGGAAAAGTCTAAACTTTCACAGCTTGAATCGCGTCAGCAACATCTTGCAACTCTGGCGAGTCCAGATATTTTTCCCAGAGAGGCAATACTTTTTGCTGGAATGGCGCTGTATCTGGCTCGAAGATTTCAACTTTTTTCGGCCCAGTTGAGATAATCTCCAAAGAGCGTTCGACCCGCGCATCCCAAGAAGCCCGCATCACCGGCACACTTTCGCGTGCAGCTTGAATCACGAAGTCGCGGTCTTGCGCAGAAAGGCCTTTCCATGTTTTCAACGACATGACGACAACTTCTGGCGCCAGCACGTGCCGCGTTAAACTATAATTTCCGGCCACTTCCCAATGCCCTGTATTTTCATAAGACGGGATATTATTTTCTGCGCCGTCAATAACACCTTGCACGAGGCCTTGATAAACTTCGCCAAAAGCCATGGGCGTTGCGTCCCCGCCCAAGGCTTCCACCATGGACACGAACAAATCAGAATTTTGCACGCGAATTTTTTGGCCGATCAAATCATCTGGCTCTTTGACCATGCGTTCCGTCGTATAAAAACTCCGTGCGCCACTATCATAGAAACATAAGCCGATCAGCCCGTGGGACTCCAGTGAGTCTAAAATCATTTGGCCGGGTGCCCCGTCCATCGCCTCGCGCATATGCCCGATAGACCGGAACATGAAAGGCAAAGATGGTACGCGCGTTTGGGCAGCAAAAGAGTTCAGCGGCGACAAGCTGACGCGGTTAATATCAATGCCGCCAAAAATTGTAATCTCAAGACTGTCTTTTTCCGATCCAAGCTGACCGCCGGAATAGACATCTGTTCTAAACCGCCCATCGGTCAATTCGGATAACCGATCGCCAATGGCTTTCAGGCCGATGACGGTCGGATAATCGGATGGTTGAACATCGTGGGAGCGAATAACTTTACCGCTTTTGGCTTCACATCCCGCCAATGAGAGGCCAGCCCCCGCTAAAGCCCCTGTTTGCAACAGCCGTCGTCTTGAAAAAGAGGCATTACTCATTGGGTTGGTCCTTCGAATCATCGGTTAAACGAGGCTCTAATAGACGAAATAATTCAGCCCTTGTCAAAATAATATACGCCCCTGATAACGTAGCATAAAAGAAGATGAGAGTGGAGACACCCTAATGAAAATTACCAATGCTCGCGTTATCGTCACCTGCCCTGGCCGAAATTTTGTTACTCTTAAAATTGAAACAGATGAAGGCCTACACGGTATTGGGGACGCGACCCTGAATGGCCGGGAAAAAGCGGTTGTGGCCTATTTGGAGGATCATGTGATCCCCGTATTGATCGGCAAAGAAGCCAATCGCATTGAGGATATTTGGCAATATCTCTATCGCGGGGCCTATTGGCGGCGCGGCCCGGTGACAATGTCTGCCATTGCCGCGGTGGACACTGCGCTTTGGGACATCAAAGGCAAAGCCGCGAATATGCCTGTCTATGAATTGCTGGGCGGGGCTTCGCGCGAGGGCGTGCTCGTTTATGGCCACGCCAATGGGGCCGATATTGAAGAAACGACTGATGCTGTCGGGCGGTATATTGAATTAGGCTACAAAGCGATCCGCGCGCAATCTGGCGTGCCCGGCGTGAAGGGGGCTTATGGGGTTGGTCGCGGTGATCTTTATTATGAACCAGCTGATGGCACCTTGCCGACTGAAACTTTGTGGAACACCAGCGCTTATCTTAATTTTGCGCCGCAGCTTTTTGATCGCTTAAGGCGCGACCATGGCAATGAGGTTGAACTCCTCCATGATGTGCACCATCGCCTTACCCCGATTGAGGCAGGACGCTTGGGCAAATCTTTGGAACCTTATCGCCTCTTCTGGATGGAAGATTGTACGCCAGCGGAAAACCAGGAAGCCTTCAAACTTGTTCGTCAGCATACAGTAACACCTCTCGCAGTTGGAGAAATTTTCAATTCCATCCATGATTGTCGTGAGTTGATCCAAAATCAGTTGATTGATTATATTCGCACCACAGTCGTGCATGCAGGCGGCATAACCCATTTGCGGCAAATTGCGGCGCTGGCATCCTTATATCAAGTGCGCACAGGCAGCCACGGCGCGACAGATTTGTCCCCAGCATGTATGGGCGCAGCGCTTCATTTTGATCTTTGGGTGCCAAACTTTGGCATTCAAGAATATATGCGGCATACGCCAGAAACAGACGAGGTCTTTCCCCATAGCTATAGTTTTAAAGATGGCTACCTTCACCCCGGCACAAGCCCCGGCATTGGTGTGGATATTGATGAGACATTGGCTGCAAAATATCCTTATGATCCAAAACAACTACCCGTGGCGCGTCTTGAAGACGGGACGATGTGGAATTGGTAGCGACCTGTAAGATATAAAAAAAGCCCCGCTTATAGCGGGGCTTTTCTTCTCTCAGAAAGAGCTTATTCGCCAAGTGCTGCAAATAAAGCTCTTTCCTCCCCATGTTCAGCAAGTCGTTGGATTTCTAGCTGCTCGGCAAAACTAGCCACTCTCGTTGTGGCCTGCCCCACTAGACTGACATCGCCTGTGCGCAGATTTACTTCATAATCACCAGAGATCACACGATTGTCTGTCGTCAACGCATGAATATGCAAGACATAACTCTCTGTGCCGATGATGCGGTTTAGAACCACGACATCTGTTGCTGCATCATGATCAATCCAACTTGGCAATCCCTCTCCATCATGATGGTGCGCAGCGACATGCCATTTTACAACAGTGACATTATCTTGCTGGCTCAGTGTTTCGGATAATTCAAGATATACAGCCTTATTGGTGGCAACACCTTCCAAGACCAACTCCCCTTGATAGCCCGGTGCCTGGAACCGCAAGACACCGCCTATAAAGTCATGCCGCGGCATATCATATTCCGTAGACCGATGAGCGGCAAAGATATCATCCTGACCAATATTGCTCTCTCGATAATAACCATCAGTAGCTCCCCCATCATCTGTATCTTTCCTTTCAAAAAGATCGCCAAGAGATGGGAATTCTCCACCAGATGGGATGATCGGCAAAGCATCATCAGGGAGAACGCTAATCCCGACGCGATAATTCACCACGCCGCCTTCGCCATCATCAACAGTGATGGTCACATTATATGGCTCATCTTGTTGATCTTGGCCTGTGGGTGTTCCAGAGATTTCCCCTGTGGCAGGATCAATCGTTAGCCCATCCGGCAAGCCTTCAGCACGATAGGTGAGCTGATCATTATCCGGGTCCGTCGTCGCAACGGATAGGAAGAATGGCGCACCAATGCGCGCTGCCTCTCCTGACACTTCCGGCAATGTTGGAACGTCAGGATTGATATTTTCAACATTGATGACGAATACATCGCTCGTTGAATCCCCCTGCTCGTCCGTCGCCGTGACTTCAACCGTAAACGGTCCATTTAACGATGCACTGCTATCAATAGTACCTTGTATCTCGCCCGTCATCGGATCAATCCGAAGACCCGCTGGCAACCCGGTTGCAGTATATGTGATCACATCTGTATCATCCGCTCCATCATCAAAGTTTGGTGCCGTATTTAGACTGAAGACTTCTCCATCATTCAAAGTCAAATTGATTTGCGGATTTACAACTTCTGGCGGCGTATTACTGACTTCCCATACAAATGTATCAACAATAAAATCGCCTTGCGGGTCTGTCGCAGTAATTAACACCGTATACGGACCTGTAAGACTCGCATCCTTTGGCAATGTACCTGTGATGATTCCTGTATTTGGATCAATACTTACCCCCGGCGGTAAGCCCATCGCTGTGAAGGTGAGTGGATCACCGTCTACATCTTCAAAAGATGTTGAGACATTTACAGGACTAATCGTTTCCCCATCTTGATGAGCTTGGTTGCCAAGCTGGCTGAGGAGACCGGGATTGGTATTATTCACACTCCAGATGAAACTCTCTGTTGCAATACCGCCTTGGCCATCATCAGCTGTCAAAGTGACCGTATAAGGTTCCTGCAAAGATGCGTCCGAAGCAATAGTGCCCGTGATAATCCCCGTTGCCGGATCAATCGACAATCCTTCCGGCAACCCGGAAGCGGCATAAGTTAAAATATCTGAATCAGGGCTTGGCTCGCTAAAGACCCCCGTTATATCGATTGCAACACTTTCCCCATCATTATTAGTTTGGTTCGCTTGCAGCGCCACGACGACAGGGGTGATATTATCAACATCCCAAATAAAGGGCTCAGAAACTGATAAGCCATCTGGATCCGTTACAGTAATAATAACTGTATACGGACCACCAACACTAGCATCTCCCGGCAATGTGCCGGAAATAATCCCTGCATCAGGGTTAATCGAGAGACCTGGCGGAAGATCAGTGGCTGAATAGGAAAGATCTGTATCATCTATATCAGAGAAATTCCCGGAAATATCTAAACTAATAATATCTCCATCAACATTCATCTGGTTTGAAATAGCAATATCCGTTTGCGGACCATCATTCACGCCGACCAGTGCCAAATTCACCGTCGCCGTATCTGTCCCGCCTTCCCCATCATCAATAGTATAGGTAAAGCTGTCCGGCCCAGTGAGGTTTGTGGCGGGTTCATATGTGATAGACCCCCCAACAGTAAGGCGAACAACTGAGCCACTTGGCAAAGTCAGTTCACCGCCGGGCGCAATAGCCGTCCCATTAATTTCGGTTACGATTATAGGATCACCATCTGCGTCAGTATCATTGACCAATACTGTTATAGGCGTTGATGTATCTTCATTCACATTGATAACGCCATCATCCATCGCATTCGGGATTGTATTTGTAACCGTATACAAGAAAGTGATCGGTGTTTCATTTCCACTCGGATCAGTAATTGTCGCGACAACAGGATAGATACCATCATTATTCGGCCCCCCTCGCGATGCAGAACGATCAATCGTACCGGAAATAACGCCTGTTAAAGGATCAAAATTCAATCCCGTTGGCAGATTGGTTACGGCAAAAGTCAACGTGCCGCCTTCGGGGTCTGTCACAAAATTGGATAGATTGATTGGCGTAATTGTCGCGCCATCATTTTCCGATTGATTGACGACACTGCCAGTTGCGCCAAAAGCAGAAGGCGTTGCGGAAACTTCAATATTGACTGTCGCAGTATCCGTCCCCCCTTGGCCATCCTGAATGGTATAGGTGAACTGATCCATGCCTTCATATCCGGCATTTGGTGTATAGGTTAATGTCCCGTCTGGATTAATCACAACAGTGCCGTTTTGCGGCGCCGTGACGGACGTCACTGTCAACATGTCTCCATCAATATCTGTATCATTGTTCAAAACATTCAACACGACCGGTGCGCCCGGCAGCGTTGCGGCGGTGTTATTTTCTGCCATTGGCGCAGGATTTGACACGGCGTAGACAAACTGCGTTGTCGCTGTATTGCCGTCTGGGTCTGTCGCTGTCACTGTAACCGTATACGGACCAGACTGACTCGCCGAAGGATCGATTGTCCCAGAAATCAACCCCGTATTAGGATTAATTTCCAACCCTTCAGGCAGACCTGAAGCTGCATAAATCAGCGGATCACCATCCGGGTCCATAAATGACCCCGTGACATCAAGCGGCGAAATCCCTTCTCCATCATTCCCTGTCTGATTGGTCATCGGTGTTGAGGTGACTTCTGGATAACCAGCCGGCATTGCTGGTCCAACTTCAACAGTTACAGTCGCCGTATCTGTCGCGCCATTTTCATCACTGACAATATAAGTAAAACTGTCAGTCCCCACAAAACCAGCCGGCGGTGTATATGTCACAGACCCATCTGGGTTTAATGTGATCATTCCGCCATTGGCTGAAACTGTGTCGATAGAACGGATAGACAAGGCATCGCCATCAACATCCCCGTCATTGCCAAGAGGGGTTAGTGTATGCGCTGTGTTTTCCGGCGTGTAGATATTATCGTCCCCTGCTTCTGGCGCTGGGTTTCTAACATTCCAAACAAACTGGGTACTGATCGTATTTCCATCAGGGTCCGTTGCCGTCAATGTAACATTGTATGGCCCCGCCTGAGAGGCACTTGGGTCAATAGTTCCCGTGATCAACCCGGTCACAGGGTCCATAGAAAGTCCCGGGGGTAAATCAATCGCGCCATAAGTGAGCGCCTGACCGTTAGGCTCGTTAAAGCTTGATGTCGGATCAAAATTGACATTCTCGCCATCAATATTCATCTGATCAGAGACACCAATAGTCGTTGGCGCGTCCGCTGGCGGCGTGCCTACAGTGACGGTAATCGTCGCTATATCTGTGCCGCCTTGGCCATCATCCACTGTATATGTAAAGATATCAGTTCCAGTAAATCCTGTCGCAGGCGTATAGCTTAGCGTCCCATCTGGATGGACTGTCACTGTCCCCCCATTGCTGGTCGCGCCTGTGCCTGAAACCATCAAGGCATCCCCATCAGGATCATTATCATTGACCAAAGGATTTAAAATAACGCTTTGGTCCTGCAATGTCGTCACTCTATCGTCATTGGCCTCTGGCGCAGGGTTGCTCACATTATACACAAAGTTTGTAGACGATGTTTCGCCACTTGGCGTTGTTGCAGTAACCGTGACGCTGTAAGGCCCGCCAAGAGACGCTGTATGCGTAATGGTGCCTGAGATAATCCCGGTTGAAGGATCAATATTCAATCCCGGTGGTAGGTTCTCCACTGTATAGGTGAGCGTTTCACCATTTGGATTGTTAAAGATCGTTGAAGTGTCAATCGGTGCAATCGATCCATTTTCAACCCCGGTTTGTGTCCCCAGAGGCCCAGTCACAAATGCTGGATCATCAACACCATCGACGGTCACAGTGACCATCGCAACCTGAGTTCCGCCCTGACCATCGGAAACGGTATATTCAAGGGAGGTGGTTTCGCTCTGGCCCGTTGTAAGATTTTCAAAATCCCCAGCCGGATCAAACGCAATCGACCCATCAGGATTGATCGTAAAGACACCGCCATTAGAGCCCGTCACCTCTTCTCCCACATTGGACGGCAAACCCGCCACGGCAGAAACAAAGAGCGTATCCCCATCAGGGTCCGTATCATTATCAAGAACGCCAGAAACATCAATTGTGAATGCTGTATCCTCGTTTGTCGTATAAGGATCATTTAAGGCAATTGGCGTTGGGTTTGAGATTGTATAAGTTATATTAGTTGATGCAGTACCACCATGACCATCATCCGCCGTTACCACAACAGTATAAATGCCAGGGGCCACTGCCGGGTCGTCCCCGCCTACAGAAGCATCAGTCGATATCATGCCGGAGATAACCCCGGTCACGGCGTCAATCGTCAAACCATCCGGCAAGTTCGCAGCGCTAAAGGACAATGTATCATCTAAATCTTGGAAATAAGGAGATATGTCCAAATCCCCCTGAAGGATATTATCTGTCCCCATTTGTGCTGGAACAACATCATTAGAGTTTGATGCCGGTTGGCCCGTATTTGGATCAACAATGACAATTGGATTATCCACGGCAGCAACGGAGATCGTTGCGACCGCATTCGTCACGGTCATCAAACCAGCTGTATCTGTCGCAGAAAAAGTGAGTGTCCGATTGCCTTCTGTCAGGTCTGGTGATGTGTTTTCATATGTTATGCCGCGAAGCAGAACATCAAGATCAGCTTGATCTATCGAGGTTGTCGTCCCCAATGTGTTCGTAATCGTGAAACGTCCAGTAGAAGCAATATAAGCGATATTCACAGAAGAACTGCCCACGGTTACATTGCTGAGCGTTGCATCGGCATTGGCCGGGAAGGCTTGGCCCGCAATTGAAATTACCTCAGAAGCACCATCTTCCACGCCGCCTATGATGATAGTCAGCGTAGTAATATCATTTTCAGGATCAAAAATATCCGCATCACTATCAGATACCGCAACAGCGCCGCCCCCTTCTGAGAAACTTGAAGCAAAATCGAGATTTGCGGTCGTATTATTATCGTTCAAATCAATGACGGGATTATCATCAACAGCACTGATATTAATTGTAATTCTATTGGCTGATTGATCCGTATCATGACCACTATTGTCGGTTCCCCCATTATCCGTGACAACAAAATCGAAACTTGCCGCGTTCGCGCCTGTATCATTTTCATCTGGTGCATAGACAAGATTACTAATATTCGCCACGGCGATTGTGGTTGCAGCTAACACTTCTGTTCCATTCAAGGATAATGTACCGTTCCCCGTTAGAGGTTGAATAGTGATACTTTCCAACATGTTATTATCTATGTCAGTAAAGCCAAAATCTGCCGCTGCGAATGTATAATTCGTATCTTCCGTGGCTGTTATGGTCGCGTCGGCTCCCGCTGGCGCTTGGTTCACCTCGCGAACGGTAATTGTCGCAACAGCCGAAGTCTTTGTGCTGTTCCCGTCCTTGTCCTCTGCTGTAAAGGTCAATGTCCGGTTGCCAATTGTCGGATCATCCGATTCATGATTGTAGGTCATGGTTTGTAGGAAATTGGTCAATAAGGAGACAGGAATTGCTTCCCCTGGAGAACTGATATTAGTGATCGTGAATGTGCCATTGACATAAGCAATTTCGACATTATCGCCAGTCGGATTCGTAATCGTGACGGTTTTATCCGTGCCTAAAGAAAATTCTTCTCCAGACAGCGTAATCACTTCGTCATTGCCGTCGACCAATCCGCCTACAACTATTTCTAATTCGATAATATCGTTTTCTTCATCAAGCACTTCTCCCATATTCGCTATAGCGAGGGGCGCGTCGCCTTCTGTGAAGATATTTGCGACATTCAAATTCGCTGTTGTGTTATCATCGTTCAAATCAATAACAGGATCAGGATTCGTGACCGCAATTGTGCCTGTGGCTATGTTACTATTCGTGCTAGGCGCAACTTGATCCGCAATGGCGCGAACCGTGTAAACTCGATTTCCTGATGTTGCATTTAGCCCTGCATCATTGCGATAGGTTAGGCTTTGCAAAATAGCATTCATGTCAGCCAGAGGAATTTGACCGTCGCCTTGAGCCGTTGTTTGCAGAATATTGATAACAACACTTGGCCCCCCTGAGATAGGATCAGCACTATTCACTCTTGTGGTTCGAATGGTATAATTATTGCCATTAATCGTAATCGCGACATCTGTCGTAACGGACCCCGTGACGGAATCTGAATCAAGAGATATATCTTCGCCTCCAATCACAAAATACTCATCGGATGCATTCACAAATCCAGCTTCTTCAATCTCAATAATGAGTTGAGAAATGGACGAACTATCCGTATCGAAAACACCGCCATTTGCTGCAATCGGATTGACCGAGATTGCCGCACTGGTTTCCACCGTGACAATATGGTCGCGGGCCGCAGTGGTTGTGTCATCATTTAGGTCAGCAATAGGGGCGACATTCAACTCGCGAAAAGCAACTTCAGATGTATTGCCGACAAAGTTAGCAAGACCCAATGCGGGCACAAGAGTTCCATCTGCATCCATATAAGTAACGTTTGTCGGAAGAGCCGTTAAACCACTTTCAACACTATCTAAAATGCCATCTCCATCACTATCCGTATCGATATAATCCGCAATTCCATCTGGATTATTATTCAGACTACTGGCACTATCTGTATCAATAGGCGCGACGAATGTGCCACCAAATGTTGAGCTTGTATCGAAATGATCAAGCACGCCATCTCTATCCGTATCCCCGGCTGCGCCGCCTGTGGTAATAACATTCCCAGTAGTCGTTAGACGGGCTTCAATCGCATCTGCGATACCATCAGCATCTGAATCTAAATCACGATAGTCGGCGACACCATCTGAATCTGTTTGTCTCGGTATGACTTGGTCCTGACTCCCTTCCGCAACAGCGTCTGAAATACCATCATCATTAAGATCGTTGAGCATTTGATCAGCAGGCGTCGCCATATCATCGCGAATACCATCATTATTGGTATCGACAATATCTGCATTTTGGCCACTTTCTTCCAAATCCGAAATGCCGTCATTGTCCGAATCTAAATCCAAATGATCCGCAATGCCATCACCGTCAGTGTCGCGGGTTAGAGGCGCATCATTCTCGTTAAATCGAACAATGAAATCATCGAAAATAACCGCTGAAGACGGGCTCGCAACATTATAGATATAAGCACGAATGAAATATTGTGTATTATCTTCTAAAGCAAACTCATCCGTAGGGTACTCAATCAACGCTCTATTAGCCTGCAGAATAGCTTCTGCATCGGTTAAGATTGTTTGGGCATTAGAAAAATTCGCATCTGCAGAAATTTCAATGGCAAACTCATAGGGGAAGTATAAAGCTGCCGTGCCGTCGCCCCCAATTGCGCTTTCAATAAAGATTGAAATATTATTGACGGTCGTATTTGGATTAAGATTTCCAGTTGTAAATTCAAACTGCACATAATCTTCGGATGCTCTTGCGCCGGAGTAACTCGTAGCAGTCGCCCCATCAACGCGCATGGATGAACTTGGCGATGTTGTGAGTGTGTCTATAACACCAGGACCACTAAAGGCCGGGTTTGCAGACACAATAAAACTTGGATCAAAAACCGGAGTCCGACTAATATTTGGAAAATCATTATAAAACCAACCAACGGTATCATATTGAATGACTGAATTGGGTGCAGGACTTTCAATACTGTCCAAAATCCCATCATTATCATCATCAAGATCATCAACATCAAGAATGCTATCGCCATCAGTATCGACGCCTGCAGAGGCGGCCATGGTTGAAAACACCGTTGAAGAAAAAGAACTTGAATTACTGACGCTACTTCCAAATGTGGATGGCGGATTAGAAGCGATTCCCTCGCTTGTGTCCCACACTCTAAAATCAATAACAGTTTCTCCCGTAAAGGTTGGATCTGCCACAAAACGGAAGACCGCATCGGCATCCATCAAAAGAACCTGTCCTTCTGGAACGGGATTGACATCCGTATTATTCACATCTCCAAGCTGGAAATCTGTCCATTCATGAGTTGGAAGATCCGTCCGTAAATATTGCCAACGCCCTTGCGTCTCATCGGCTAGTTCAATTGCAATACCAAATTCACTATCTTCAATATCCTCAATATTAAAATCCGCCAACAAATCTGCCACTGAAATCAAGCCTAGATCGCTTGCCGTTTGCCCTTCTGAAAAGGCAGTGCGGACCATCTCCCCTGTCAGTTCCGCCGTCGCCGCAAAACCAGCTTGGTCAAGGGTGATAGCAGCAGTCGGATTGCCTGTTCCCGCAATGACAACTGTGCCTGAAGGGTCAGCGACCAATTCTGGCGATGGTGCATCATTCAAAGGTAGAACTGTCAGTACAGAAATGGCAGTGTTAGAAAGCTGACCTGCTACATCCGTTACTTGGAATGTAAATGAACGATCTGTGTTTAAGCCACCTGTTGGATTTTCTGAAATATGTTCATATGTCGCTGTTTGAAGCAAAGTGTTCAAAATAGTTTGATTGATGGTTGATCCAACTATTGGTGAAATTTCGATCGTACCATTAGTATATTGAATTGAAACTTCAACACTATCAATCGTCAGAGTTTGTGCATCTGTATTAGAGCCATCTAGTGGCAATATCACCGATGTGTTTTGATCTCCATTAAAAATAAGTCTCTCATCTGTACCATCAAAGATATTTCCTGGCGTGATCGTCAATAAAGTCAGATCATTTTCCGTGAAATCATCCACTGTCGCATTTTGCGCGGCAATATTGACGGGCCCACCATTTTCAGTAAAGACTGAAAGGAAATCGACATTTGTGTCTACCGTCTCGGCATTATTGAAGATGGGGGTAAAATTCCCATCAAAACTAAAGTTTGCTGCGCCTGATCGATCATATGTAATTTCAAATGATGAAGTCGCAGAAAAAACAAGTTGGACTGCATTTGTCGGGTCTTGGCCCGCTGTTCCCGGATCATTATCGGTTGGTTGGAATGTAATAACACCATTGCTCAGCGTTGCCACAATATCAGTAACGTCCTCTAAGACATATCCGTCAATCGCGCCTTCGGAAATACTGATTCTCTCCCCTTCAAATTCATCATTGCCTGTTGCTGTATTATCAAGGTCTGTGATCAGAAGCGTAAAATTAGCGGCGACTGGAACGCCTGATATAGATTCAATGATTTCCCAACGCACTGTTGATATATTGGAATTGCCGCTTGATGCGTCATCCATATTTACATTCGCATTATCGCTTGCACCGCTTAATCCAAATGTCGGATTTGTATTTGCATTATTTTCAATAACAGTCGCGCGCAAATCTACAGATTGACCGTTAAAGAAACCGACATTTGCGTATAGAGCCGTCTCGCCATTGCCAATACCATCCGCAACTTCTGATTGACCATCATTTACAATGGTTGGGGCACTAAAGCTAAATGCCGCAAAACCATCTTGTCCGGGCGTGGGGGCAGTTTCAACAACGTTCAAATCAAGACTCGGCACTTGGTCTGTCGTTACCGCATCCCGAAAGTCCACATCGGCTGTCAGCGGCGCATCATCTGCGGCATCATTGTCCTTATCAGGATAAGCCAATGCGCCAGTCGCAAGACTTTCATTTGAATTATACCCATCATCGGCGAATGTCCCGCCTTGCGTATCAAACGCATCTGCCAGACCATCACCATCAACATCAATATTCGAAAATTGCTCATCGCCTGTATTTGGCGTCATATCTGGGCCGTCGCCAATATCAACTCGACCATCGCCATCAGCATCGGCCATCTCAAAACCTGCTTCGGCAATATCGAACTCACCATCATTATCACTATCCGTATCAAGATAGTCTGGTGTATCATCCATATCAGAATTGACAGGGGCTAATCCATTGGTTGCAACATAAGCAGAGTTCAAGCCACTATTTTCACTATATGTCGCAATGTCATCAGCGTTTGGCGCAATATATCCAATTGTACGCTGCGCTTCTATATTGTCCGTTATGCCGTCATTATCACTATCAAGATCAAGATGATCGGCAATACCATCATTATCTGTATCTTGATGCAGAGCCGCAATTTGCATGCCTGTATTAGTAACGCCTACAAAGCTTAGTTCTGCAATTTCAGCAGCGATCAATTCTGATCGACTTACCGTGCTACTCGAAGCACCATGTGTCTGCGGTATAAATTCGACTGTATAAAATCCTTCCGTCAAAGAAAATCCTGTCACCGTCGCAGGGGCTGTCCCCGTGGGCCCTGTGTCGGGAACACTTGTTGAGAAGACAATGCTTCCAGCCATATCCCGTATATTCAAATCAAACGCACGAACGTCTAAATCATTTAATCCCCTAACACTTGCGCGCAATTCAAATGTATCAACGACATCGCCCTCAATAACATTTAATCCTAATACAAAGACTGTGTCTTCACCGGGGTTCAATGTTCCATTAAAGACAAGGCCGCTTGCACTTGATTGATTGCCATCGACAATTCTCAGTACATCATTAAATTCAGCACGAGGATCAACGATATTTGCATTTGATCTTATGAATGAGAGCGTTGATTCAGTTGTTGATAAGCCTAGACTTTCAATAGAGGCGAAGCCTTCTTCAACATCCAAAATACCGTCATTGTCATCATCAATATCAACATTATCAGCAACGCCGTCCGAGTCAGTATCTTGGATAACATTTATGGTGAAACGACTTAGTGTTTCTGCCGTATCCGCTGTTGACGAGAAGCCATCGACATCAGATGTTGATGCGCGCACGTCTAATGTAAATTCACCATATATATCGGCTGCAGGTGTATAGGTTAAAGCGGAAATATCCCAAGTGGTGATATCAATATTTTGATTGCCTGATACTGCTGTGAAACTATTCACTCCATCTGAAACAGTATGGCCGATTGAAATATTTTCCAATGTCACAGTAAGGGTTTCGGAGCCATCTTGATCGACCAAGCTTGCAATTACTGCATCATGAATGGCAAATGTTGTATTTTCCGTGCCAGAGAAGTCTGTTGTGACAAGAGTTGGCGCATCGGCAACCCGGCTCACATCGACATTCACAGATTGCGCATCGCCTCGATAATCAAAAACGAGGGCTTGAGTATTTCCTGAAAAATGCTCACTCGGCAAAAACTCGAGAGTAGCAAGGTCTGCCGCATCCACTTCCCAATTGCCCGTTTCCGCATTTAGACTGCCAACATTAAATGTTCCCCCCGGCACAAAACCAGAAATTTCAATTGGTGCGCGGCCTGAATAAACAGCCTGTGCCACAACAGCATAATTCGCATAGGAACCAGTACCAGCGCCGGGTTCAACTTGAGCTGTCCCTTGCAAAATTACGGAACCATCTGGATTTGTCACTAAGTCAAAGCTTAATACAGCTGCAAATTCATCCGTAAAACCCCCGATGGTTGCATGGTTTGAAATTGTATCAACATGATCAAACAACCGCGTCCCGAAGGGCACATTGGACCATGTTAAAAGGTCTGGACTATCTGCCCGTGTGCCAATGAATGTTCCAGATGTTGTGCCATTTTCGAAATCCACGATAATTCGAGCAGTACCCGTATTTTCATTGTCATTATCCGCAGTAGAACTCCCAGCCACCGACATGGCCATTGTGATATTGGCCGTTTCTGCGCCTTGCGCGACAGGAAGGTCAAACGTCGTCACAACATTTGGATTTTGAATATGTGTAAAACTGACCGCTTCACTGCCTAATGTAAATGCTGCAGAGCCAGCATCTACGCGCTCATAGGTTTCAACCGATAATAGAATTTCAAATGGTGACCCTGTATTTGAGGCGCGAGTGATCGTTAAATCATCCCCGACTTGGGTAATGGTCAATTCATGTAAATTCAAGCTAGACCCATTATCATCACCGACAATAGTCGCGCCACTTGCGAGGTCGAAAATTGAAAGCCCGGAATTTAAGTCATATCCTTCAAAAGCATAGGCTACATTATGATTATCCCCACGTCCTGTTTGCGAGAAGATCGTTCCACTGACTAAACCAGTATCATAATCAACAATTATTCTGCCAATGGCCTTATCTTCGTCTCGGGTGGAACTACTATCGCGCCCCCCTTGCATATTGATAATAGCAACACTCGCATCTGTTCCAACATTGAAACTTGATGATAATTCTGTTGGTGTTTGGACTTCGCCAAAAATTTGCAACAGATTCATTGAAGAGCCGTCAGATGTTTGAAACTCAACAAGATAAGCCTGGTCTAGTAGCGTATTGGTAGAAACAATCGATAAAACGCCATTATTCACATCAACGGTGAAATTATTTAAACCTTGCGCGCGTTCGCCCGCGACCAAGCCAGAAGATGCAGCATCTCCAAGGGCGACATCTCTAAACGCGAAATTATCACTTGTTCTTTGCGAATATCCGTAGCTTACAAAGTCGTGGCCTGAATATGTGCCTGCGACCAAATCCACATTGAGGACGCCGGAAATAAATTCTTCCTGCGTCGCGTTAGCAGTCCCATTATCATAACCGCCAATAGCTGTAACCGTTATACCTGTGACATTTGCGGGAATATCAAAAGTGGTCGGTGTTGTCCCTGCGCTAGCATCATGGAAACCAATTGCCGTTTCCACTGTATTCGGCAGATCACCCCCTGAAATAAGCGCTGGATCAATTGTTACTGGAATCAGGATTGGCGTATCTTCCGTTCCCGTTGCATTCGGTGCTACGGAGAATAGGCTTCCCTGAGAGCGTGTTAAAGATACTGTTGCTTGATTAGATTCAGTGCCATCATAAATTTCATAGATGAAACTTTCCAATCCAATAGCCAATGGAGACGTCGTTACGCGCAATTCGCCTGTCACTAGATATTCAATCTGCGTTCCAGAAGCCAAGGTAACAATTTCGCCAGTCGCAATGGAAATGGCTGTTGAGGGGGCAACGGGATCATAAATATTCGTAATGGTGAGCGTGTCCCCGTCGCCATCCGTATCATTGATCAAAACATCAATATTAAGTGGCACATTGCCCGTTATGGCAATTGGTGTTGTGTCGCCATCATCCATTGCAGAAGGAGCGATATTCGCATCGCGGAAATCCACGTCCGCAACGAAAGGCAGCGCGCCATTCGCATCATTATCACTATCTGGCAGCGCGGCAGCACCCGCTGCGAGGCTTTCATTTGGATCAACCCCATCATCAGCGAGGGTCCCATTTTGTGTATCAAATATATCAAACAGGCCATCACCGTCAGCGTCTGTTGTCTCACTTGAAAGACCCGTTGTCACGCCAATTAGGCCAGCTTCAGTTGTATCGTTATCGCCTTCATTGTCTGAATCTGTATCAAGATAATCGTCATCCCCATCATTATCTGTATCAACAGGTGCCAAACCATTTGTGGCAACATAAGCTGAGTTTAACCCGGCATTTGCTATTAATGTCGCTTCGTCGTCTATGTTTGGCGCGATATAGTTTGCTGTGGTTTGTGCTTCAATATTATCCGTAATGCCATCATTATCCGAATCAAGATCCAAATGATCATCTATACCGTCTGAATCTGTGTCCCTAGATTGTACGATAGGGTCAATACCTGTACCCACGATCCAGGTAAGCCCCAAATAGTCAAATGCATGTGAACTTGATGTGGTAATATCAATTGACGTGTCACCGTCGCTCACAAATCCTGACACATCATATATTTCTGCGCCAGAATCGATTAAATCACCCTCTCCTCCGACAGTAATGAGTCTGCCGACGGTGCGGACGCCATCATCGAAACCACCGGCTGTTGTCGTAACAGTTCCACCATTGACATTCACCGTTGTAATTTCTGTAGGCCCTGACGCGCTATGCGAGATGCCTAGTCCCATCGTTAGGGAAAAATTTGGATCTGTCGTATTAATAGCGCCAATCGGGATTGATATATTACTTCCCTGGCTTGTTCTGAGAGAAGAAAAATTCAGAGCAATATACCCATCAACAACCGCAGGATTATCCCATACGACAACCAAAGCAGAACCACTTGCTAGGGTTGGAGAGGTTTCAGAAAGCGTCAGTGTACTGTCACCCGTTGGTAAGGCATTCAACACAGCCTCTAACTCACCAGTCACATCACCCCATAGATTTCTATTGATAAACCCATTTGCAAGGGAGGATGTTTCAACATTGGGAAGTGGGACAGGAATATTATTCACTGTGATGGGGGAAGAATTGCTATGATTATCTGGGGAATCGAAGGAGACAACAAATGCTGCTAGCAGTGTCGCACCAACTGGCCGGTTGATTGTCACATTGCCTGTGTCATAGGTGCCATCAACGGATAAAGAAACAGTACCTGTGAAATAGGCGTCTACCCCTGTTGGGGCAACTACATCCTGTTCATTAATATCCAGAATGCCATCATTATCATCATCAATGTCATTTAAATCATCAACACCATCGCCATCGGTATCTGCTAGAATATTTTCAAAAGCAGATTGCGCTTCCACCGAAACAATAATACCTGCCTCAACTTGACCTATTTTCAATTCAAGATCCCAGTCGCCGCCATATTGAATAGCGCCAGTATCATCAGTAGACGCCGCAATATCCGCCCCTGTTGCATCAGCAAGTGCCGTTACAAAAGAAGTATTTTTGCCGACATCACACCCATAAATCAATAAATCGGCATCTGCGCTTAAGGCATTTTGCATTATGCTCATCTCATCGGCATATTCAGCCGTAAGGCTCGCAAGGGTAAGTTGGCCTGTTCCAAGGTTTACTTGGCCAACACCGCCATGGGAGAGTACATGAACAGCATCATAATCTGATTTTACAACAAACCATTCTGCCATTTGCTCGATGCCATCTTGAGTTGCATCAATCAAAACGATCTCAATACCAAGCGGTAATCCATCAATCAGAGTTTGATAATCATCAATGGCGGTATCAACAAAAACAACACTTTTATATTCTTCGCCCTGCGCTCCAATGCCAGAAAGGTCAAACTCTGGCTCTGGCGGATCCACCATAAAGACCGATCCCTCCTCTGTATTATAACCATCAGTGATAAGGGGGCTATTATCTATATCGATAGCAGAGTTAAACCCAAATGTTCGTATAGGATCAATATACATCCCGCCTATTGATCCGTCAGAAACTTTAAGAGACGTGAATTGATCTCCGCTTGGATCCCGAGAAGGGTTTACTTGCGCCGAACTTAAAAAGGCAAGAGTCTCTTTGCTATCTTCTTGCGTGCTTATTGTTCGTAAGGCGGTTAAAAGTGGGTCTTGTTCTTGAGAGGTTGCATGATCTGTCTCAAAAACTATATTGGCCGCTGCCTCTGCTTGTTGCTGGGTTAAAACATCAACAGCTTCTGCGCCAGTTGCGAAAGCTGCCGCATCTAACAAAATACGTTGTTCTAATGCCTGCAGGCCCAAGCCCTTTTTTTGAGATGGAGCTTGAAGATGCGTCACACTCGTACTGTTGAGCAATTTAGATTTATTGAGTTTTGGAAAAATAGGCATGATCATCTCGTATCTTGTAAACTTGGGTCAAGGGCGGTCTGGCCAGCGCTCAACGCGCTGGGCCTTTTTCGAAAAAAAACGAAAGGGCTTAGCTCGTTTTCTTTTTCTTCGTCATTTCCTGAGATAGGCCAGTCGTTTTAGAAGACTCACCCTTGCGCTCGGAAATAGATTTCGGCGCCGCTTTTGGGTCCGCCTTGGACTCATTCTGAGACATTGCCGCAGGCTTCCGATTTCTCGCTGTCCATAAGTCTTTCATGGATTTGGCTAAAGTTTTTAAATCTTCTTGCCCCGTCACATCCGACGCAAAAGGATCATATCCAAGGGAGGTATACACATTCGCCAAAGATTGTTGCAAACTTGCATAAGCAATATCGCGCCGTGCTTCTGAAACCAATAGGTTCATCCGCTCACGAACGAGTGTTTGATAACTTGTCGCTTTGGCTGAATATGAAGTTTCAACTTGCTGAAGAATTTGAGACTGAACCTCGGTGCCCCGTTGCGCGGTTTGGAATTCACTCGTCAAAGCTTCATATTGCGCCCTGGAGACTTGAACTTGCGTGACAACAGCCACTGCTGCTGCCAGGGCCCGCTCTTCTTCTAACGCTTGATAGGCTTTGGCCCTGGCGCGGCGGCGCGGTGTTTGAAATGCCTTGATCACATTCCAACTGGCGCGCGCGCCATGAGCTTGCCAATCATTATTAAACAAAAAATCATTGGAATCAGTGTTGATGCCAGCATAGAAATTCACACTTGGGAGCGCTTCCATAATAGCAATTTTGGCTTCACGCCCGCCAATGCGCTGGGCATAAGCGGACTCGCGAATTTCTGGCCGATTGGCAAGAGCTGTTTCCATCATTGACTTAGGCGACATCACTAAAGCCCCCGGCACAACAAATTCTTCTGGCACTTCAAGAGAAAAACGTTGCCCCGCTGGAATATTTAATAAGGCGGCAAGCTCCATGCGCGCCACTTTTAATTCGCGGTGCATTCTTTGTGCTTCGCGCTTAATATCAAGCAATTCGCGTTGATAAGAGAGCGCCGATAAAGGCGATGTCTGACGGGATTGATAGAGCGCGCGCGACTCTTCAAACGACTTTTTCACGTCTTGCTCAAGCAACGCCAATCTTTTGGTCAATCGTTCAGCGCTGACTGCTCGCCAATATGCGGCGTGTACGTCTTCAATAATGCCAATAATAACCTTGCGGCGGCGCTCTTCCATAATCAACGCTTCATCCCCAAGCTGCTTCGCGCGCATATAGGAAAGGCCAAAATCAAGAATGTTCCAAGAAGCTGTTATGTCTGATGTTGAGACATTGCGCTCTGTTGAAGTGGAAGGTTCCAGAGATTGTCGACCTGAAAGAAGCGACAAGGAAGACGCGCCAGCTTGATTATTCCGACCATAATATCCCGCATTCGCAACAAGCTGCGGCAACATGTCATAGCCTGATAATTTAAAATCATTCTGCGCAAGGTCGAGCTCCATCATAGCGACACGATGATCAATATTATATTTGAGCGCTCGCGCCATCGCTTCATGAAGAGAAATCGGCGCAACAATCTTTTCTTGTCCCGCGCCAATATCGCTTTTGAGGCTTGCGGCGAATGCTGTATTCTCTTCTGAAGATAAGATTTCAGGCGATGAAACGCATCCTGTAACCCCAAGTGATGCTGCGCCTAAGACAGCTGCAATGCGAATATGTCGCGTCATAATTCATCCTCTCCACGTAAAGCCGATTACGCCATTATCCATTAACCACCACGCACAACCGTGGGTTGAATTAATATAGATAATTAGAGGTGAACATTTACTTAAGGTTGTGATTACGCGTGAGGCACTGGCAAAAAGTCTCTTATCGCAAGATCAAAATCTTCACAAGATCATGTTTTCACTATATTTTTTGGATTTGCAATTTTTGCGTGCAAAAGTTTTAGCCGGTAAGATTAGCACACCCAAATCTGCGGCAAATTAACCATGAAGGCACATGCGCTCGCCCAGCTTCGAGCGCCAACAAACGCTATTTCAGCCTATTTCATTGGCGTGTCGCCAACCTCAAAATTATATAAAGCCTGATCAAATTTTGAGTATTCTTCATAGCGCAGAAGATCATAGAGATCTTTGCGATGATGCATCTTATCAAGAATGTCGTTCTGGTCGCCATCTCGCAAAATCGCATCCAAGCCGCGATCGACTTCGCCCATGGCAAGGCGCAACGTTGTGACGGGATAAATCACGACATTAAACCCCAAATTTTCCAGCTCGGTTTTATGTAAAAGCCTGCTTTTGCCGAACTCAGTCATATTTGCCAGGATCGGCACGTCCAATGCCGCGCGAACCGCTTCAAACTCTTTTTCAGATTTCATCGCCTCGGGAAAAATCATATCCGCTCCAGCATCCACATAAGCTTTCATCCGGTCGATAGACTTATCTAACCCTTCAATTGCGCGCGCATCAGACCGAGCGATTAAAACAAAATTAGAATCCATTTTCGCATCTGAGGCAGCGCGCACCCGCTGAACCATTTCAGATGTATCGACGATTTCTTTCCCATCCAAATGTCCACATCGTTTTGGCATCACTTGATCTTCAATATGACACCCAGCCAGCCCCGCTTCTTCCATCATCCGAACACTGCGCGCCGCAGACATCGGCTCGCCAAAGCCAGTATCAATATCCACAAAAGCAGGAAGATCCGTCACCCGTGCAATTTGCCGCGCCCGATCCACAAATTCAGAGAGCGTCGCAATCCCAATATCAGGCAAACATAAATCTGCCGCCATCGCCCCGCCAGAAATATATGATCCAGCAAACCCCTTGCGCTCAATCAATTGCGCGCAAAGCGGGTTAAACGCGCCCGGAAATTGATGTAACTTGCCGTCAGCCAGCATTTCACGAAAGGCAATCCGTTTTTCCGGAGAAGTCTTCTTGGTAAAGAGCATTAAAATAATCCCTTTGCTGGATTTTCAATCAAATACCCATTTGGCGCAACGGGGTTCAAAGCCCGCACTTCCTCTGCCGTTAAATCAGGCAAGCGCTGAACCAATTCCAAGAATCGTGCAGATTCTTCAGGCGTTAAAATATCATCGGTTAGAATTTTAAACTTGTTGATATATTCGGCCCGCGCAAAAGGTTTCGCCCCTAAAGGGTGCGCATTGGCGATGCCCATTTCATCTTCAATCACAGAGCCATCTTCCATGGTAATGACGACCCGCGCACCAAAGGCTTTTTCCTTTGGATCGTGAGAGTGATAGCGCCGTGTCCATTCTGGGTCTTCTGTAGTGGAAATCTTGTGCCAAAGGCGAACCGTATCCGCGCGCTGTGCCCGTTCCGGCGCGTAGCTATCTACATGGTGCCAACGACCATCTTGCAGCGCTACAGCAAAAATATACATTATCGAATGATCAAGAGTTTCACGAGACGCATGAGGGTCCATTTTTTGCGGGTCGCCCGCGCCTGTCCCAATCACATAATGAGTGTGGTGCGACGTATGCAGAACAATAGATTTAACCTTATCAAAGTCATCAATTTTCTTGCCCATGTTAAACGCTAAATCGATTAATGCTTGAGATTGATATTCTGCAGAATGTTCTTTTGTGTAGGTCTCTAAAATCGCCCTCTTCGGCTCGCCTTTGCCCGGCAGGGGCACAATATAAGTCGGCTCATATGGCGATTTGCCTTGGTCTCTTGCGGTTCGGCCATTCAGAATAAAGGAGATCACGGAATCCTCCCCTTCATAAATCGGGCTTGGGGCCCCCTCGCCGCGCATGCAACGGTCCACAGCCTCAATCGCGGTTTTGCCCGCATAGGCCGGGGCAAAAGCTTTCCATGTGGAAATTTCGCCTTTGCGCGATTGGCGTGTCGTTACCGTGCAATGCAGACCTTGCTGTACAGATTGATAAATCGTCTCTTTGTCCAATCCCATCAACGCGCCAATCCCTGCCGTTGCTGACGGGCCAATATGGGCAATGTGATCAATTTTATGTTCATGCA
>CALLVA010000076.1 GCA_938010655.1 uncultured Parvularculaceae bacterium | reverse complement strand
TGGCTAAGAGTGGACTTTACTAAAGATACATTGCGGCAATTTTATCATCCATGATGTACTGACCCATGAAATTGGTCATCATGTTGATAGAGATAATTTCAACAGTAAGAGCCAGAAAAAAATTGAAGGCTATGCAGAGTGGTTCGCGACGCATTATGGCTTCAAGATGAGGCTGTCACGTTAAGGCCTTGATCAAGCCGTCCCTCTTTGTTGAGGGGCGGCACTGTTGCTTTTCGGTCCTTTAAAAGGAGAAAAGGTTTCTCGATCGCGAAATGCAAAATCAGTCCGGCCAATATTGTGATGACAATATAGTACCCCCAAAATGTGACTTGCGAAAACGGGCTTGCCAGCGAGAGTGCTAGGCAGAGCGGGATCAGGGGGAAGTGAACGAGATAGAGCGCATAGCTGAGCCTTGAAACAGGCCGCCAGAACGCCATTGCTTTTAGGGGCTGGTCTTTCAAAGCCGTGCCGCAAAGAACCATCACGCCGAACAAAAGAGACATGATCATCGGCTGGCCTGTGACATCCCATAAGGAATAAGCAGCACTAAAGTCATGGCTAGATGTCCATATAATGAGAGTGATTGCCACACCCACCATCAGTTTTTTGGCCAAAGCCACAGAGATCGTCCGCCCCAAGAGTTTATGCCAATAGGCGATGGCGACACCAATAATCAATGGCTCTAAAGACATATGAAAAGGTCTGCGCATGCGATGGAAGAAATCTTCATAATTTTCTGGCGGGAGCGAGAGAAATGTCATCATCTTGAAAAGGGGTGACAAACAAAATAGGGCGAGCAAAAACACCAGCCCGGTTTTCGGGTTTTTAATTTTCAAGAGACAGAGCATGAGCAAGGGCGCGAGAATATAAAACTTCTCTTCAACGCCAAGAGACCAGAAAACAACGCTAATATCTGGCGGCAAATAATCTTGCAAAAACAGCATGTGGTAGAAAACCCGGAGACCAAGATTTTCTTGAGGGAAGCTAAATAAAGGAAAGAAGCCAGCCGCCACGAGGAACAATATCGCAAAATAAGCAGGCACAATTCGAAGAATGCGTGCCCGAAAATAGGGCAGGGCTTGGATCACTTGGTTTTTGGGACCGATCTTGGATTTCATTTTCAGCAGGCTAGAGCCAATCAAATATCCCGATAGGACAAGAAATAGATCGACCCCAATCCAGCCATTGATCATAAAATGATGGAAGGGGCCCGTCATCGGCGTATCCCACATGGTAAGAGGCACTTTTTCGCCATGACGCAACAGCACCAGCAAAATCGCGATGCTGCGCAACATATCAAGTTGAGGGTTTTGCCCGGCAATGGCAGGGAAAGAAAAATAGCGTTTGAGCGCGGTATGATCGTGGGTGCCAGACATCGTGCCCTTCAAGACCTTTAAAGGTGAGGGGCTAGACTAGCGAAACAGGGTTAATGAATGGTTTTAAGGCGGGGAATGGTAAAAGGCTGAAAAGCGACTTCAACACATATTTTTATCAAGCTTACAGGCCTTTTCCTGATACTTTTTCTCAAGCGCCGGATCAATCTCGACGCTCCAGCCAAATTTATGTGCTTTGCTCATTTCAGAGCAGCCAATGCTATCATCTGCTTTGCAGGCAGCAGTCCACAGGGTCACTGCAGTGTTCAGATTTTTAGGAACGCCATCGCCGATTTTATAATGGCTAGCAAGGTTGGAACAGGCCCAAGCTTCTCCGCCATCGCAGGCAAGGCGAGTATATTTAATGGCTTTTTGGGTATCCACTTCAAAACCATAATCGCCATATTGATAGATATTGCCGAGTTCTCCGCAAGCAATGGGCTGTCCTGCTTCGCAAGATTTAATGAGATAGTCTTCCTGCTCGAAAATCATGCCTTGAAGGCCAAACTCACCTGTTCTGTAGGCGAGGGCGATTATGAACAAAGCATTGGCATTGCCTTTGTCGGCAGCTTTTGTCAGCGAGTCAAAATTTGAGCCTTCAATCGCGCGTTGCAACAACGCCTTATCGTCAAGCCGCCAGTCTTCTTTGGTGATGCTTTGCCAAGGCGCTAATTCAGCAGTGCTTTCAGCTCGAGCGAATTGGGCATAGAGCATGGAGCCTGCCAATAGGATCGACATGACGATGATAATCGGCTTGGCAAATTTACTGAGTTTTCTCACGTCTCATTCAGTCCTAATCAGTCGCCTTCGCCGAGCAGCTCTTCTCTTGTATCCATTCGAAGATTTGCTTTGGCCCCTTCAATCGCTCGGCGCAGTTGAACCGGGTTGTCCAGAGCAGGCAGGTTGATCACGCCAACACCCGTGCCGCGAATAATCAATTCCCCATAGCCAAAAGCACGCCCCAAAATAGATTGATCCATGGCGATTTCTTCAATTTTGTTCAAGCTAACTTCGTTTGATTTGCGGGAAATTAGCCCAGTTTTGTAAACGAAGCGGAATGACGTCACGACGATTTCTGTGGTGTGGAGAACGATATAATGTGCCGCCAACAAAATGGCGCCAAGAACAGCCGCGGCGAGGCTGGTCCAGAAGCCAAATGCATATTTGGCAAATTCTAACCCGCTGACAGGCCCCGCAACAGCGAAGGCAATTAGGGGAATAAGGCCCAGAAGGAAGAAAAACCAGGACCCAAAATTATAGGTCCAGTTAAAATTCGCCCGCGCCACGATGCGTTCATTTGGCGCAAGTGTTTGCTGCACATATGACATAATAGGCCCTCTCATTCTCCATCTACGAACTATAGTTAATCATACTCGCCCCAGACTCATAGGGTAAAGCAGCAACATGGTCAAAAAAAACGCCGCGAAGGGAAGTTCCTTGCGGCGTTTTTGCGTTTTATAATAAAGGTTTAGCGGCGACCTTTGATCCCGGTCAATAGGCCTGCAACCAGACCACCAATACCGCCACCAACAGCTTCATCGCCCATGCCGCCGAGGTTCTCAAGGCCAAGCTTGCCGCCCCATTCTGCAATCATGGCGCTGATAGACGCGAAATCCAAACCAGCTACTTGCTCAAGCCCTTGACCACCTGCAAGACCACCGATGATTCCGGCGATCGAGTTGCCGATCATGCCAAATCCACGCTTGCCCGTTAGTAGACCACCAATATTACCGCCAACGATGCCTGGCAATAAACTCATAACTAAAGACATAATATCCATGTTGTTCCCTCGTAAGTTGTATCGTTATGTTATTGTTATGAGAAAGACCCTTGCACAGATTTGAGTGCCTGTGAAGCAAAATTAACAAAGCGTTAACCTTTGGTTGTAATGTCGCCGAGCCAAGCTGAATGGGGTTGCGCGAAGGCCGGGCACTAGGGTAGCAGAGGGGCAAATTTTAAGCATAAAATGAGAGTCCCCCTTACATGGCGAAGCAATTTATTTATCACATGACTGGCCTGTCTAAATCTTACGGGTCCAAGAAAATCCTCGATGATGTGTATTTGCAATTCTACCCCGATGCCAAAATCGGCATTGTTGGCGTCAACGGCGCGGGTAAATCCACCATTTTGAAAATTATGGCCGGCATCGACCAAGAATTTAATGGCGAGGCTTATGCCGCGGATGGCGCAAAAGTGGGCTATTTGCCGCAAGAGCCTCAGCTGGATGAAACCAAAACGGTCTTTGAAAATGCCATGGAAGGTGTTGGCGAAATTAAAGCCAAGATCGACGAATTTAATGCTGTTTCAATGGAGCTTGGGGAAAATTACACTGATGAGCTGATGGAAAAAATGTCAGCGCTGCAAGAAGAGATTGATGCGCTTGATGCGTGGGATCTGGATAGCCGGGTGGAAATGGCCATGGAGGCCTTGCGTTGTCCGCCGGGAGATTCTCCGGTGAATAAGCTTTCTGGCGGGGAAAAGCGCCGGGTGGCACTTGCGCGTTTGTTGCTGTCAAAGCCTGATTTGATGCTTCTCGACGAGCCAACCAACCACCTTGATGCTGAATCCGTGAAATGGCTTGAGAATTACCTGCATAATTATCCGGGGGCGGTGGTGATCGTGACCCACGATCGGTATTTCCTTGATAATGTGACCGGGTGGATCCTTGAATTGGATCGCGCCAAAGGCATTCCATTTGAAGGCAATTATTCTGCTTGGTTGGAAGCGCGCGCGGCGCGTCTTGAGCAAGAAGCGAAAGACGAAAAGTCTCGTCAGCGCCAGATGAATGCGGAACTTGAATGGGTCCGCTCCAGCCCGAAAGCGCGGCAAGCAAAATCCAAAGCGCGTGTGCAGGCCTATGATGAATTGGCGAACCGCGCAGCGGCGGCGGAAATCAACACCGCTCAAATTCAAATCCCTGTTGGGGAACGCTTGGGCGATATTGTGGTGCAGGCGGAAGGCATCACCAAAGCCTTTGGCGATAAGCTTTTGATCAATGATCTGACATTCTCTATTCCGCCCGGCGCGATTGTAGGGGTGATCGGGCCAAATGGCGCAGGTAAGACAACCTTGTTCCGCATGCTGACAGAACAAGATAAGCCAGATAGTGGCTCAATTCGTATCGGTGATAAGGTTCAAATGGGCTATATCGACCAGACCCGCGAAAGCCTTGATGATGACAAAAATGTCTGGGAAGAAATTTCCGGCGGATTGGATATTATTACACTGGGGGGGCGCCGGGAAATCCAATCCCGTGCTTATGTCTCTTGGTTTAATTTCAAAGGCGCAGACCAGCAGAAAAAAGTTGGATCTTTATCTGGCGGGGAGCGCAACCGCGTTCAACTTGCCAAAATGCTGAAAGAGGGGGCAAATATGCTCCTCCTTGACGAACCAACCAATGATCTGGATGTGGATACATTGCGGGAATTGGAAAACGCATTGCTCGATTTCCCGGGGTGCGCCGTGATCATCTCCCATGATCGCTGGTTCCTTGACCGCATCGCCACTCATATCCTAGCCTTTGAAGGCGATAGCCATGTTGAATGGTTTGAAGGCAACTTTGATGACTATATGGCCGATAAAGTCCGCCGCCTTGGCCCAGACGCCGACGTGCCAAAGCGGATTCAATATCGCAAAATGGAACGGTAGGAGAATTGTGAGCGCTATTTCATTAGGGTGGTTCTCACGCAAATGCTATTTTAAGCTGATGTGAAAGCAAGCTATGCTCGAACTGAATTAGAGCTGTTGAAGCATATCTTATAGGTAAAAGCTGTTATGAGTGTTGACCAAGACGTATTGATAGAAAAGTTTGCTGACCCCCATAAAACGGCTAAAGGCGAGACCCGGGCTTGGGTGCGCTATGAAGGCACTAAGACCTTATGGTTCAACACTGGGACATTATGTAACATTGAGTGCATCAATTGTTATATTGAAAGCTCGCCGAAAAATGACCGGTTAGTCTATCTATCCAGAGCGGATATTGTCCCCTATCTGGATGAATTGGAAGAAGCCGGGGAAACCCAGATTGAAATTGGCTTTACGGGCGGCGAGCCATTTTTGGCGCCTGAAATGGCTGGCATGATCGAAGAGGTTGTCAGCCGGGGCCATCGGGCATTGATTTTAACCAATGCGATGAAGCCAATGATGCGGCCGCGTGTTCAAAAAGAGCTTCTGGCGCTGAAAACAGCCTATAATGATTTGATGGTCTTCCGGGTCAGTTTGGATCACTATGAAGCGAAATTGCATGATCAAGAGCGCGGCATTGGGTCTTTTATTTCTGCGATGGAAGGTCTTTCTTGGCTGGCCGATGAAGGGTTTCAGATTGCTTTGGCGGGGCGCACCGTTTGGGGCGAGACAGAAGAAATTTCTCGTGAAGGATATGGCCGGATTGTTTCTGACTTGAAACTTGGGTTCGAGACTTCAGATATGTCGCGGTTGGTCCTGTTTCCTGAAATGAAGGAAGATGATAACCCACCGGAAATTACCACAGCGTGCTGGGGTATATTAGACAAATCACCAAGCGAACAAATGTGCGCGAATAGCCGTATGATTGTGAAGCGCAAGGGGGCGAAAAAGCCTGCTGTCCTTGCCTGCACACTTATTCCGTATGATGAGCGCTTTGAACTAGGAGAGACACTGGCGGAAGGCCGCAAAGCTGTTTCTCTAAATCATCCTTATTGCGCAAGTTTTTGTGTTCTTGGCGGCGGAAGCTGCTCCGCTTAAAAAATTATCAAAAGAAGAGGTCGAAATGTTACAAGATGTCGTTAAAGAATATTACGGAAGTACGTTAGGGGGGACATGCGACCTTAAAACTGATGCATGTTCCACTCTGGATGCGCCGACAGCCAATGTGAAAGAAGCAATTGCAGCGGTACATGATGAAGTTTCCAGCCGATATTATGGCTGTGGCATCGCGATTCCGGCAAAGCTGGAAGGGTTGAAAGTTTTGGACCTTGGAAGCGGGGCAGGCCGTGATGTGTTTGCTCTTGCAAAACTCGTTGGCCCTAATGGTCATGTCACAGGCGTGGACATGACGGAAGAACAGCTTGCTGTTGCCAGAAAATATGAAGATTGGCATGCAGAGCAGTTCGGATATGACAAACCGAACACACGGTTTTTAGAAGGTTATCTGGAAAAGTTGGATGAGCTGGACCTTGAGCCCGGAAGTTTTGATTTGATCATCTCAAATTGTGTCTTCAATCTTTGCACAGACAAACCAGCCGTTTTTCGGGAAACATTTAATTTGCTGAAGCCCGGCGGCGAGCTTTATTTTGCGGATGTTTATGCCGATCGGCGTATGCCAGAACATTTGGTTGCAGACCCTGTTTTATATGGCGAATGCCTGTCTGGCGCGCTTTACTGGGGGGACTACCAGAAAATGACACGGGATGCGGGCTTTACGGACCCTCGCGTATTTGAACATCGTCCTTTGTCTATCATTGATCCAGGAGTGCAAGCCAAAACAGAAAAAATCAAATTTGCTTCTGTGACAGCGCGTTTGATGAAACTCGAAAATATGGATGCGGCATGCGAAGATTACGGCCAAGCAGTGATCTATAAAGGCGGCGTCCCCGGCATGGAGCGTGTGTTCAAATTGGATTGTGAGCATGAAATTGAAGCAGGGCGGGTCTTTCCGGTCTGCGGCAATACATTGGCCATGCTAACAGAGACGCGCTTTGCGCCTTATTTTGATGTTCTCGGCGATGCCACAACGCATTTTGGAACATTCCCCGGATGCGCCGCACCAGCTATTTTTGGAGAAGCGCAAAGCCAAGACGGCCCCTTAACGCCAAGCTGTTGCTAAGTCAGTAAAATTTTATTGTGACATTCAGAGGGTTTCCGGCGAAAGCTGGAAACCCTTTTTGCTGCTTTAGTCTTTTTCAAATACCACACACATATTATTTGCGGGCATCTCTTTTGTAGATTGTAACTTCAACCCGTTTTGCGCGGCGAGGGGGATAAGCTCGAGATCTATATCCCGCACGCCCCAGCTTTCATCTCTGGATTTTAAGCTTTGATCGAAAGCAAGATTTGAGTCTGCTGTTTTGCCATGGCGTTTAAATGGACCGTATAGAAACAAATGACCTTTAGAGCGAAGCAATGCACTTGCGCCTTCAAACAAACCTTGAGCAGCCGCAAAAGGCGCGATGTGGATCATATTGATAGAGACGATGATGTCTTTTGATGAAAGGGGGGACCACCAAGCAGGGTCGCAGGCGTTGAGCGCGAGAGGCGCGGCAAAACGCTTATGGTCCGTATATGCGGCCCATGCGCTGATACTATGGCGCGATGCTTGGTCCGGGTCTGAAGGTTGCCATGTGAGGCCATCATAAGCGTTGGTCAAGGCGACGCCATGTTCCCCCGTGCCAGAGCCAAGCTCCAAAACAGTCGCGCTGCTTGGCATGAGGTCTTGCCATGCTGCGACAATGGCGTGGCTGTTGCGCGCCGCAGAAGGGGAAAAGAGGCGCGCTGCTTTTTCGGCTCTTGCTTCCAACGCGATTTCTTTGCCGTCAGCGCCTTTTTGATGATCGTTCATTTGGGAAGGCCTTTCGTGACAAAGCCCACCCTCCAAAAAGAGGCTGGGCTTTGATTATTCATACATCAGAATGACGTTTAATAATCAACCGGAGATAAGGCGAGTGCTTGGCGCTCCATATTCGTGGTTGCCGTTTGCACATCCCGTGAATTCGGGTTGTATGCCTGATTGCGGATCAAGATGTCTGCAGTGGAAATTTCTTTGCCATAATAAAGATCATTCCACTCATATCTCGCTTTAATCACAGCGCCTTCAAGGCTGATGCCGCCATAAAGCCCTTTGGCTTGGGTGAACGCCACAACATCCGTCAGCTGCGCCTTACCGCCAACACCATATGGTCCAGCCGCAATACCGACATCGCCGCCGACTTTAAAAGAGGAGGACAAGAATTGTTCTTTGCCCCGATCTGTCATGATCAACAGCACGGCTTCAGACACATCACCGCCGACTTGTAGCCCTAAGCTGGCAGAGCCGATGGTGTAAAAGGCGGGTTCAGACCATTGCCCACTTTTCGTCCGGGCCATCATGATCGCATTGCCGCCGGAGCCGCCGACAATCAGACCACCACGATAGATGCGCGGCGCGATGACGATGGCTTTTGCGTCCTTGGCCATGCGCCAAAGCGGCTCATGATTATCGTCTTCCATGAAGCTTGCAATTGTATCGGAAGAATCTTCAATGAGGCGTTGAATGTTTTTGGCGCGACCTCTCAAGCGGCGCTCATTTTTTGCCCAATCAAGATAATTGCCCTGCTGCATCGTGGTTGGCCCATAAGGCTGTGGGGCCGGCGACGGGGCATAGCTTTGCGGCGCGGCAACGGAACGCTGGCCATTTTGTAAATCATAAGGCTGTGCATTTGGTTGGCCATAGCCAGATTGCCCAACGCCTGGCGCGGCAGAACCGCGCACAGTGCCATATTGGCTTTCATAGGGGTCTTGGTAAGGCGCTCTGGCCGGGTCCGTCGCGAAACTATCGTCGAGAGCAGGGGCCGCGACAGGTAAGCTGGCTTGTATTGGGGTTGTCACTTGCTGCGTGACAGGGCCAGAGCCGGGGCGATATTCATATTCATACTGAACAATATTCTCTTGCACGACTTCACCCTGAAGGACGTCACCTTGCACAACACTATTACTGTCATATTGCGAGACGTCGCTTGAATAAGTCGAAGAGGAAAGAGGCGCTGATTGAGAGACTGGTACAGTATCAACTGTTAAAGAACTAAACGTATTCGACCCAATCGAGTCTTCAACATAAACAGTTCCATCTGCGCCATAAATCACTTTCCGACCATCATCCAAACTGGAATAGCCCGTCTCTGATGCGGACGTCGTGGAGACGTAGCTCGGCTGTTCCCGATAAATCGGGTCAGAAGCGGATGTGCTGGTTGAGCTAACGGAGTCAGCTTCATAAATTGTGGTTGGCTGCAAGACGGTGGGGCCAGAGCTTGGTTGTTGCGCCAAAACACTCGGTACGACAAAACTTGTCGAAACCAGCAAAATGGCAAGCGGGCGGCGCATGAATAATTTTCGGGTCATTTTTCTGGTAAACCTTTGTAAACTCTCTCTTTAAAACTTCTAGCTTGCGTTG
>CALLVA010000075.1 GCA_938010655.1 uncultured Parvularculaceae bacterium | reverse complement strand
TGGTGCTTTTGCTTGGGGGGTGCTCGACTATTTGTTGGAAGACGGAAGATTAGATTTTTCAGCCATCACCGCCACATCTGCTGGCGCCATGAACGCCGCTGTATGCGCATATGGGTTGAAACAGGGCGGCCGAGACGGCGCGCGCGAAAAGCTTGAAGAGTTTTGGCTGCGCATCAGCCGGGTCAAAGAAGTTTTTGGTCTTGCTGATACACCGTTTCTGGACAAATTACCCTTCTATGCAAAGGCGGAAGAATTCCTCTCTTTCATGACAATGGAAGCCACTACCAGCGCGCTTTCTCCATATCAATTTAATCCGATGAATTTTAATCCCTTGCGTCAAGTGTTGACGGAAACAGTGGATTTTGAAGATTTGCGCAAATGTCAGGTCACAAAATTATTCATTTCCGCGACCAATGTCCGCACTGGCAAGGTGAAGGTTTTTAAAACCAATGAACTCAACGAAGATATGGTGCTCGCCTCTGCCTGTTTGCCATTCCTATATCAAGCGGTTGAAGTGGATGGCGAGCATTATTGGGATGGGGGATATATGGGAAATCCTTCCTTATGGCCGCTTTTCTATGAACTTGATGTTCAAGATTTAATGGTCGTCCATCTAAACCCAATTGAACGCGCACAATTGCCGACAACAGCGGCTGAAATTCAGAATCGGGTGAATGAGATTTCTTTTAACTCATCACTTTTAAAAGAAATGCGCGCCATTGCTTTTGTCCAAAAATTATTAGAGCAAGGCATGCTCCATGAGAGCTATACGGATAAATTATCACATATAAAGTTTCACTCTATTCGTGCTGATCAAATTTTAGATGATTTATCTCTCGCATCCAAATTCAATACAGATTGGACCTTCATGCAGGAACTTCGAGATCGAGGGCGCGATATGGCTCAAGATTGGCTTGAAACCACATGGCCAATGATTGGCAAAAAATCGAGCGTTAATCTGCATGAAGAATTTTTAGATCTGTAGTCGAAAAAACGTGTTCTCGCGATACTGGAAAGCTGAAGCAATTTAAAAATGCGCCACTTTGCGCAACGCCTCCCCGGCGAAAGCCGGGGCCATCTCTGATCTATTTCGTTGAGAACGCAAAGCTCCATGGCAAGATAAGCTCGTAAAACAACCATCCATACCCACCGCCCTTTTTCAGAGCTGGGTGCCGGCTCAAGCCCGGCAAGACGGTTCTTTTTTAATGAAGCAGTTTTTAGACCCCAATTTTCACGCTCGAATATCGGTGGCTGTTTCACTAATTTTTCGTTCCAAATTCAATGCTTTCAGGGCACTGTCTACAATGCCTTCAGCATTGAGCCCAGCTTCAGCATATTGATCGAATGGTTTAGCGTGATCTTGATAAACATCTGGCAAAGTCAGTGTTCGGATCTTAAAGCCGCTATCAAGCAAGCCTTCAGCCGCCAAATATTGCAGTACAAAAGCGCCAAAGCCACCGACACTGCCTTCTTCAATCGTTAGAACAACTTCGTGGTTTTTCACCAATTGTTTGATTAAGTCGTGATCAAGGGGTTTGGCAAAACGCGCATCAGCAATAGTTGTCGTCAAGCCTTTTGCATGGAGCATGTCTGCGGCGCGATGACATTCAGATAGACGGCCACCAAGATTAAGCAAAGCAACACTTGTTCCCTCACGGACAATCCGACCTTTGCCAATCTCAAGAAGCTCTGGCACAGCGGGTAAATCAATCCCCACGCCTTCTCCGCGCGGAAACCGAAAAGCGATCGGCCCCTCATCATATTCAGCGGATGTGTGGGTCATATGCACCAAATCAGCTTCGTCGCCTGCGGCCATAATCACCATGTTAGGCAAGCATCCAAGATAAGCCAAATCGAAAGCGCCCGCATGGGTCGCCCCATCTGCGCCAACAAGGCCGGCCCTATCCAGCGGAAAACGTACAGGTAGTTTTTGCAAATCAACATCATGCACAACGGAATCATAGCCCCGCTGCAAGAACGTTGAATAAATCGCGCAAAATGGTTTCATGCCATCTGCCGCAAGGCCGGCAGCGAACGTTACGGCATGTTGTTCTGCAATACCCACATCAAAAGTGCGGTCTGGAAATTCTTTCATGAATTTGTCCAAACCGGTTCCAGACGGCATTGCCGCTGTGATGCCTACTACACGATTATCTCTTTTACCTTCTTCAACCAAAGCATCAGCGAAGACAGATGTATAAGATGGCGCGTTAGATTTTGCTTTATGCTGCTTGCCGCTTATGACATCAAATTTGGCAACGCCATGATATTTATCTGCAGAATTTTCTGCAGGTTCATAGCCTTTGCCCTTTTGAGTCACCACATGGATCAGCACGGGCCCATCTTTCATGTCGCGTACATTTTCAAGCACGGGCACAAGATGATCAAGATTATGGCCATCTATCGGGCCGACATAATAAAAACCAAGCTCTTCAAACAGCATGCCGCCTGTGACAATACCCCGAGAAAATTCTTCCGCCTTCTGAGCTTTATTGTAGAAAAACTTTGGCAAGCGTTTGGCCAACTGTTTGGCAAATCCTCTAAAACCAGTGTAAACACCGGAAGATGCCGCTCTCGCCAAATAAGCACTCATCGCCCCGACAGGCGGCGCGATAGACATGTCATTATCATTCAAAATAACTACGAGACGAGAGCCAAGGTCTCCAGCGTTGTTCATAGCTTCATAAGCCATACCAGCGGACATTGACCCATCGCCGATCACGGCAATGACTTTATCGTCTTTATGCTGCATATCGCGAGAGACCGCAAAACCGAGCCCCGCCGAAATTGAGGTCGCCGCATGCGCCGCCCCAAACGGATCATATTCACTTTCGCTACGCTTCGTGAAGCCGGAAAGCCCGCCTTCTTGGCGCAAGCTACGGATACGGTCCCGTCTGCCTGTTATAATTTTATGGGGATAGGCTTGGTGACCCACATCCCAGATCAATTTGTCATCGGGGGTGTTGAAAATATAATGGATCGCCGTGGTCAATTCCACCACGCCAAGCCCCGCGCCAAGATGGCCGCCCGTTTCCGATACCACATCAATCATTTCTGCGCGCAACTCATCTGCAAATTGTCGGAGCTGTTGAGGCTCCAATTTGCGCAAATCAGCAGGATAAGGGATTGTATCGAGCAGTGGTGTTGAAACGGCCATTCTGGCCCCCCTGAAAGGTAAGTGTTGATATGACAATAGTGTGACACCCCTCATGTTTCAATCCGAAGAGGCATATTCAAGACATAGGGCAGGCTATGTCGCGGCATATGTGATATTTATGTGGCAAATGAGGCGCTTAGCCACGCTCAAGCCAGACCATCTTATCAATCAAAACTGGCAGCAGTTGCTTTTGGTGCCCCATTTTCGTCAAGCATAATCTTCTCAACTTTTTCGCGAGCCGATTTGAGCTTCGCCTCGCAATGAGCTTTCAATGCTGCGCCGCGCTCATAGAGGGTGATCGCTTCTTCCAGAGGCGCATCGCCGCTTTCAATTTTACGGACAATCCCTTCAAGCTCTTCCAGGGCGGCTTCAAAACTCAAGGCTTTAATATCGGATTTTGACATTAGATCACTTCTTTCAAATCAGTAGGAGAAACAGACGGTACAGGCATACTGCCCTCAGGCAAATATGCGCGCCAAGACCAGAAATCATTGCCCCGGTCGCGCGCGACCAAATCCCATTGGCGGCGTTTGCGCAATTCACGGTCAATCATCCAGTTCAAATACCCATGGGCGCATAACAAAACATCGCCTTCTTGAGAGGCTTCCACCAGCTGATCGGCAATATCCACCACCCGTGCCCAAGCGGGCACCACCCCTTCATAATCCGCAGGGGCATACCCCAATATCCAGAACACGCGAGACGCGACGCCCCAAAAGTCGGGTGAGGCCTTAATCCAAGGCAGTGGCGGCGGCGGCAAATGCGCTTCGACAAAAGTCTCAGAAGCCGGGATCTCCCGTTTGCCGCTTGTCACCGCCTGTGCAGTTTCGATGGCTCTGGGCAATGTGGACGTGAAAATCGTTTTGGCATTGGCAGCAATGGAAACAAGGCTATCCGGCGGGTGCTGCCCGGGGGCAAGCCCAGCCAGATCATATTGCGCCCACCAATCACGATAAGCAGCGCGATCCAGTTTCACTTCGCGGGAAATGTCGGGGCGCCCATGGCGGGCTGTGATGATTCTTCCTGTCATAAAAAAGGAGTTACCCGATTTGAGGCAGGCTGGCGAGAGCCTTCACATGGGCAGCTGCTGATTTTCCGAGCGCATCGAGATCATATCCCCCTTCCAGGAACGAAACCATCCGCCCCTGACAGGCCGCCGCCGCCACTTGGCCAATCTGCTCAGTGATCCACGCAAAGTCAGCTTCCTTCAGTTCAAGCCCCCCAAGAGGGTCTGCAATATGCGCATCAAACCCCGCAGAAATGATAATGAAATCAGGGGCAAAGTCCTGCAAAGCGGGCAATAAATGATCGCCCCAAGCCCTTTGGAAGCCATGGCTACCAATGCCTGTCGCCAAAGGCTGATTGTGGATTTGCTGAAACGCCCCCTGATCTGCGCGGCTGCCCGTCCCCGGATATTGGGGAAATTCATGGCTGGACGCGAAAAACATATTCTCATCGTCCCAGAAAATCGCTTGCGTGCCATTGCCGTGATGCACATCAAAATCCACCACCGCAACCCGCGCCGCGCCATGGGCCTGCCGGGCGTGATAGGCCGCAATCGCTGCTGAGTTAAACACGCAAAACCCCATGGCCCGCGCCGCTTCTGCGTGATGTCCCGGCGGCCTGACGAGGCAAAAGACATTATCAGCCTCCCCCGCCATCATCGCATCCACAGCGCCAATCCCAGCCCCGACGCCGCGCAATGCCGCTTCCAGAGAAGACGGGCCGATAAAAGTATCAGGGTCGAGGGCAATGACTCCTTCCGGCTCTTGAAGGCGGGCTTTTTCTTGCGCCGCCACCCATGCGCGTTGTTCAGCAGGATGCACTAAACCCACCTGCTCCCATGTCCCAAGAGGCGCAGAGCGTCGATCCAAACAATCAAACTCTGGCCCGGCTAACGCTTTTTCAATCACATCATAGCGCCCCGGTTTTTCCACATGCCCCGGCACTGGATTATGTTGGAAACACGTATCGTGAGAAAAAAGCAGGGTGACCATGAGGCGATCCAATTTGAAAGCGGGGAATATGGCGGAATATGTCGCACCTCATAATTGACCGCTCTGAGGGACTATGCAACGGTCAAAGCAAAATCCATCCATATCGGATTATAATGTAGAGGAAACCTATTATGGCTAAGCACAGACAACGATGTCAGAATTTCACGCAAATCCTTATTTCATCCGCAGCCTCAATCGCGCTTCTGACAGCGGCGCCCATCGCCATGGCGCAAGATGCCTCTGCTACGCAAAGTGAGACGAGACAAACCATAGCGGCTAAAGCCACAGCCAAAGGCCTAACGGGACAAAAACGCGTCGATTATATTTTAAAAAACATGACCCTCGAAGAAAAATTGGGGCAATTGCACCAAATGCCAGGGGGACGCTCTAAAAATCTGAACTCCAAAATTAATGAAGACGAATATGACCGGGTTCGCTCTGGCCTTGTCGGGTCTTACCTACATGTGGCAGGCGCTGAATTTTTGCACGGTCTTCAAAAAGTTGCTGTTGAAGAAAGCCGGCACGGGGTGCCGCTTCTTTTTGCGATGGATGTGGTCCATGGATATAAAACAATCTTCCCTGTCCCTCTCGCAATGGCAGCAAGCTTTGATGATGATGCCGTTGAACTTGCGTCTCGCGTCGCCGGGGACGAAGCATCTGCGGCTGGCTTGCATTGGACTTTTGCGCCCATGGTCGATATTGCCCGCGACCCACGCTGGGGCCGGATTGTCGAAGGCGCTGGTGAAGACCCCTATCTCGGCAGCCAAATGTCAGCGGCGCAAGTGCGCGGTTTTCAAGGTGACGATCTAACATCGAATAAAACCATTTTAGCCACAGCAAAACATTTCGGTGCTTATGGCGCGGCCATTGGCGGGCGGGATTATAATTCTGCCGACATTTCAAATCGCACCTTGATGGAAGTTTACCTACCCCCATTTTATGCAGCGGCAAAAGAAGGCGCTGGATCGTTTATGGTCGCCTTTAATGATATTGCGGGCGTGCCCACAACATCAAACGAAGAGTTGGTCCACAACCTGCTGAGAGACACATGGGATTATCAAGGATTGGTCGTCTCAGACTGGAACTCCGTCATTGAACTGATCAATCATGGGGTGGCGGAAACCAAAGCTGATGCGGGCGCATTGGCGCTTACCGCTTCGGTTGATATGGAGATGACAAGCGGCATTTATGTAAATGACATGTTGGAACGTGTGAAGTCTGACAAAGCCTTGCAAAAAAAGCTTGATGAATCTGTCACCCGCATTTTGATGGCCAAAGATAGGCTGGGTCTATTTGACAATCCACTCGCCTATCACGATGGGACACGGGAGAAGGAAACCATTCTGTCTGCCGACTATCGCGCCACCGCTAGAGAAGTTGCACGAAAATCTGTTGTTCTAATGAAAAATGAGAACAACACGTTGCCGCTGTCCAAAGATGTCAAAAGCGTTGCTGTTATCGGCGCTTTGGCAGAGGATGAATGGTCGCCTCTTGGCTCTTGGCGGGCGCAAGGCAAACCAGAAGATGTTTTGACCGTATTGGATGGCGTGAAGTCCTATCTTGGGGAAGAAGTGAAAGTTACCTACGAAGCAGGCGCAAATACAAAAGATCCCGCCAATAAAAAAGCCATCAAAAAAGCAGTCAGAGCCGCCAAACGTGCTGATCAAGTGATCCTCGTCATTGGGGAAGATTATGATTTATCCGGGGAAGCGCGGAGCCGATCTGATATTTCGATCCCGGCTCCGCAACTTGCTTTGGCTGAAGCTGTTCTGGCATTAGACAAACCAGTGACCGTTGTGTTGATGAATGGTCGCCCTTTAGATTTGACGCCGATCAACGACAAAGCCGCTGCGATTTTGGAAACGTGGATGCTTGGGGTTGAAATGGGCCCGGCAGTCGCGGAAATTCTGTATGGAGATTATTCTCCTGCAGGCCGCTTGCCCGTCTCTTTCCCGCGAAGAACAGGCCAAGCGCCTTATTATATGGCGCATAATAATACGGGCCGCCCAGCCGATCCTGATGTGACCAAAGACACGGCTCGCTATATGGATATTGAGATCACGCCGCTTTATGCTTTTGGCCACGGCTTGACCTATTCAAGCTTTGACTATTCAGCCCTGACACAAAGCAGCCCGGCAATGGGCAAAGATGGGTCGCTCTCTATCAGCTTTACGCTCACCAATACGGGCGCTGTCGCTTCAGACGAAGTTGCTCAATTATATATTCGTGATCCTCTCGCCAAAATTGCGCGACCCGTGCAAGAATTGCGCGGTTATGAACGCGTATCTCTTGCGCCCGGGGCGTCTAAGAATGTGACCTTTACTTTAACACCGGATCAATTTGCCTTTATCGGGCCAAAAGACAGCTGGGAAGTTGAAGCGGGTAAAATCAACTATATGATCGGGGCTTCTTCGGCAGATATTAAACTGGAAGGCAGTTTCGAACTGACAGAAAGTTTTGCAACCTCCGTCCCGGCCACGGCCATTCCAACTGCTTCTAGCGTCAGCCAATAATTTTAAGGACCAAAATTGATATGACCAAAATATCTATCCTGCCTGCCCTAGCCGCTAGTCTCTTTATGATGACAGCTGCGTGTGCGGAACAATCGTCTGTTGACGCGCCTGTCGCAAAAACAGATGCGCCAGAAGCAAAGCCTGAAACAATGGTGCCAGATACGGCCCCCGTTTCTTATCCTTCCATTGGGGAAATCACTTATGTCAGCGATGCGGCAAAAGATATTCTCCCTGAAGGAACAATGATTGAAAAACTGACGGAAGATACTTTTCGCTGGTCTGAAGGCCCTGTATGGGTTCAAGCGGATGCGCCTTATCTCTTATTCACAGATGTTCCGGGCAATACCATTTATAAATGGTCCGAGGCCACTGGCTTGGAAACATTTTTAACGCCTGTCAGCAATGGTGGGGAGAACAGCCCCGAAGGCGCGAATGGGCTTATCATCGCTAAAAATGGCGGCATCTTGATGGGTGACCATGGAGATCGCGCAATCATGCATCTTGATCTTGAGACGAAAGAAAAGACAGTTATTGTCGACGCTTATAATGGTAAAAAATTCAACAGCCCAAATGATCTTGCTTATGGCACATCCGGCGCGATTTATTTCTCAGACCCGCCTTATGGGTTAAAAGGCCAAGATGAAAGCGTTGCCAAGGAATTGGATTTTAATGGCGTTTATCGTTTCAAACCTGAATCCGCTTTGGGCGGCGAAGCGAAACTGCAATTAGTGGATGATGGATTAACACGACCAAACGGCGTTATCCTGACACCTGATAACCGCTATCTCTATGTCGCGGTCTCTGACCCAAAAGCAGCACATTATTATCGGTATACGCTGGATATTGACGGCATGCCTTCCAAGCGCGAATTGATCTATGATGCCACGCCTTCAGTTGAAGAAGGCCAACCCGGCTTGCCAGATGGCATGGCTATGAGCAAAGAAGGATATCTCTTTGCGACGGGCCCCGGCGGCGTTCATGTTTTCGATCCTGAAGATCGGTTGATCGCGAAAATCTCAACGGGCACAGCAGCAGCAAATTGCACATTCGGTGATGATGGCAAAACACTCTATATCACCTCTGGGCCATTCTTGGCGCGGCTTCGCACCAATGTCACTGGTTTAGGGTTTTAATATTGATGTTGATCCCTGCCCTGAAACCTTTGAATGCAATTAACGCGCTGGCTCCGGCGCAAACCACCCTTGCTGCTGAAACCACTCTTCCTTTGTGGCCGTTGGCGGCAACAGGCTTAGCCATTATTGCTTTGTTGGTCTTGGTGCTGAAAATCCGGTTGCCTGCCTTTTTGGCGCTGCTTTTGGTTTCTCTAGGCTTTGGTCTTGCAACAGGTATGACGCCTACGGATGTTATTGCCGCTGTTCAAAATGGTATGGGAGGAACATTAGGCTTTGTGGCTATTGTTGTTGGGCTTGGGGCCATGATGGGCGCGCTGCTCGAAGCTTCAGGCGGGGTCCAAGCCATTTCGGGTAGCCTCCTGAACCGCTTCGGCGCGGATAAAGCGCAATGGGCCATGGGATTGATAGGGTTTCTCGTCGCAAT
>CALLVA010000074.1 GCA_938010655.1 uncultured Parvularculaceae bacterium | reverse complement strand
ATCTGTCAAAAATCTTTTTGCAGCAATTAATGCTGCGCGCACGCAAAGTCTTCAACGGTTTTTGTTTGGCCTTGGAATTCGCCATATTGGAGAGACAACGGCGGGGTTGATTGCCCGGCATGTCAAAGATGCCGAAGGCTTTCGCGCTTTAGGCATCAAGATAGCGGCAGGGGATGAAACGGCGGAAGTCGACCTTTTATCGATAGATGGGATTGGGGGGAGCGTCGTTTCTGCATTGCGCGAATTTTTTGATGAACCGCATAATCTTGACGTTTTGGACGCTGTCTTAAAAGAAGTGTCGCCGACGCCCCTGGAAGATGTTGCGAGCGATAGCCCTGTTGCGGGAAAAATTGTCGTGTTCACCGGCAGCCTGTCAAAAATGACAAGAGATGAAGCCAAAGCCAGAGCCACAAGTTTGGGCGCTAAAGTTTCAGGGTCTATCAGTGCCAAGACTGATATTTTGGTGGCAGGCGAAAAAGCTGGATCAAAACTAACCAAGGCGCAAAGCCTCGGCGTGAAAACCATGACAGAAGAAGAATGGCTGGAATTGATTACGGCGCTATAGGGATATCTTGAGCCAAAGCATTATCAAGGGAGAGCTTGATAATATCAGCCGTCATCCCTGCAGAAACACGCCCCCGATTTTCGCCATCAACGATGATCAATCCATAACCGGTTTTCAGACCAACTATAGGAACATAATCTTCAGCCTTAATCGCTTCAGCGCGTGTGACTTGCGCTTTGATATTTTCAAAACTCAAATCCGTGAAATCCAACCGCAATATTTCGACATTGTCATAGTCTTTGACTGTACTATCTAAAACAGGATCAAGAATTTTGCATGGGGTGCACCATTCTGCCCACATGACCATAATGGTTGCGTCAGCGGCTTTGGCGGGAAGCGTTGTCGCGACGAATAATGTTAATGCGGCTAATAAGGTTTTCATCATCTTTACACCTATCATTTTTGATTCATAACGACCAAAGCATCATCAAATACAGCCTCGAACATTTCTTCGGTGAGGCGCTTCGTATTCGTATTATAACGAGAGCAGTGATAACTGTCGATTAAGGCCACAGGCTTCCCTGATATTTCAAGATCAGCGCGAGCTTGATGGCCAAATGGATAAGCCGCGCGGCGCAATTCCAAGGCGCTCAATGTATTTTCATGGGCAATGCGCCCAAGACACACAATTGCTTTTAAATGAGGCAGCGTTTCCAATGTCGCGCCCAAAAAAGGACGACACGTTTTCATTTCCTCGCCAATGGGTTTGTTTTGCGGGGGCACGCAGCGCACAGCATTTGTGATCATCGTGCGTTTTAGCTTGAGGCTATCATCAGGACGTTGATCATAAGTGCCCGTGGCTAATCCTTTTTTTAGCAAGGTTGCATAAAGCAGATCGCCGGCCCAATCCCCTGTAAAAGGGCGACCTGTACGGTTCGCACCGCCCATGCCGGGCGCTAAGCCGACAATGAGGAGCTCAACTTTCTTTTCTTTTCCGGGGGGCAAGAAAGACGGAACGGCGCCATTAAACCAGTCCGGGTTTTTGGTGGCGGCTTCCGCCCGAAACGCAACGAGGCGGGGACAGAGAGGACAATCCTTTGGCGGCTCAGTGACCAGTGTCATAGAAACCGCCATTCAGGCTTAATCTTCGAATTCATCGTCGTCGTAATCATCATACTCATCATCATAGTCGTCCTCGTCGTCCTGCGCCACTGGTTTGCGCGGTGCAGTGCTTTTCCGGGCGATGACATTTTCAAGCTCAGTGAGGTCAACAAAAAGATCAGCTTGGCGGCGCATTTCATCAGACGCCATAGGCGGGGAGGACTTGATCGTCGAGACAACAATGACCCGAACGCCCCGATCTTGGAGAGCTTCCAAGACGCGACGAAAATCTCCATTGCCGCTGAAAATGATCGCAACATCAATTTTGTCAGACAAGCTCATCAAATCCACTGTCAGCTCAACATCGATATTGCCATGATATCGGCGCTTGCCTGCACCATCTATAAATTCTTTGGCCGCTTTGGTGACCATGTTGTAGCCATTATAATCCAGCCAGTCGACGAGGGGGCGCAGCGGCGAATAATCTGCGTCCTTGTCTTCTTGAATAGCCGTATAATAACTTGCCCGGACCAAGCGACTTGCCTCTCCGAGTTTGACCAGTAAGGCCTTGTAATCAATATCAAAGCCCAAATTCCGAGCCGTTTTATAAAGATTTGCCCCGTCTATAAAAAGTGCTGTACGATCCGATGCGTCAAGCCCTAGCCACTTTGTCATTATTTATTCCTTAAGAGTGATCTTTCTGCGAATCATTAAATACGGCGCGTAACCGTGCCAAAATATTAAAATATTGTAGAAGACCGCTAATCTTGATTATCTTAGAAATCAAATAACAGCTTTGTGATGAGGAGAAGAAATGGCCAAATTTCGCGCAGTTGCGTCGAATAGTCTCACCTATGTGGCCCTCGGATCGAATTTGGCATGGGAAAATCGTGGCCCTAGAGACATGGTACTGCTCGCCGCAGAGGCCGTTGCCTTGCTCGGCAGCGAATCGCGAATCTCTGCCTTATATGAAAGTGCCGCATGGCCTGACCGATCTGCGCCTGCATACGTGAATGCAGTTATCGCATTTCAGTGTGACTTGCCAGCCTTAGTCTTATTGGCGGCATTGCAGAGCATTGAGCATCAAATGGGCCGGCAGCGGGATTATTTGGTCGGAGCGGGGGACAGATATGCCCCGCGCACGCTGGATCTGGATTTGTTGGCCCATGGAAGAGAGATTACGGGTGCGGAGCCGGAAAAAGAACTTATGGTGCCACATCCGGCCATAGCCGAAAGATTGTTTGTTCTAAGGCCCTTAGCGGAGGTTTCCCCAGATTGGCAGCACCCTGTGACAAGCCGAACGGCAGAGGCAATGCGGGATGACTTACTGGTCTGGATGGACCCTGAGAGCGTGGTGAGACTATAAATTGCTCGCGAAAAACAAGATCAGGACGAATAACGATTTCAGCCCCAAAAAGCTTGCTCTTTTATGGGGAACTTGCTAGCAGGACAATTCTCGAGAATTTCAGGAGTTTATATGGCACGCGTAACCGTCGAAGATTGTATCGACAAGGTCGAAAATCGCTTTGATTTGGTGCTCCTTGCTGCCCATCGCGCCCGGTTGATTACCGCTGGATCAGCGATCACAGTTGAGCGGGACAATGACAAGAACCCTGTTGTCGCTCTGCGGGAAATTGCAGAACAGTCTGTCACAACCGAATCAATCAAGGAAGAACTCGTCACGTCGCTTCAAAAGCAGCTTGATGTGGATGAGCCGGAGGATGCAGAAGGCGTCGCCGCTGAAAAAGCAGATATTCCAGAGCATGATGCTGTAACAGAAGACGATTTGCTCAAAGCGCTTCAATCTTCAGGCATGGCCCCGGTTACGCCCTCTAACAGATAGCCATCTGACAAAGAATTTGAAAAAAAGCCGTCTCTTTGAGGCGGCTTTTTTGGTTACGGGTTGACTGTCTGTATGGACGGTCCAACATGAATAAATAGACGTTTAATCCGACCAATATTATTGAGCAAAGTTATGGCCCTGAAGCGGTTCAAATCTCAGAAATATCGCACGTTGCAAAAACGACGTCAGGCGACGATTACCCGGTCACGGCGAAAACTGATTCATTTAGACCGACGCTTGGAAACAGAAGATCGGATTATGGATCTTGCTAATCGTCGTCGAAAACAAAGACATCTAAAACGTCTTCGCCGATTGGATATTTATAGCACGGCGCGCCGGCGCATGCGATTGTTCCGCCCCAAAAGCTTATCACGGGGGAAGAGATGATGGCGGATAGACCGACAACGAAATCCAAAGACCTCAAAAAACCGCCTCAAAGGCCAATTGGTTTCATCCGTCAATTTGAGCTTGTTGAGATGGTCCGCGCTTATGATCCTAATGTGGATGAAGGGTTGTTGAACAAGGCTTATGTGTTTTCCATGCAAGCCCATGGCGACCAAAAGCGCAAAAGTGGCGATCCTTATTTTACCCACCCACTGGCCGTTGCGGCGATTTTGACGGAACTCAAAGCCGACCCACAAGCAATCGCCACCGCTCTCTTGCATGATGTGGTGGAAGACACCCCTGTCAGTGTCGCAGATATTCGCGAACAGTTTGGGGATGATATTGCCGAAATGGTCGACGGGGTTACAAAAATTTCCCAACGGGAATTGGCGTCCAAAGAAACCAAGCAAGCGGAGAATTTTAGAAAATTCATCTTTGCGGTCTCCAAAGATGTGCGCGTTCTTTTGGTGAAATTGGCAGATCGACTGCATAATATGCGCACGCTGGAGCATCATGATAATCCTGCGTCGCAAAAACGCATTTCATTGGAAACAATGGAAATATACGCGCCGCTGGCGGGCCGCATTGGCGTTCAAAGATTTCGGGACGAATTGGAAGACTTGTCATTTAAATATTTGAACCCCGATGGATATGAAACAATCACGACCAATCTCGATAAATTGCATGAGACGGCTGTCCATTCCGTTGTCGAATTTTCAACGGCAATGCGCGATTTGTTACATGGAAGCGGCGTTGCGGCGGAAGTTTATAGTCGGGAAAAAAGACCGTTTTCCATTTGGCGCAAAATGCAGCGCAAAAACCATAGCTTTGATGAATTAGCAGATATTTACGGATTTCGAGTGCTCGTCGATACTGTCGATGAATGCTATAAAACACTTGGTATCATTCATCAAAACTTCCCGATGATCCCGGAAGAATTTGATGATTATATCTCGGCCCCAAAGCCGAATAATTATCGCTCTATTCATACAGCCGTGCTTGCGCCGGTTGAAGCCGACGGACGGCGTCAGCGCGTTGAAGTTCAAATTCGAACACGAGAAATGCATGAAACCGCAGAGCGGGGCATTGCTGCGCATTGGCGCTATAAAGACCCGACAGCGAAAATGCTTGGTGGCGGCAAGGTTATTATTGCGTCGCCGGGGCGCGATGATCCGCATGAGTGGGCCCGGAAAGCTGTGGACCAACTTCAGGTTGATGAAGATGCGGGGGAATTTTTAGAAAGCACGAAAGTCGAGCTTTTTGCGGATCAAGTGTTCTGTTTTACGCCCAAAGGCCGCGTCATTCCGTTGCCCGTTGGCGCGACGCCCATTGATTTTGCTTATGCTGTGCATACAAATGTCGGCGATGAGTGTGTCGGTGTACGTATTAATGGCGCAAACCGCCCCCTCAGAACCGTTTTGAAGAATGGGGATATCGTAGAGGTCTTACGTTCTGAAAATGCCCCGATACCAGATGGTTGGGAAAGTAAAGTCTCTACGGGCCGTGCCAAAAACGGGATACGCATGCGGATCAAGCGATTGGAGCTTGATGAACAAATACTCCTTGGGCGACGTATTTTGGAATCAGATTTCAATGCCCATGAATTGATTATGTCAGATCAAGCCATTGAGACCGCCAAAGAGGCGCTCAATCTGAATAAAGTTCCAGAGGTTTATGCGGCAGTCGGGCAGTTGCAATTATCAGCGCGGGAAGTACGCGAAGCGGCTTTTCCGGGTTCTGCGAATGTTGATGATGCCGGGCCTCATCGGGGCACCGCGCCTGCGCGCACGGCTCTTGTTTTAGATGGGTTGACCCCCGGTGTCTTGGTGCATTTTGCACGCTGTTGCGTGCCGCTGCCGGGGGAGCGCATTATTGGGTTGCAAGAACGAGAGGGCATTTTTGTCCACCGTATTGATTGCGATGCGCTTGGCACGACGCAAATTGACGAAAGCGAATGGCTTGATTTGCGCTGGCGCGACGATGGGCCGGGCGAGTTTGTCGCGCCGATCAAGATTACGGTGATTAATAGCACCGGTGCCTTGGGCCATGTCGGCACATTGCTGGCGCGATATGATGCCGATATTATTGATATTAAATTAGAGAACCGCGAAGTTGACTTTTCTGACTTGTTGATCGATCTCACTGTCCGCGATGCCAGACATTTGCAAAATGTCTTGACGGGATTGCGCGCAACGGAACATGTCATTTCAGCAGAACGCCGACGGGAAACCCAGCTGTCAGATGCTTAAAGGATGTTGATGATGAACCAAGAAGACGTATTAAAAGAATTTGAAGAATGCGGCGCGCTTTTGAAGGGGCACTTCGTCTTGTCCTCTGGCTTGCATAGCGAAACCTATCTCAACAAATCGATTGTCTCCATGTATCCAGACCGCACGGAACGACTTTGCAAAGCGCTTGCAGCGAAATTACCCGCCTTTTCGACGCCGCCTCAATATGTGATTTCTCCTGCGATGGGCGGGATCATTTATGGATATGAAGCAGCCAGAGCGATGGGCTTGCCCTTTATGTATACGGAACGTGTGGATGGAGAGTTTGTGCTCCGGCGTGGTTTTGGCGTGCCAAAGGGCGCTTCTGTTTTGATCGTGGAGGATATTATTTCTACTGGCCTTTCGTCTCGTGAATGCGTTGATGCTGTTCGAAAAGCGGGCGGCGAGCCTTTAGCGGTTGCTTGTTTGATTGATCGTTCAGGCGGCAAGGCCGATGCAGGCGTGCCGATTGTGGCTTTGGCAGCATTGGATGTGCCGACATATCAGCCCCATGATTTACCGCCTCATTTGGCGAATGTGCCTGCGGTAAAACCCGGCAGTCGTGGCATCCAAGGCGCATCATGAGCATCAAGGCCCCCGAAATTCCCACAGGTGCTTTTACGGGCAACCCCGCAAAAGACGCGCCGCCTTGCAGGCTTGGGGTGAACATTGATCACGTCGCGACATTGCGCAATGCACGGGGCGGGGTGCACCCGGATCCGGTTCGGGCAGCTTTGCTTTGTGAAGCGGCGGGGGCGGATGGTATTACAGCTCATTTGCGCGAAGATCGTCGCCACATTACTGACGATGATATGCGTCGCTTGAAAGAGTCCATATCCACCCCGCTGAATTTTGAGATGGCTGCGACGGAAGATATGCTGAATATCTGCCTTGCCGTAGCGCCTCATGGGGCGTGTCTTGTGCCGGAGAAGCGCACCGAACGCACGACCGAAGGCGGGCTTGATGTGGCGGGCCAGCATAATTTGCTGCAGCATAAAATTGCGCGGCTGACGGATGCTGGTATCCGCGTTTCGCTCTTTATTGACCCTGAAGAGGCCCAGCTTGAAGCAGCGGTTCGGCTTGGCGCCCCTGTCGTAGAGCTGCATACCGGCGCTTATTATGAAGCGGCGATGACCACGACCCCGGCATCGATCAAAATGGAATTTGACAAGATCGAAAATGCCGCCAGGCTTGGGGCTGAGATGGGTCTGGAAATTCATGCGGGGCATGGTTTGACCTTTTCAAATGTCCAAAATATCGCCGGGATCAGCCAAGTTCGCGAGGTAAATATCGGCCATTTTATGATGGGCGAAGCGCTCTTTATGGGTTTGCATGAAACAGTGCGAGAAATGAAAAAATTGATCGCGGATGCCAGAACCGGGTGCCTTGTATGATTATCGGCCTTGGGAATGACCTGATTGATATTCGCCGGGTCGAAAAAAGCCTTGAGCGTTTCGGGGATCGATTTGTGCAACGCATTTTCACAGAGGTGGAGCAACAAAAGTCTGACAAGCGATACAACCGTGCGGCGTCTTATGCGAAACGATTCGCGGCGAAGGAGGCTTGCGCCAAAGCTTTGGGCACTGGTCTTAGCAAAGGTGTTTTCTGGCTAGATATGGGGGTTGTTAACCTTCCGGGGGGTAAACCAAGCTTCCACTTGACGGGCGGGGCGAAAGCGCGGCTTGATGAATTGACACCGGATGGGCACAAGGCTGACATTCATTTAACAATAACCGATGATTTTCCATTGGCACAGGCTATCGTGATCATCTACGCTGTCCCGAACAAAAACTGAAAGATGGTGACTAGAAATGGCGTTTTCATTTCGTAATAAAGCAAAACCGGGCGAGGGTATCAAAGCGAGTGCTCTTGAAGATGATGCCCCAAAAATGACCGCCAAAGAAGAGATCGTTGATATTGCCAAGACCGTCTTCTTAGCCGTTGTTATTACAGTTATTTTTCGCATTTTCTTTTTCCAGCCTTTCAATATACCGTCTGGCTCTATGCAGCCTAATTTACTGGTCGGGGACTTCATCGTCGTCTCCAAAGGCACCTATGGATATTCCCGTTCTTCCTTGATCTATCCGCTGACCCGCATGGATGTGCGCGGCCATGTGATGGGGCGCGAACCTGAGCGTGGTGAAATCATCGTTTTCAAAAATGCGCGCCATGGAAATCGGGATTATATTAAACGATTGATCGGCATGCCGGGCGATACGGTTCAGATGAAAGGCGGTACGCTTTTTCTGAATGGCGAGGCCATCAAACGTGAGTTTTTGAGCAATGAGACCGTTGATTGTAGCTCCTCTGTAGCGGCGACTTTCCGGGAGACTTTGCCGGATGGGCAGAGTTTTATTATCCAAGAATGTCGCGGTAATGCAGGTGATAATGATAATACGCGTCCTATGACTGTGCCTGAAGGGCATTATTTCTTTATGGGTGACAATCGCGATAATTCTCAAGATAGCCGAACGCCCCAAGTAGAATTTGTGCCAAGGGATGCCCTTGTTGGCAAAGCGCGCCGTGTGGCGTTTTCTGTTGATGGGAATAAATCCAAAATCTGGCAAATATGGAAATGGCCGTCCGCGATTCGCTATGGTCGCCTTTTTGATAGAGTTGAATAAGTTAAAATGACTGATGCCTCCCTAGATCAGTTTCAGCGAATGCTGGACTATAATTTCGAAGACCTGACATTGCTGAAGCGTGCTGTTACGCATTCGAGCCTGTCTGCCGGGGGCAAGGTGCGCGATTTGGAGCGCTTGGAATTTTTGGGGGATCGCGTTCTCGGCCAGATGGTTGCTGAAGAATTATGGCGCCGCTTTCCCAAGCTCGATGAAGGTGATCTGGCCCCGCGATTAAATGCCATGGTGCGCAAAGAAACATGCGCTAAAGCTGCTGAAGCGTTGGGGGTTGGTCCGTTTATTCGGATGTCCGCCGCTGAAGAACAAGCGGGTGGCAGGGAAAAAAAAGCAATTTTGGGGGATGTCTGCGAAGCGCTGATCGGTGCGTTATATATTGATGGCGGCATAACGGCTGCTCGCATTGTGTTTAATCGCTTCTGGATTCCAAATTTTGACCAACTCGCCACCAAATGGCGAGATGCAAAAACAACTCTTCAAGAATGGGCACAGCAAAAAACTGGCGATGCCCCGCATTATGATGTTGTGTCCCATGAAGGTCCGGCCCATAAGCCAGCCTTTATCGTCAAAGCGTCCATTGATGGCTTCAAACCAATTGAAGGCAAAGGCGGCTCCAAACGAGCTGCTCAAATGGCCGCAGCGCAAGCCTTTCTCTTGCGCGAAAAAGTCTGGACCAAGAATGACATCAACTGATCAAGCGCCTACCAAAGCGGGCTTCGTCGCCGTTCTCGGCGCGCCAAATGCTGGCAAATCTACGTTCGTCAATCGCATGGTCGGTGCGAAAGTTTCCATCGTCACTCATAAAGTGCAAACCACAAGAGCGCGCATTCGCGGCGTCGCGATCCATGATGAAACTCAAATCATCTATGTGGACACGCCCGGTATTTTCAAACCAAGACGTCGTTTAGACCGAGCTATGGTCGCGGCTGCTTGGGAAGGCGCAGAAGACGCCGATGTGCGCCTTCTGATGGTTGATACACCTGCTTATCTTTCGGCAATGACCGGCGGCGAAACAAGAGATAACGCTGCGGCGCGTCGTGCTGCTGAAGATACGGACCGTATCATTAAAGGGTTGAATGAAGCCAGCGCAAAAGCAGTCCTTGTACTGAACAAGATTGACTTAATGCCTCGCGAAAAAGTATTAGCCGTCATCGATAAATTAAACGAAGATGGTCAATTCGAGCAGACTTTTTTAATTTCAGCTCATCGCGGGACAGATGTAAAAGACGTGCAAGATTATTTAGTGGAGAAGATGCCAGAAAGTCCGTGGCTCTATCCAGAAGATCAGCTCTCCGATATTTCAGATCGGTTGATGGCCGCTGAGATTACCAGAGAAAAACTCTTTCTCCGTTTGCATCAAGAATTACCCTATTCCCTGACAGTTGAAACTGAAGGCTGGTCTCGCACCAAGAAAAAAGACCTTCGCATCGAGCAGACCATCTATGTGGAACGCGATAGTCAAAAAGCACTTGTGCTTGGCCAAAAAGGCGCAACCGTTAAAATTATTGGCCAACAAGCTCGGGAAGAAATGACTGAGCTCTTTGGCACAACAGTACATCTTTTTCTCTTTGTTAAAGTCAGAGATAAATGGGGAGACGACCCAGCGCGTTATCGCGAAATGGGTTTAGAGATGCGGGATTAATCCAGCGATATATTCCAAAATGTCGAAAGAGCACGGATCATCGTCCGGTCGCTTGCGCTCCGGGTGGTCAGGGCGGCACTCGTCATTTTCTTCGAAAATGCCTTTTGCCTTATCGCTCATTCACTACGTGAATGAGCTTAGAAGGGCGGGCGCGTACTTGAATGGCCGCTCTAGTATGTAATGTGTGGTGCGTCCAAACCGGCAGTTTTGGCAGGGGTGCGGGGCTCTGGGCCGCAAAAAAAATGTAGCAAGGAGCGGTCAAAGCCACTGCCGTGGCCTTCTACGCTTACATTTGATCCACTGGATCAAATGTTTTTGCTTCGCAAAACCAGCTCCGAAGCCCCGTATTTTCCTAAGCACATGAAGTCAGCCTGTTGCATCAGGCGCTTGATAATCCCAAGGGACTTCAAACCTACAATGACCCGACCGAACGTCAGAACGCTTCCA
>CALLVA010000073.1 GCA_938010655.1 uncultured Parvularculaceae bacterium | reverse complement strand
CGGCCGTGTTCAGACGGCTGGCTGCGGCAACGCTAGTTCTGCTGTGGGGCCATTCTATTGTCCTGCGGATCAGGATATTTATCTGGATACCTCCTTTTTTGAAGAGCTTCAAAACAAACTCGGCGCAAAGGGTGATTTTGCGGTGGCTTATGTGATTGCCCATGAAGTGGGGCATCATATTCAAAATGTCACAGGCGTTGCGTCGCAAATTGAAAGTGCCAAGCGCGGACAATCAACATCCAATAAAAATGCGTTGCAAGTGCGGATGGAGCTTCAGGCCGATTGTTATGCCGGTGTGTGGGCGCATTATTCTGCCAAGATGGGCGAAGTTGAAGATGGCGATTTGCAAGAAGCTTTGGCCGCCGCAAACGCCATTGGGGATGATACTCTACAGCGCAATGCAGGCCGGCGCCCCATGCCGGATAGTTTTACCCATGGCACGTCAGAACAACGCATGAATGCCTTTGCAACCGGATATAAGGGCGGAGAAATGGAAGCCTGTGACGCCATTTTAACAGCCAGACTATGAATGATCAAAAGGGGGGTCAAAACCCTCCCTTTTTTCATCCGTAAAGAGACTACTTTAAGCGCCTAACTTTTACATTAGGTTTTCCAGCTCAAAATTTAGATTAAGCAATTCAATCAACCAAAAGGGCTTTTCTATGAACCACCTTTTCCCCTCTCTGACGCGTCGCGCCTGTCTGGCTGCGTCTGCCCTTATCCTGCTGGCAGCGTGTGGCGGCGGCGATAAAGATGCTGCCCCTAAAAGTGAGCAAGCCCAAGCCAGTGCAGAAGGGATCGTTCTCCACCGTGGCAATGGCAGCGAACCGAACACGCTTGACCCTCATCAGGTAAACGGTGTTTGGGAAAACAACATTGTCGGTGATATGTTTATGGGGCTGTATACAGAAGATGCGGCTGCAAATTCCGTATTAGGTGCGGCTGTTGATTATCAAATGTCCGAAGACGGATTAACGCATACATTTAAAATTCGGGAAGATATGACATGGTCAGATGGTGTGCCCGTGACGGCACATGATTTCGTTTTCTCATGGCAGCGTATTTTAAACCCAGAAACGGCAGCGCCATATGCGACACTTCTTTATTCTTTCAAGAATGCCAAAGAGGTCAATAATGGCCAATTACCAATAGCTGAATTGGGCGTTGTGGCGCTGGATGATAAAACTCTGCAACTTCAAACAGAAACCCCTGTTCCGTTCTTGAAGACCCTTCTGACCCATTACACATCTTTTCCTGTGCCAAAGCACAAGGTGGAAGAGCTTGGTGCAGACTGGATTAAACCCGGCAATATTGTGAGCAATGGTCCTTATATTGTAACGGATTGGCGGCCCAACTCTTATGTAAGAGCGGTGAAGAATGACAAATTCTACGATGCCGCGAATGTTGAGGCAGATACGGTTTATTATTATGGCATTGACGAAGTTTCTGCGGCCTTCCGCCGTTTCCGGGCGGGGGAATTAGACTTAAATACGTGTACGCAGTGTTATCCGATCAAGGAAGTTGCGTTTATTGATAAGGAGATGCCGGGCACAAAACGAAACGAGTCTTATCTCTCCACAACTTATGTTGCCTTCAATACAACGGTTGCGCCTTTTGACGATGCGAGAGTTCGCCGCGCCTTAAGCCTGATGATCGACCGCGATGTCTTGGTGAAAGATGTTCTGCGCGCAGGCCAAGTGCCCGCTTATAATTTAGTGCCGCCAGGTATCTCAAATTATGTACCGGCGGATCAGGTTCCTCAAATGCCTGAATCGGTGATGTCTCAATCACAGCGTAATGCAACAGCCAAAGATTTACTGGCGCAAGCAGGATATGATGAAAGCAATCCTTTAAAGTTCACAATTACTTATCGCTTAAGCGGCGATCGCAAAACAATCATGGTTGCCATGCAAAATATGTGGAAACAAAATGGTGTGATTGCAGAACTCAATGGCCAAGATCCAAAGGTCGCTTATTCAAACTATCGCTCTAAAAATTATCAAGTCGCAGATGCGGGTTGGGTTGCGGATTATAATGACCCCGAAAACTTTCTTTTCCTTGCGAATGGGAATTCAGGGAAGATGAATTATCCAGGCTATAGCAACCCCGCATTCGACGCGAAAATGGCAGAAGCGGCTGTGACGGTTGATCTGGAAAAACGCGCTGTGTTGATGGCTGAAGCAGAGGCGATGATGTTGGCAGATATGCCATATGCGCCTCTCTTCTTTGACGTGCAGCGCAATCTTGTGGGTCTGCATATTAGTGGCTGGGAGGATAATGCGCTTGGCATTCACCGGACACGTTGGCTCAAGATCGATGATAGTAAGCGCCGAACATATTAAGCTTATAGATAGACTAAACCGTAAAGCCTGTTTCTCAATTGTGAGAAACAGGCTTTGCTTTATCTAACGCACTCAGCTTCAAAGCATAAGCATATAAATGCGCGCGTTCTTCCAATGCTTCAAAGCGCGCCGCCGAGCCGCCATGGCCTGCGGTCATATTCATCCGCATCAAGAAGGGGCCGCCTTTGGCTTGATCCCGCAATTTAGCGATCCATTTGGCTGGTTCCCAATAGGTGACACGATAATCTGCAAGACCGCCTGTCGCCATTATGGGAGGATAGGCTGTCGGTTTGATATTGTCATAAGGCGAATAAGCGCTAATCCAGTCATACCCTTCCTTGCTGCGAATAGGATCTCCCCATTCTACCCATTCTGGGGGCGTGAGCGGTAAGCTTTTATCGGAAATTGTATTCAGTACATCAACAAAAGGAACGGCTCCCAAGACACCGCCAAAAAGATCCGGCCGCAGATTAACCGCCGCCCCAACGAGCAAGCCCCCCGCCGAGCCACCATAGGAAATAATCTTCCCTTTGGCGGTATAACTTTTTTCAATGAGCATCTCGCCTGAACTAATAAAGTCGGTGAATGTATTCATCTTGTTGCTAAGCTTGCCATCCAAATACCATTGCCGTCCTTTTGCGGAGCCGCCCCGAATATGAGCGCAGGCAAAAATCATCCCGCGATCGACGAGGGAGAGAATATTTGGTGAGAAATCATCGTCGATATAAGCGCCATAGCTGCCATAGCCATATAGCATTAAAGGGGCAGACCCATCGCGTTTTGTCGCTTTTAAACGGAGCACCATAACAGGAATTTCCGCCCCATCGTCTGCTATCGCTGTTTCCATCTCCACAACATAAAGGTCGGGATTATGCCCACTTGGAATTTCACTCGTCTTCAATAAGGTTTTTTCGCGGGTTGAAACGATATAATCAAAGACCTGATCTGGCTGGGTTGGAGAGCTATACCCATACCGTATTGTGTCAGTGTCATATTCCTCTGCCCCTAATAGGTCTAAGGAAAACGCGGCTTCCTCCATGGCAATTTCATGTGCATTGCCATCATAGTCTGAAATCATAATGCGTGGCTTGGCGTTGACGCGTTCTGCCCAGATAATGAAATCTTTAAAAGTGATAAAACCGATGAGATAGTTTTCAGCGCGGTGCGGCAACCAGTCTGTCCAGTGTTCTTTTCCCGGAGTGGCCACATCGGTGATGGCAAGTTTGAAATTTACGGCACCATTTATATTTGTGCGTATAAAGAATTTACCGTCGTGATGCTCCACATCATATTGCACATCTGGTTGACGTGCTTCAATAAGGGTGGGTTTCGTCTCTGGTGCATCTGCGGGTGCAAACCATGTTTCAGATTGATTGCCATTGCCGGGCTCAATCAAAATATATTTTTCGTCTTGAGTAAGGCTGATGGAGAGGAACATGCCATTATCGGCTTCTTCAAAAACCAACATGTCTTCGCTTTGGTCGGTGCCAAGTTTGTGGTGACGTACCCAT
>CALLVA010000072.1 GCA_938010655.1 uncultured Parvularculaceae bacterium | reverse complement strand
CGTAGGGGCGACCCGTTATGGCCTCATGTATATTAGTCGTTTCATGCTGCCCTTTTGTTTGGTGGTGATTGGCGCATTATATGCCGCATCCTTTCAATCCGGTGAAAGTGGGTTTGGGGAAGCGCTTTTAATCACAAGTGTTGTGACGCTTTCAGTCTTGTTGCTACTTATTTATAATGTTGGGGAGAATCCGCCGCCAGTATTTTGGGTGCGCGCGTCTTTTTGGTTGGGGATGTGTGTCTTGGCAGGATTGACCTATCTGCTTGTGAATGGAGGGCGTGTGTCAGAGGCTGAATTTGTCGATGCGATTTATGCTGAAACGACGACGGGCAGCGATTTGGACAGGTGGATTGTGCCATCACTTTTCTTGATTGTGCTCGCGGCCGGCGCTGTTTCTTTATTCACAGAGTTCCGCCGCCGACCTGAAAAATGGCTGCCGCCTTTTGGGCCTGTCTTAATGGGCGGTGTGGCGGTGTGGCTTGTGGGCGTGGTCGCGTTACAGGCCATTCTGGCCTAAGCCTTAATTGGCTTTATCTTTGTCTTTTTTGCGGTGTTTGGATTTTGGGTCGCGCACGGCGTCTTTAATATCGCCTTTTTTCACTTTGCGGTGGGGGCCTTTATAGTCCAGCACGCCTTCGCTGAGCGCATGACAGGCGAGGCGGACCGTGAGCGGAATTTTCACCGCTTCGCCGTCGCGTTCCCCTTTTTCGTAATATTGGATCATGCGGCGCTTCAACCCCAAAGCGGTTGCCGCTTCCTTTTGGGAGAGGCCAATGCTTTTTCGCCATTTTTTGAAATCAGATGGCTGCATGTTTCCTGTGATCCTCTCGCATTATATTGTCGATTTGCCGCAAACGACGTCTTCCGTCTAGCAAAAACGACTTCACTTCCAAACTTTGTAATATTCAAAAGCTTATCACTTTGGCACTGGCGATTTAAGACAGAAGCGCTTATATAAAAGATGCTGGCTTGCCAGATATGATGATAAATGGTGCTCGTAATAAGCGGCTTGGACCCGGGGGCGGTACCCGGCGGCTCCACCAGAACGCATTTGCTTTTAAAGTGAGTGCGCTGTGGCGGGGCCGAAATAGGATCGACAAACGTGTAAAAGTTCTACTTTCATTCGGATGATCTCCGTTATTGGATCATTTTAGAATAGTTGCAAATGACAACAATTCGGAAGAGTTCGCTTTGGCTGCCTAGTGCGGTTTGAGCTACTCGCTTTAAACTCCTAGTCCCTTTCCAGGACTAGGCGGGGCCGCCGGGGGCCTGGCAACAGAACCCCGGCACTTTATTCCCGGCGCAAAATTTTCTCTGTAATTAATCCTCCAAGCCATGTTGGCTTGAAGCTTTCTTTGACCGCTTTTTCATCATAGACGTTTTCGACCCAGTTCAGGAAATGCGCTTGGGTCGGGTCTGCGCCTTCGGCTTTGGCATAGTCTTTATACACCTCAAAAAAGTGATCAATGATGCCGGTTTTGCCATGTTTAACATGGCCATATTTAAATTTGAGTTGTTCTAATGCAACATCAAGATGTTCACCTTCATGCAAAAACATATAAAGCGTCGACGCAACTCCAGCGCGGTCTGCGCCAGATTTACAATGCATCATTATCGGATATTCAATTTGCTCAAACAAATCCCTCAGTCCAAAGATGAATTCTTTAGAGGGCGCCTCTCTTGAATAGGCACGGAAGTTGATAAATTTAATGTTGTTTTCTTCTGCGGCTTCTTCTTCCAAAAAATGAAAGCCGGATTGTTCAACTGAGTTGCGCAAGCCGCGAAGGTTAATCACTGTCTTGATCCCTTTAGCCACCGCCCATTTTTTCATTTGCTTTGGCGAGGGTTGGAAACTGCGCCAAACCCCCGGCGCAATTTCATGGGAATTATCATAGACCTCGCGCAGGAAATGATGGTCGCCAAAATAGAGCGACCGCCATGCGCGTTTGCGGCCCTCTTGGGTCGCAAAATCCTCGCGGGTCATAAGATATTTTTTGGACATCGAAAGGGCGCGTTATCCGAGTTTGCCGTCGCCATCCGGGTCCAGGAAGCGGTGGAGATGCACAATGAAATACCGCATATGCGCATTGTCGACAGTGCTTTGCGCTTTACCGCGCCATGCTTTTTCAGCGGATTTATAATTTGGAAAAATTCCGACAATGTCGAGCTCTTCCGGGTTCTTAAACCGAGCATCTTCGAGATTTTCGAGTTCACCGCCAAAGACGAGGTGAAGATATTGCTGATCGTCGCTCATGGAGAGTTCCTTAAAATTAGTGTTGTGATCCACCCTGCCGAGGTATCGTTTCAGGGAGATGCGCCACGCGCTCTTGTAGGTCGGCATATAACGTGGCGGCGGCGCAGACAAGACTGGCTTGTTGAGGTTTTGGTTGATTATAGCGGAAAGGGCGCCCCAGATGGTCTGTCACGATGGCGCCAGCCTCTTGTGCAATGAGCGCGCCGGGGGCTGAATCCCAATCCGCTTTGGGCACAAGCGCCATGCAAGCATCAAATTCGCCCGCCGCAACCAGTGCCATGCGGTAATTTGTGGAGTTGCGCGCGCCAATCTGCATTTCAGGCCATTTTTGCGGCCAGGCAGGATGCGCAAACATTTGTTGGTGGCCAATGATTTTACAATTGGTCAGGCCGGAACAGCTGCTCGCTGCGATTGGTGCCCCATTAAGCTTCGCGCCTTCGCCCAAACCAGCTTCAAAAAATTCATCTGTCGCCGGGTTAAAAACCGCTGAAGCAATGGCATATCCATCTTCAATAAGGGCGGCACAGACCGTAAAATGGGGCTTGCCGTTCAAAAAGGCTCTCGTGCCATCAATCGGGTCGATCACCCAGACGCGTTTCGCTTCAAGCCTTGCAGGATTATCGGCGCTTTCTTCGGAGAGGAAGCCGTAATGGGGGGCATGATCTTCGATCAAATGCTGACGTAAAATCGTATTGGCGATATGGTCCGCCTCGGAGACGGGGCTTTTATCTTTTTTTTGCCAGCCTTTTTCCCCTGCCTTATAGCGCTCCAAGACAACCGCCCCCGCCGCGCGCACAGCCTTGTTCATGACGGCGCGGTCTGTGGCCCAACTTTTCGGTGTTGACGTGATCTTTTTATGATCCGGCAATCGTCATCTCCGGAATCATTAAGGTCGGCGCATTTGTGGAGCCTTTAAATTTCAAATCGCTGGCTGGAATGAGCGTGCGGAACATATCGAGGATATTGCCTGCAATCGTAATCTCGCTTACCGGTTTGCCAATGACGCCATTTTCAATCCAGAAGCCTGAACAGCCAACAGAATAATCCCCTGTGTTTGGGTTCACTTGCGGCCCAAAAGAGGAAGTGAGGTATAGTCCTGTGTGTGCTTGTTTGAGCATGTCTTCGAGGCTGATTTCGCCATTTTCAAGATATAAATTTGTGGAGCCTGCGCCGGGCGGGCCGCCTGTGCCGCGCCGGGCGCGGGCTGAGCTTTCAATGCCAAGTTGCCGCGCTTGGCCAGAATTTGTGAACCATGTGGTCAGAACGCCTTTTTCAATCACATTCAATCGTTGATTGGCCAATCCTTCGCCATCAAATGGCCGGGAGCCAAAGCCGCGTTTTCTGTGCGGATCATCAATCACATTGATGTTTTCAGCAAAAATCTGCTCGCCCATTTTGTCTTTCAAAAATGAGACCCCCCGCGCAATGGAAGCGCCATTAATGGCGCCTGAAAGATGACCTAATAAAGACCCGGCCAAGCGTTGTTCAAAAATCACCGGGGCTGATTGGCTTTTGATCTTTTCAGGGTTAAGCCGGGCAACGGTTCGCTCACCAGCGCCTTTGCCGACTTCTGCTGCATCGGTTAAATCCGATAAGAATACTGCGCTATCATAATCATAGTCAGTTTCCATTTTCTCGCCTTCGCCCGCAATGACCGAGGCTGAAACGGAATAGCTTCCGCCATCTGATTCGCCGATAAAGCCGTCTGAGGTTGCAAAGGAGACAGAAGCCGATCCAAAACTAGCGCCGCCGCCAGACGAATTGGTCACCCCTTTAACGGCCAAAGCCGCGCCTTCGCAGGCCAGTGCCATTTCTTTCAGTTCATCCGTACTCGGTATAGTTTGATCGAGCAATTCAAGATCGGGGAAAGGGCCTTTGGCAAGGCGATCTTTAGGCCCCAAGCCGCAATATTTATCTTCCGGTGCCGCTTTCGCCATGGCGACACAACGTTCAGCGGTTTCCCGCAAAGAGGCTCTGGAATGGTCCGTCGTGGAAACACTCGCTTGGCGTTTGCCCATCATCACGCGAAGCCCCAAATCTTGCGTTTCAGAACGCTCAATATCTTCCACTTCGCCAAGGCGCACGGAAACAGAATGGGAAAGGCTGTCATAAATCAGCGCATCGCAAGCCTCGGCTCCTGCCTTTTTGGCATCATCGAGGAGACATTCAAGAATGTCGGTTTTTGTCATATTGCTCATGGAGCGAGATGTAAGGCGGGGCAAAAGACTTGTAAATGGGGCTTTATATAATGAGGGCGTAAAAGAGTGAATGGTTTCACTCGATTAACCATAAATCGCCTAGCCTGTGTTTTGCGTCACAGCGCGTTTTAGCTTCTTTGCCTATCTTCAAATCATGGAGACGCCGGATCAGACAAACAAACCCGGCCAAAAAGGAGAAATAAAATGAAAAACGTAAAAAAC
>CALLVA010000071.1 GCA_938010655.1 uncultured Parvularculaceae bacterium | reverse complement strand
ATTTGTATTAGCCTCTCTGAAAGGCCAGGCTGCTGCGGCTTGGCTAAAAGAAGTTTCATTGATGATATGTATGGGTAATCCTCGGTCTTGATATTGAACAGCCTTTTCTATCTTTCGACCAAAAGAGGATTGTATCCAACTTTCAGTGGCATAAGTTCCCACCACCAAAAAATTCGTTTTTTGCGTTAATGATCCAAAGGTTCCGCCCAGCGCTTCAACTTTCTGATGACAGTTTTTTCTAGTACCCATCAAAAAAGTACCGCTAAAACAAAACCTCTTATCTTGAAATTTTATAACTGGAACTGGATCGCATAGTGGTAGTGAGGTTGCTTTTTGTAACTCCCCAAGCTCAAAATCACCTCCAGATACAGACCTCAGAGTATCAAACATATCCGTCAATTCGTCTTTACTGATATCTTGATCTTTAAAAATCTCTTCAACTCTTTCATATAACTTTGAAATAATAGGATTATTGGTCGCTTCCATATTTACAACCAGCCATTTCCTTAAATAATCTAACTCATCATGGGTAAACCTATCATCGGCAGTTAAGCCATGTGCCAAACCAACCAACTCACTAACTTGACGGTCTGTTACTCTTACTCGACCAAAAAGGTTATGAAGCTTGGAAGTGTCTCTCACAAAAAGGCTCTCCTTGCGGCCCGATCAAACAATCCGGAAGGCGGCATGGAAAGCAACAAAGCAAGCCTGCGCTTGCTAGCAACCGTCCCTACGCCGGCATTGCCCGGATCAGGTTCAAAGGGTACTTCTCGGCCATTCATTAAGACATTTCACATGAAAGCCTTAGAAAAACGGCGCCCCTCGGTCCTTTCTATATGAGCTTATTACGCCGGAAAATCAAGGAAAACTGGATTGGTATTCCCTCTAGTATGCACTTGGAATTTCGTTCTATAATAGTGGTTCATTATTAAGAGGGAAAATCAATGCGTAAAATTCACCTATTCACTTCTGTAGCCCTTAGCGTCAGCTTGCTTGCGGCGTGCGAGAGCACACCAAAGCTCGAAGCCTCTATGGCAAAAATGGAAGATGGCAGTTATTTCAAAGCCTTGAAGGATCAAAGTTGTAATGTCTCTGAGGCCACGGCTTTTGACATGGACAAGGTTTTGGCGTCTGTGCCAGAGGCGGTGAAGATCAGTTATGATAGTGCGGTGTTTGACGCGAATAGCGGCGCAACTGTTGTTTCCGGGATGAAAATCAGCATGGCAGATCTGCCAGAGGCTGGATTAAGCATTGCCGGATTGACGATTTGTGATGGTTCGGAAGATGCTTTTGTCAGTATGCTCGCCAACACGCCGCGCGATGCAACCATGAAAGTCGCGGGTCGCTTGGAAATGACTGAAATGGCCATTTACGGCTTAGAAGCTCTGATGAATCCGATGATCGATGCCAGCATGGGGATGGCTGTTGGTATGATAGATCAATCTATCGAGGAAGCGTTACTTGAAGAGCCAAAAGCTGAAGGCGCAAGCACGGAAAACGATCTTGAAGATCTCCTATCCTTAGACAATTACGATATGAGCATCGGTAGAAACGTAGTAACTGACTTAATGCTGCATCCCTACACTGTATCCTTAAAAGAAGGCGATGATGCCGATATCGAAATATTGCACATTATGCAAAAGTTTGCTGGATGGTCACAATCAGTCAGCTATAGCGATTGGGCAAGTTACGACGCCAATTTCTCATTTGATATGACTCAGATGGGCGAGCAAATGTCCATGTCCTTTAAAGTGCCGCTGTCAGCATCTCATGGATATGACCGAGGCAACTTGAAATATTCAATGATGCAAAACATGGCTTATGACATGAGCGTGCCAATGTCTCAAATTGAAGAAGAAGGCATGAGCCAACCTGGCAAAGCTGACATGGGCCAATTCTCGATGTCTGGTTTCACAGAGTTTCAATCCATTGAAGGTTTAAACCTTGCAACCGCTATAGATTATCTTACCAGAGGCGAAATGCCCGGCAAAGAAGTTTCAGATTTAATGAGCCTTGGCATCTGGAAATCCACCAATGAAACACATAGTTTTGGCGACATTGAGTATGCTACCGTAGGGTCATCTTATATGGACCTAAGCGAATGGCGTTGGCTTCTGCCACAGAAAATTGATCTAAAATTTGAAGACCTCAGTTACAATATTGGCGGCCTGATGGATTATGTCTCAGCAACGGAAGACATGAACCTTGAAGAAATCAAAGAAGTTCAATGGGTAATGAACGCTTTGGAAAAAACCGGGCTGAGCGCACCAGTGATGGACCTTGACTATGTCATGAACTGGAATGATGAGTCCGGCGCGCTGGACGGTACTCTGATGTTCAATGTGGATGATAGCACACGCCTCACCAGCAAAGTCACAGCAACCGTGCCTGATTTTGGTTTGCTGGCGCAGCTCATTGATCAAGGAGAAGACGTCAACGAAGAATTGTCGAGCCAACTAAGCGCGGCTTCTACTCTTTCTTTCTATGACTTAGCCATTACAGATAATGGGGGGATTGATAAAGTCTTGGCACTGGTCATTGAGCTGGCCCAAACGGCCCCTGAAGGCCAAAATGACTTGGCCATGTTCGCTGCGATGACACCAGAGCAAATTCGCAATATGGCAGCAGGCATGTTGCCCATGGCAGGCGCAGAACTAGGTAACGTCTTGCCTTCAGGACAGCAAATGATTCAAGCTGTTGCTGCATATGTTGGCACAGGGGGTACACTGAATATTGAACTGGCACCGGCTCAACCTTTGACCGTAGAAAGCTTGATGTCGATTGAAAGTGATCCAACAAAAGTTGAAGAAGTACTTGGTCTATCTGTGACCCATTCTGAATAAGCTTCAGATATTCTAATCTTAAAAAGGCGGTGCAATTCAAAGCATCGCCTTTTTTGCGTCTGGCGGTTCACGCGGTTCTTCGCCACACAATATCTATCTTTGAATCACACTTCTGTGAAACTTGGATTGCTTGATCTAGCCATCTTTGAAAAACAAGCTTAGAAATAAAGGTTAAGAATCAGGAGCTTCGCGTTGAACGATCAGCTACATAACAGACACCCCAGAACAGCCCTTGTGCTGTCCGGTGGTGGCGCGCGCGGCGCCTATCAAGTGGGCGTTTTGAAAGCAATCGCAGAAGAAATCCCTGCTGGAACCAATCCTTTTGAGATTATCACCGGGGTTTCCGTCGGTGCGATTAACGCATCATATTTGGCCTCAAGAGCGGAAGATATGAAGGCGGGCATAGAAGGCTTATGCAAGCTCTGGCTCTCTCTGGAACCGGGGGATATTTATGAGACGAAACTTTGGCCTCTTTTGAGGGATATTGGAAAATGGTCCCTCGCGCTGCCTTTGGGCTGGGCAGGATTTAAACCGCCGCCCTCTATTTTTGATAACACCCCCCTGCGCCGTTTGATCAATCGTGAAGTGGATTTCAAGCAACTCCAAAAGATTTTGGATAGTGACGTGATTGAAAGCCTCGCGATTACAGCGTCTTCCTATGCAAGAAGCCAATCTGTTTCCTTTTACTATGGCAGTGTGCCTGTCGTGCCGTGGCATCGCTCCAGGCGAGATGGCATTCCGAGTGTTATTACAGACCACCATGTGCTGGCATCATCTGCATTGCCGCTCGTGTTTCCCGCAGAAAAAATGAATGGCACCTGGTTTGGGGATGGCGCGCTCCGGCAGCTCGCGCCCTTAAGCCCCGCTGTGCATCTTGGCGCGGACAAAATCTTCGTAGTTGGCGCGAGAAGCTTGAAGATGGGTACGGAAGACTTAGATTGGACATGGCCAGATGATGGTTCTGATCACGTCTATCCGAATGTTGGTTTTTTAGGCGGGCAACTTTTAGACATTGTTTTCAACGATAATCTCGAAGCAGATGTTGAACGCCTCCTCAGGGTCAATAAAATTCTCGACTCTGCTGAGGGGGATATTAATATGGACCTGAAATCTATTGATATTGAGATGATAAGTCCTTCCCAAGATGTCCGTCCTTTTGCTGGGAAACACGCCCACCGCCTTCCTTTAACAATCCGTACAATGCTTAAATCAATAGGTGCCATGAAGGCCCCTTGGGTCGTGCCAAGCTATCTCTTATTTCAAAGAGACTATGTGTGCGATTTGATTGATATGGGGTATGCGGATGCTCGAAAAGATATTGAACGAATTCTCGCCATTGTGGACCCACAAGGCAAAGCTAAAAAATCAAGCTAAAGCCCCAAACTCTCTTTTACAGCGGGCGTCCACCCAATGCTGATCGCGTTTTGATGCTCGATAACGGGCCGTTTCACCAAGGTTGGATGCGTCACAAGAAGTTTCGCGACCTCATTGCCAGACGCTTTTTCTCGCTCACTTTCAGAAAGCTCGCGCCAAGTGGTGCTGCGCTTATTGACCAATTTTTCGGCCTCAATTTGGCCAAGCCACCGCTGAACATCTTCTTCAGAAAAACCGTCTGCCCGCACATCAACCACATCCGGCGAAATATCAGCTGCCTGCAACTCTTTCAGTGCTTTTCGGCATGTATCACAATTTTTAAGACCAAAAAATTTCACGTTTCAGTTTCCTATCGTCATCCCTGGAAGACCCTTTTAGCTTTAAAGGGAGGGCCTATCCCTCAAAGGGATCTTTCATCAGAATAACATCTTCGCGCTCTGGAGATGTACTGACCAAAGCAATTGGGCATTCCAATAGTTCTTCAATCCGGCGGACATATTTGACCGCTTCTGCCGGCAAATCCGCCCAACTTCTTGCACCAGCCGTTGAACCGCTCCAACCATCCATTTCTTCATAGATCGGCTCCACTTTCGCCTGTGCGTCTTGGCCTGCCGGAAAGTAATCATAAACGACATCGCCAATTTTATAGCCCGTGCAGACTTTGAGTTTTTCAAACCCGTCCAAAACATCCAACTTCGTAAGCGCCACGCCGCTTACCCCTGAAACTTTCAGTGTTTGACGAACCAAAACGGCATCGAACCAACCGCAACGCCGTTGACGGCCTGTCACTGTCCCAAATTCATGGCCGCGTTCGCCCAACATCTGACCATCCGGGCCTTGATCTTCCGTCGGAAACGGTCCCTCGCCAACCCGCGTCGTATAGGCTTTCACAATGCCCAGCACATAATCAATCGCATCAGGCCCCAAGCCAGACCCCGCCGCCGCTTGGCCAGCGACGGTGTTCGAGGACGTCACAAAAGGATAGGTCCCGTGATCAACATCCAACAAAACGCCTTGCGCACCTTCGAACAAGATCCGCTTGCCTGCTTTTTTCGCATCATGCAGCACTTTCCAAACTGGCGCGGCAAAAGGCAGAACTTCTTTTGAAATTTCTTTTAATTGCGCCAGCAATTCATCCGCCGCAATCTCCGCAACGCCAAGCCCCCGGCGCAGCGCATTATGGTGGTTCAGCAATACGTTTACTTTTGCAGCCAATGTTTCCGGGTGTGCAAGGTCGATGATCCGAATCGCTCGGCGACCAACTTTATCTTCATAAGCTGGGCCAATGCCCCGTTTTGTCGTGCCGATTTTATCCGCATCTTTCGCCGCCCCTTCGCGAATAGTATCTAATTCGCCATGGAGGGGGAGAATCAACGGCGCGTTTTCCGCAATAAGCAAATTTACTGGCGTGATATGCACGCCTTGGCCTTTCAGCTTTTTGATTTCCGCCGCCAGCGCCCATGGATCAACAACAACGCCATTGCCGATAATCGAGACCTTGCCATCCCGCACAATGCCAGATGGGAGGAGCGAGAGTTTGTAGACTTTGCCGTCAATAACGAGCGTATGGCCCGCATTGTGGCCCCCTTGAAACCGGACGACCACATCTGCTTTTGCCGAGAGCCAATCAACCAGTTTGCCTTTGCCTTCATCGCCCCATTGAGCGCCGATTACCGATACATCTGCCATTGTGTAAAATCCCGTGATTCAGTGTTCCTGGGGGTTAAAACCGCGCGGACAATGAGACTCTAAAGCTGAAATGGCAAGGAAAAACGGGCCATAAGGCCCGTTTGGGGAAAGATGTTTATGGGAAGGCGTCAATCGCTCTGTTTAGACACCGCAATCCATGGCGCCGAGCAAATCACCAGAGCCTTGCGCCGTGACCAAGACAACACAGCCATCGCCAGTTGCAGGTTTTTGCAAGGCAACTGTTCCTGTCTTATCGACCGCTCCCAGTTTTGCCAAATCCCGAACGATATGTCGGCTGGTCAGGGTCTTCCCTTTGTTTTCGCCGCGTTTAACCTTGGTGGTCTGTCGATCAAGATACGTCACCTGCCAGACATCCACTGTAGAGGCAGACTTAATTTTCGCCCGCAACTCTTGGTTTTGATCAATGGAGATGGTTGCCGGAAGTTTATCGGCTGTTTTTATAAATTTATTGACGAGTTGCTTTTTCGCGCCATTGCCTTCCAGCTGTCCGTTCACAACAATCTGCGGCGTATAGGCAGAGCGCTTGCCCAATAATTTTTGATTATAATTTCGTTGTCGCTCCGTCCACTGACGAGAGGAAAAAGGGTCTTTCCATTTACCAGCGGCACCGTAAACCAGCTCATCCCAATAATCCACATGCCATTCCAGAACGACTAAATCTTCCCGGTCCGCAAGGGTTGCCAAAAGCGCTTCGGCAGGCGGACAGGAATAACAGGATTGAGAGGTGAATAGTTCAAGCAAAACAGGTTGTTTGCTTACCCCCTCGTCTGCAGATATCGGCGTCGCAGCAGCGAAAAACAAAGCGATAAAACTCATCAATAAGCGCATATCAAAACTCCTTATGGCAATAGGCTTCTTATTGACCATGCCGCGCCTGGACTTCACTGTCATCTCACAAGCCAGTGACCTCTGCCGTGACCTCAACCAGGGATCTCCTTTTTGCGAATGGCTTGCAAGCAAGATGGGAAGGCGCTATTTTGAGGTTATGAAAAAACGCGCCCTTCTAGCCTTGTTGCTCCCGCTGTCTCTCGCCGTTGCTTGCGGCGAGCCGACATCTTCTCAGTCTGAAAAAATGGCTGCTGAAAAAATGAAACATAGTGAAATGTCGACCCTGCCGATTGAAAAGCGATTGGCGTTTATGTCGGGCCATGTCGAAGCTGGCCTAGCGCTTTATCGTGCTGGCGAACCGGAAATGGCCTCGCAACATTTGCTGCATCCCGTGTCAGAAACTCACGCCGCAGAGCGCGCCGGGCTTGCTGAACTTGGGTTTGATGCAGCTGTGTTTGAGCGCGTTTCAGAAGCCTTAGAAGAAGGCAAAGCTGCGAAAGAAATTGAAACAGACTTAATTGCCGCTGAAATGAATTTGTCAGAAGTCGTGATAAAAGCAGGCGGCGAGCCGAAAGAGATAATCGCATATTTGTTAGATGCGATTGATGAAGAATATGAAGCGGCTGTGAAAGATGGTAAAGTTGTCAATGCTGGCGAATATCAGGATGCATGGGGCTTTACGATTGTCGCGATCCAATGG
>CALLVA010000070.1 GCA_938010655.1 uncultured Parvularculaceae bacterium | reverse complement strand
GAATAATATCAAATTTCTGGGGAATCATCGCTACAGAGCGCTTTAAACTGATTATGGGTGGATCAAATCCGAAATGCAGTTTTTCCCTTTTTTCAGGATTCAAAAAAGCGTACAATTCCGACGCTAGTGTTGTCTTCCCTCCTCCAGAAGAAACCTCAAAAGTCGAAATTTGCACACTATTATCCGACACATTTTTCGAATTCCAGATTGGTATTCCGTTACCTGCATCAAATGACATACGGAAACGTGAAGCTCGGAATTCGATTGAACTGGTGAATAACTTAACTGCCGGAATTAACTTTTCATTATTCATTTCACGCTGCCCATAAAGCTTAACTTATGTTCATTTATGTATAGTAATTAATCATTCAAGGGCAAAATGATAGCAAATTTACCATAACGAGAATTTATTCGAGCCTAAAACGAGCTTAAGCTAAACCATGATTTCCACTAAGTCATTGAATTTTCTGGTGCCCCACACAGACGTGAACCGTGGACCTATTGATTAAAAATCAGATATTCTTGCCATTTTTGAAGCAATGTACTTCTTTTTTCCAATCTATCGCCACGTTGATACGCCCCGATCACACCTTTATCTACCACATGCCCTAAACAAGATTCCATGACGGCGTGTTCCGCATCAGTTTGCTCTTCTGCCCATGTACGGAAAGAAGCTCTAAAGCCGTGGGGTCGGGCCTCTAGATTTTGTCTTTTCATATACTGAGCCATGGCCATATTTGACATCGCCTTTCCAGTTGGAGAAGGAAACAAATAATTGGATGTGGATTGCTGTTGAGCGATTTCTATCACTTTCAGCGCTTCGGTGGTGAGAGGAATACGATGCTCTCGGTTGGTTTTCGTTCTCTTTGCGGGCAAAATCCAAACATCACCGTGAATTTCATCTAGGGTTAAGAAGCGTACTTCACTCGTTCGCGATACCGTTAAGATAATCAGTCGGAGGGCGAGGCAAGAAGTCGACGCGCTGTTGCAAATGTGCTGATAAAATGTTGGGACTTCTTTGTAGGGAAGGGAGGGTACATGTTTCGTTTCGTGGCGTTGTTTCCCAAGTAGCGCTCTGGCTTTCAGAGGCGCTTGGAGGTCAACATCAAGACCAAGAGCAGCGGCGTGGGTAAGCGTCAAGTTCATCCTCATCAAAACCTTTCGCGCCACATCCGCCTTTTCATGCCAGATAGGGGTCAGCATCTCTTTTAATATGTGTTGATCGACATCTTCGATGGCTTGCTTACCGTATTGAGGCAGCACATGCGTGGTCAGAGGGGACAACCAACCGCCAGCCTTGCCATCGTTTTTCAATTCAGCTTTGCGTGCTTCAAAACAGCTATTGATTGCATCTGCAATTGATAAGCGATTTTGCTGTTTGCGGCTTTTTTGTCTTTCGAAGACCGGATCAAGGCCAGACCGCACCTGTTTTCGGGCGAGGGCCGCATTTTCACGGGCTTCAGCAATGGAAACATCAGGCCACGGGCCAAGCCCCATCTCGCGGCGCTTGCCACCAACTACAATGCGCAAAAACCATCGCCCATGACCTTTACTCCTTTTGTGCAACCACAACCCTTGCCCATCATTATATTTTCCAGCGTCGAGCGATTTTGCTTTCATGGTATTGAGAGTGTTGTGTTGCACCAAACCACCTTTTGAATCGAACTATTGAACCACCTTTAGAACCACCCTTTAACATGAAAAATGGTGAAAAGCTATGTTCAGCCTTGATGTGCAAAAATTTCAAAGACTCTTTAATGGTACTGGGGAATGTTCAATTATGTTCAGCAATGAAAATATCGAGAAAAGCATCCCCGGTGCGCCATATCTTCTTATACTTACACATAAATTGTTACCGCCATTGAGTTTTTCGGGGGTGGCCACTATTCGTTTTGCGCTGGAAAGAGGGTATTGACACCGGTGGACATTATTGCTTCTAAGCGGTATTAGTTTTCCAGAGGACACCAGCTGTCATCCAGAAAAACCCTCGCGCTTCTTTGCCGATGTGCACAACCATCTCGATAGGATATTTTATGAAAATCGCCCTTATTGTTGAAAATAGTCAAGCTGCCAAAAGCGACGTGATTCACAATGCTCTTACAAGCGTTGCAGAGCCTCTTGGTCATACGGTGCACCATTACGGTATGTATGGTGCTGATGATAAAGCCTCTCTGACTTATGTTATGAATGGTATTTTGACGGGCATTTTGCTGAACTCAAAAGCGGCTGACTTTGTGGTTACGGGCTGTGGCACCGGAATGGGCTCTATGCTGGCTTGTAATTCAATGCCAGGTGTATTTTGTGGTCTTGTGATTGACCCAACAGATGCATTTCTTTTTGCACAGATTAATGATGGTAATGCGATTTCGATGCCTTATGCCAAGGGTTTTGGCTGGGCAGCTGAATTGAACTTGCAAGATTGCTACGCAAAATTATTCGATGGCGAAAGCGGTCTTGGATATCCAAAAGAACGCGCCGAAATTATGGCGAAAAATCGTAACATCTTGAAAGATGTTAAGGCCGTAGCCTGTCACGATATGGTTTCTGTTTTGAAAGGTCTTGATCAAGACTTGCTAAAAGCAGCCATCGCTGGAGATCGCTTCCAAGAATATTTCTTTGAAAATGCGCAGGATAAAGACATTATTGATTATATCAAAAGCGTTCTTGCTTAAGGGTTGATGACACTATCATTAGCTTATGAGTGAAAAGGGGAAAGGCATTTTAAAATGTCTTTCCCCTTTTTATATAGATATCTTATCGGGCGAGCCAGCCGCCATCGACAGGCAATGTAATGCCTTGCACATAATCAGAAGCCGACGAAGCAAGGAAAACCGCGGCACCGCCAAGATCTGTCGGGTTGCCCCAACGCCCTGCGGGAATACGCCCAAGGATTTCAGTATTACGCTTTTCATCCGCTTGCAGAGCAGCTGTATTGTTTGTGGCGAAATATCCGGGGGCAATTGCGTTTGTATTGATCCCCTTATTTGCCCACTCATTGGCAAGAAGACGGGTTAGGCCCATCACGCCGCTTTTTGAAGCTGTGTAAGAAGCCACTCTAATACCGCCTTGGTAAGACAGCATGGAAGCGATATTGATGATTTTACCTTGTCTATTATCGCTCGTTACGTGGCGGGCGAAATATTGGCAGAGGAAGAATGTCGCGCGGATGTTCACATCCATGACGGAGTCCCAATCTTCCGCCGTAAAATCGATTGCATCATTTCGTTTGATGATCCCGGCATTATTAACCAAAATATCAACTGCCCCCGTTTGCGCCACAGCTTTCTTGAAGAGATCCTCCAACCCGTCTTTGTCTGAAAGGTCGCCTTTGACTTCAAAAAACTTGCGGCCTGTTGCGGCGACAGCTTTGGCCGTGTCGGCGGCGGAAGAGCGGCCAATGGCAACGATATCTGCGCCAGCTTCGGCTAAAGATACTGCCATACCCTGGCCAAGGCCAGTATTTGCACCTGTGACCAGGGCTGTTTTACCTGAAAGATCGAATGGATTAGTCATGATTTTTCCTAACAAATGTAAGATATAAAGGGATTTAAAAGACCTATACGGACTGTTTTTAAGGAAGGGAATTGTTTGGTGTGTATTATTTGGGCGGTGCGGCGGAATCTCGTATCACCAACCAAGGTTCTGTTTCGTCAACCGCTTCGGCGGTTGTATCATTTCTAAAGGACATCAATTTGGCTGCCGCTAAACGGCCTATTTCTTTGACGGGAGAATGTATCGTCGTCAATTTCGGCCAAACGGCGGGGGCTAAATTTAGATCATCATACCCGACAATCGAAATATCATCAGGTACTTTTAATCCTCGGACTCGGACAGCTTGCATGGCCCCCACGGCCATTTCATCATTGGCAGCAAAAATTGCAGTTGGTCTATCCTTTAAAGATAAAAGCCTTTCAGCAGCGCGATATCCAGAATCGAATGTGTAAGCTCCTTCAACAACATATTTGCTTTGGAGTTGTAGATTTGCTTCTGCAAGACCCGCTTCAAAACCTTCACGACGCTCGCTCGAAGATCTAAAATCAGGGGCGCCTGATATATAGGCAATTTTTGTGTGGCCAAGTTCAACAAGATAATTAGCGGCGGCTAATCCACCCGTTACATCATTTGACGTGAGCATATGTTTTTGCTCATCAAGTTTGACGGAAGCAATACGAATAAATTTGCAATCGGTTTCGCGCAAAGCATCTGCCAGATCATCATGTTCTGAAATTGAGGGCGTTAAAACGACACCATATAGTTTTTGCCGCTCAACAAATCGCAAAGCCTCTTGAATGAGCTTTGGATCGGTCCGGCTACATTTGTGAACCGCGAGTTCAAATTCCGTTCCACTTAAAGCTTCCAGAATGCCTTCTTGAATATTGACAACATATTGCGGGTTTGGATTATCGTAGATTAGCCCAATCAAAAATGAATGACGAAATGCGAGCCCTCTGGCTTGGGGGTCTGGCACAAAGCCTATTTGATCAATAACTGCATTTACTTGGTCGCGGGTGTTTTCCCGCACCATGGTTGATCCATTGATGACGCGGGAGACGGTTTTTTTGGAAACGTGAGAAAAATGCGCCACATCATTGATGGTTGGTTTTTTGCGATCTCCCAAATTCTTCAAGAATTTGTCAATCGCATCTGAATCAATTTCTGTTATGGCGCTTTTTCTATTGGACATATATTCAGATCGTAGCCTTTTTCATTTTTTTTTCGCTTCGGCACGAAAAGCCGTGTCTCCGTGTCATCAAAAAGGGCGACCATTCAAAAGGTCATAGGTGCCAGACAGGAGGCCTACTGAGCTTTTGCGGGGACTAATTTTACCAAGAATTTGCCATAGACCCCAAAATCCAGAATAGATGATTCCCCGATATAGGATTGGTGAACACCCGTGACGGCACCTGTTGAAATCAAACTGCCCTTTTGGATGGTTCTGCCTCTTTTGGTAAAATGATCGACCAGGAAGCGAAACGCTCCAAGAGGTCCACCGGGAATACCGGCGCCATTGGCATCGCCGACTGTCTTGCCTTCAATATCCACACGCACTGGCATGTCTTCAAACGGTTTGGTGCGCCAATCTTTCACTTCAGGGCCAAGAATTAGCCCAGCATTATTGCCATTGTCGCTAATGATGCACATCGGGCCCAGATTATTGACTTCAGCCATCGGGCTACTGGCAATTTCAACGCCGATATGAATGGCTTCAATCATATCCAAGACAGCATCATCGTCCCCCTTAAGGGTATTTGGCGGAATATCTTGACCCACTTTAATCACAAATTCTGCTTCGACAGCCGCGAAACCGTCTTTAAATACGGGCATTTGGACTTCATCATCAGAAATGGTCTTCACAGACTTTTCGTAAATCGGCCCCGTCAACCGCACTTCGTCATATTGATCCAGAAACTGAGGCGGGATACCGCCAATTTTCCAGCCCACAATTTTGTCTGGCCAACTTGCAATGGAGATTTCTTGAATAGCGTAAGCTTCCGAAAGGCTTGTTGGCAGGTCGCCTGGAAAATTATCCAACGCTTCGCAAGCAAGGCGCGCCTTGACGAGAGAAGATGAAATGGCTTCTCGCTCTTTTTTTGCCATGGTTGATGTATTCGACATGCCTTTGAACCCTCATTTTTAACAACGAATTTTCGTTGTTGCTTCAAAAAGAAACCGGTGTCAATGTACATGAGGAATTCATTCACTGCAAACGCTTCTTGTCCTCTGTTTTTGCTTTTAAAATAGGATGTTATGAGATTTAAATTGTAAGGGAATTTGGCAAATGACAGCGTAATCGTTTTGTTGATGGGGTGACAGTGATTGATAATGAAGCTAAGTGGGATTCACCTTGAATAATATTTCAAGCACTGGGGCAAGACTATTTTGATGCTGAAAAGCTGACGCCTCATGAATTGAAAAATGGTTGGAGACAATAGGGAATGGAAGCTCTTTCAAAATTTACAAAATTCTTTTCAAGGATTTTGTTAGGCTTGGGGGCCATCGGATTGGTCGTCATGACCATCATTATAGGATGGCAAGTCTTTGGTCGGTATGTGCTGAATGACAGCCCTAACTGGTCGGAACAAGCAGCACTGGTATTGATGATTTGGTATGTGTGTCTTGCGGCGGCGGCAGGTGTTTATGAAGGGTTTCATATTCGCATTGTAGCGCTTGAGAACGCTGTGTCCGCCAAACTGCGCTTTTTGATGATTACCATCAATAATATTGTCGTTGGCCTTTGCGGCGCTGCCATGGCGATCTGGGGAGCTCAGTTGGTTTCCGAAACGTGGTCCCATGATGTGCCAACACTCATTCTGACCCGCGGCATGGTGTATTTAGTGATTCCAATCGCTGGTGCCTTAATCGCGCTGTTCGCCCTAGAGCGTTTATTAGAGCATTTTTTCAAAGTTGATCACGAAGAAGAGGAAAATCCGCAATGGAGTTAAGCGTTCTACTCGGCCTATTGCTTTTTTTGCTCGCAATTGGCGTTCCTGTTGCCTTTTCTTTGATGGCGGCAACATTAGTTACTTTCGTTTTGCTAGATATTCCCGTGGTGGTTCTGCTGCAGCGGATGTCTTCAGGCATGAGCATTTTTTCACTCATGGCTATTCCATTCTTCGTCTTTGCCGGTGATCTGATGTATCGCGCTGGAATTGCGGAGAGATTGGTCCGCGTGGCTGATGGCATTTTTGGGCGTGCCCAAGGGGGGCTAGGGCAGGTGACTGTTGGGGCTTCCATGATGTTTGGTGCGGTCTCCGGTTCGGCGATTGCCAGTGCTTCTGCGATGGGCGCGGCGTTGAACCCGCTTATGCGTGAGCGTGGTTATGATGCCGATTATGGTGCGAATATCACATCAACAGCTGCGATTGTGGGCCTATTGATTCCCCCCTCTCACAATATGATTATTTATGCAGCGGCCAGTGGTATTGGTCTTTCTGTAGGTAACTTGTTCCTAGCGGGCGTTGTGCCAGGTGTTTTGACGGGCATGGCTTTGATGGTCGTTGCTTGGTTGGTGGCGAAGAAACGGGGCTATGAAAAAGGGATTTTCCCCGGCTGGCGCTCTTTGGCAAAATCATTCATCTGGGCGATTCCGGGCCTCATGACCGCGATCATCATCTTGGGGGGCATTCTATCCGGTATCTTCACCGCAACAGAATCTTCCGCCATTGCAGTGATCTATACGATCCTTGTTGGCGCTTTGGTCTATCGCACCTTGGGGCTGGCAAAGTTCCTCGAAGCGGCGAAGCAATCCGTTAAAATTACGGCAATGGTTTTGTTGATCATTAGTGCGGCAACAGGCTTTAGTTTTGCATTGGCGATCTTAAAAACACCAACACAGCTTGGCGAATTGATTACGTCCGTTACGGACAATCCGATTCTGATTCTCTTGATGATGAATGTGATCCTGCTTTTGTTGGGCACATTTATGGATATGTCTCCGCTGATTATCATCATGACACCGATCTTATTGCCTGTTGCAATGAGTGTGGGGATCGATCCTACCCATTTCGGGATTATTATGATCCTGAACCTTGGTATCGGCTTGGTAACCCCGCCTGTTGGTGCGGTTCTGTTTGTCGGATCGGCGGTCGGTAATGTGACGGTGGAAGAAATGGTCAAAACGATCTGGCCATTCTACGGCGCCTTGATCGTGGCACTTTTGGTGATCACTTTGTTCCCAGCGCTGTCTATGACATTGCCGAATATTTTCGGTAGTTAAGGCAAAAGCTATTTCTTTATCAAAAATGGCGAGGCGAAAGTCTCGCCATTTTTATTGGGTGAACCACATCATTTCGACTGTAGGCTGGCGCAATAGAAAACCGCCCTCTAAAAGCAAAAAAAGGGCGACCCATCAAGAGGGGTCGCCCTTTTGGCACTAAATTATAGTGGATCTTACTTGCCCATTTTGCGTTGCTGCAATTGGTATTCGTATAAAGATGGCACCATATCAACGCGTACATTCATATCTTCAACATAAGGTGCCGGGTTATATTCCAACGTTAACGGACGATTACCTGAGAGGCCGATGATCCGTGCGTCTGGTCCTTCTGCGAGGCCCTCTACATGAACGGTCTGGTTCCCAGGTGCGCCGCTTTCAACGATGAGCTGCAAGTTCCAAGCTGTGTTGAAGCTGCCATGTCCCGGCTGCCAATAACCAGCGCCACTACCGTTAAAGACAGGGTAGGAGGCGCGTTTCTTGCCGGGCTTAGCATCAATATGAAGCGTCACATTATCAAAGAGATTTTGGTGGTTTGCCCCAGCATGTTGATCAAGCACGGCAGCGGAAAAGACTTCTGCATCTTTATAAACGGACCGCGTTGATTGGGTGTTAAATGTCAAAGAATGGATGACAGGATTGAAAACCTGCACGCGCTCCGCGAGGAAATTATGCACATTTCCCATATGCACAGCATAATGCGCGGGGCGATCACCTATGGAGCGAATATCGCTAATCGTTACATTAGCACTATCATAAGAAATGATCCCACTATCTGCGTTCAGGAACGTCAGATTGCGGACCCAACTATCAGCTGAATCTGTCAAATAAACACCATTATATCCCTGTTCCACATGGTGGCCAAAATATGGGGAGGCAGCAAATTCAAATCTGAAATCTTCAACACCGACATTTTCCAAAGGAGCCCAAGCTGTTAAATTGGCTGGCAAGTCGGCGTTAATATCATGCAGCAATGTATCCGCGATGGTGATCGTGTCGCCATTTACGCTTTCAACGACTGTGCGTTGCTTGACCAAAGGTTTTTCTGGAGATGTCCAATGGCGCGAGCCAACTTTTGCTTCGGTATTATTGTATAAAGATTGCACCAATGCGCCGTTTTCGCCTTGGCGATTATGCCAGAGCACTTGAATACGTTGACCGGGCGTAAAGCTCGCCGCGTTTGTGACCTTAATGGTGCGTTTGCCGCGTTGGCCATTTAAACCAGTGGAAAGCGAGGGATCAGCAGGCCGATCATATTCTTCCAAATAGGCATAAGACCGATGACCTTTACGCCCGATCCAGATGAAACCAGATGTCCAAGAATATTCTGAAAACAAGACATCGAGATTAGCGTCTTTGTCCCGCTGGCGTTTTTCATATTTCACAAGATATTTGCGAATTTCAGAAAGCTTGCCGCCATCATCCACCATGCGCAGTGGGCGCGGGAAGTAGAGAGTGGTGCCTGCTTCGCTGCGGCCAGAGCCTTGCAGCACAATATCACTTCGGGTGACTTCGATAATGTCCGTAATGATAAATTTGCCAGCATGGAAGCGAACCGTGACCGCGCCTTTTACGTTATTTGCTGCAGCGATTGCGTCTTTAATGCCTTGGGTATCATCTACGCCATCATTTGGTTTAGCACCATATTTGCTGACATTAATAACTTTGCCAGAAGCGCCCGGCACTTCTTCCATGCCGAATTTATAGCCAGCATATGAAAAATCAGGGAGATAATGTTCATCACTCGTCAAAATGTCTGGGAGGTCTTGCGCCGAGCTTGTCGCGGGGAGCATGGCCATCATGGCAGCTGCGCAAATGCTCGTGAGGAGGGGGGATTTGATCTTCATGAAATGTTTCCTTCCAGGTATTTCTGGCAAAGTTCTGCCTATACAAGTTATTGATACCGGTGTCAGAGCGTCGCATTTCCACGCGTAAAAAGCAAGAATATCTGCGTTAATCCCTCTTAAGATAAGAGGGATTAGTAGAATGCATGTCGATCTAGAGGGAAATATCCTGAGAAAGAGATTGGAACTTATTTGCCGCGCAAGCGGTCTTTGAAGTCGCGTTTGGCGCTTTCTAATTCGCTGGTAAGGCTAGCGCGCAAATCTGTTCGCAATTGTCCGAGGGAAGATGGGCCTGCCGCAAGTGTTTCTGTTGTGATGCCAAAGGAAGACATAGACTCAAGCATTGACGGTCCACTCAAGCTGAAGCCTGATGTTTGCTCAATGGCGCCAATCGTCCAGAAGGCGTCGCTTGGCCCCCAAGCTTCCAGAGTTTCAAACGGAATACGGCAATAGCCTTGATCTGCCCATGCTGCGCTCCAACTATTGCGGACGAGATATGTTTGCTCCGTCATATCATATCCGACTATCAACATGGCGTGGCCGGAAGGAGGCTGTGTTGTAACAACTTCGCTGGGTTTTGGCATAACGCCAGTTTGTGCGGCGATTTGATAATATTCACTTGGGGCATACATGCCAAAGACCACAGGTAGGCCTTGGGACAGAGCCGTGAGCGCCGGAACACCAACAGGGGTTCGGGCAAATTGCACGGCTTCATTGCGCATTGCATCTTTATAGCAAGCTTCCGTAGGCCGGGTCGTGACCATCGCCTCTTGAAAAGGCCACATCCGCGCTTCGCATGCGCCATGCGCCAAAACAGCGGCCATACCATGATGGATTAAACTTCCCCCATCTTGCATTTCTGCACCGGCCAGCGCCCTTGCATTATAATAAACATAAAGGCGAGAAAGGTCCGTCAACGGAAGACCTGCCTTTTTTTGATGAAACTCCAAAGCGCCCACAACAGCATTTGCAACGCAAGAATTTGTTTGCAACTGGTTTTCCACCGGGGAGCAATGCACTCTCAAGTCAACGCGATCTGGAAGTTGAATAGACGGTGTCGAAAGAGTGGGCGCTGGTTTTGGGTTGGTTTCGAAAATACAGCCGGTCAGTTTATAATTTTGCCAGTCATGGGTCATGCGATTTTCCCTTCAAGGGTTGGTTCTTAATTGAAATAGGACTTAAGAAGAATTTAGATCAGGGGCAGGGGCCCCCTGGGGCGTGATTGACGTGCATTTGGCCTTGCTCGAATATGCCCTGATTATAAACATCAAAAGTGCTGAAATTGATGTGGCATCCACGATCCCATTGCGCACGACCGTTGAGCGAAATGCCTAAGGAAGGCGCGCTAAGCGTATAAGTCGCGTTTTGATTTGAGAATTGCCCGATGATGGATAGCGCGACACCGTCTGCTGAATATCCAGACCCACGAAATGTGCCAGAGGCGTCTATAGAGATATCATATACAGTGCCTATGCCATCGTCCCAAGCGCCATTCAATGCCGCATAAGGGGAAGTCGGTAATGGTGGTTTAGGCTTTGGCTTTGGCTTCGGTTTCGGTTTGGGTTGAGGGATAGGCTCGGGCTCAAGCTCAACTTCAGCTATTTTTTCTGGCACTGGATCTGGGGTCAAGTTTTGGTCTGGGTCGGGCGCTGGTGGCTCAATATAATTTGAATAACGACATGCATCATACTCACGGCCCGTCAAATATTCGCACGGATCTTCATCAGGTAAAAAATAACCAATGGCAGCGAGGCCTAAAATGACTGCTGCGCCAATCTTGATCCATTTAACGAAAGGTGATGGGGATTGATCATTATCATGTCGTTGTGGTGTAGGGATTAATTTAGGCTTAACTGGCTTTTGAGAACTATTTTGAATATTAACAGCGTCTATCAGGGTTTGCCGATAAGAAGCCGCCGTTTGTGGACGGTTACCAGGTCGATTGGATAGGCCTTTTTCAATCAGTGTATCAATTAAAGAAGGAATATCTGATCTTCCCCCAGAAGGAGGTTGCCAGTGCCCTTGTGGCAAGACATCTACCAGAAGTTCATAAAAAATAATTGAGAGGGAATATAAATCGGAAGACGCATCCGCTGTATCTGGATTGGTAATTTGTTCAGGTGCCATATAACGCGGTGTGCCAAGCCCTGTGCCGGTATTGCTGTCTGTGGCGCTGCCAACCGCTCTGGCAATGCCAAAATCAAGAATCTTGAGCGGGGCTGCTTCTTCTGATGGCTCCCCCATCAAAATAATATTATCAGGTTTCAGATCCCGGTGAATGACATTTGCATCATGTGCCGCTTTGAGCCCGTCTAAAATTTCGATGATAATGCGCGCTGCCACTCGCAATGGGACATCTTCGCGGGCTTGAATTTTTTTACGATGCCACCCCCGCAAGGAATCTCCCGGTAAATATTCCATGGATACAAAGGGTTGGCCGTTCGACTCGCCCACATCATAAACCGCGATGACATTTGGATGGCGAATATCTCTTGCGGTTATGCCTTCACTGATGAGCCGTTGAACAGCATTGGTCCCAGCCAATCTTTCTGGACGGATCAATTTAAGCGCAACAGTTTTAGCGGCTAGGTTGTCCTCAGCGCGATAAACAACGCCCATGCCGCCGCGGCCAATGACGTCTTCAATCACATAGCGATCAGCAAAAACAGTCCCTTTTTCAAGTGTTGGTGTTTTTGAAACTGATTTGTGAGCTGTCTGTGTATCATCAAGAGTCTCCAGCCCTCCAAGCGTGACCATTGCGCTGGCTTTGGCTTCAGATCTTTTTTGCGCGCCTAATTCTTGTCCGCATTCGGCACAAAAGAGATCATCGTCATCAACTTCGGCATAGCAATTAAAGCATGTCATTCTTCTAGTCCTTCTTAAGGCGCGGTGGAGCGCGTCATGGTCACTTGGTTGACGCGGCCATGTTCGATTTGAAAATGAACGGATAAGCGCAGCGCTTCGGGAGAGGCAATCAAGGGAGAAATTTCATCCTTGTCATTTAGGCAAACTGTTTTACCTGCTCCATAAGCTTCACCGTTGATGCGAAGTCCATTATTAGAGGTGACACGGAGCATTAAACGATCACATTCAATATAAAGTTCAAAATGACGACGTGAAATCATTCGGCTTATATCAGGATCAATTTCGCCATTTGCCTTTGTCGCAAGAAGGCGCACATCCCCAAGACCATTCTGTGAAAGGGGCTTGCTCCGCCCAATAGCCAAAATACCGTCGGGGGTCAGAATAGGGCCAATATTCGGGGTTTGGTTTTCCATAAAACCGCGCCAGTGAATTTGTGTTTGGCGGGGAATTGAAAACCCTGTCTCAGAATGACCACGTAATCCTAATCGTCTTTCGTCAATTTCGGCTCTGTTTAAAGCCAGTAAATAATCTGCTTCTGAAACATTTTTTTGAGAAGATTTTTCTTTGTTTCCAGCAATATAAACCGTGTTGCCGTGCCCGGCGCTTGTCCCGCCAATATTTACGGTCGGACTTGCTTCTTGCTTGTCATCTGCAACATTCAGGGTGAAGTTTGTGGAAAAAGCAAAACACTCTTCGCGCCATCTCCAACGACTTGAGACAGTGATTAAAATTTCAATAGGGTGTACCCCTGCATCTTTGAGAGCATTCGCCAAAAGCGTCGCGGGGCGTGCTTTGCCGATTTTTAATTGATCCCAAGGCAAGTCTTGCTTGTGCCATTCTCCTTTGGCTTCTCTGCTCCAGAGCGATGTAACAAAAAGAGGTCGTCCAACGGAGGAAATATTTTCAATTAAAATTGGAAGAGCGATTTTTTCACCAATTTTAGCATCAAGAGTTGCCACTGCCGCGATCTGAATCGTTGGGGCAATACAGACCGTACACAAACCATCATCTCCTAACAAACCGCCGCATTCTTCAAAAGCAATACATCTAATGAGAGGGTCGCCGCAATCTGTACAGAATGACTCTGTCATATCCATGGCTGTTGTATAGCAGCAAGGTGGTCTGGTCGCGGCAAGCGCCATTGGGGTAGGAGAATGCGCCATTGAGTTATGTCCGCATTTTATGGCCGCAGCCGCCACAAAAATTCGCCTTAGCCGCAAGAGCGCGCCCACATTTTGGACATTCTGTTTTGGCGGCATCGCCGTTTAAATCAGCTGGTATATCGCCGCCGGTTTTTCCGCCTGCTCCATGCGCTACACCAGTGGCGCCTGCCATGCCTGCTTTGAGAATATTAAGCTCGTGTTGACGAGACGTTTCGCGTTCCTCGGCTGCATCTTTAACCAGACCGCGCATGATTTCCATACTGTCGCCGCCAGATGTTGCATTGGCGCGTGCTTGCTCTTTCAAAACTTCTGCGACATCAGCTGAAAGACCTGCATTAATCGCCATGATTTGCTCAGGGGTCATTTTGGCGCCTGCTTGCAATTGCGCGGTCCGGCTATCTGTTTCTGCTTTTTGCCGCGCAATTTCATTTGCCGTTGTGGCATTATTGACCTTGATGTCTCGATCCGCGTCGCGGTCCATGCCCCCTTGTTCAATATCCATCAAACTACGAAGGTTTTTGGCCGATTGCTCAGCAGCAATTCGCGCGAGATCAATTTCCATTCTTTCGCTGCGTTCGCGCAATTCAAGATCCGAAAATGCGCCTATCTTTTTCATTTCGGCAAGATGTTTCGCGTCGAGCAGTTCAATTTCTCTTTCGCTCGCGCGCAATCGTCCGGCCTGTTTTGTTAAATCTGTTAAGTGATCTGCTTCTGCAAGACTATTTTCCATACGGCCTGCTCGCTCTGTTCGTAGAACTTCAATTTCGTGAGCCAGGGCTTGCATTTCTTGCCTGCGGGTTGCGTCGTTTCGTGCATCGAGAAATGAAACTTCGCTGTTGAGTACCATTAAAGATAATTCATCCGTACTGGCTGTTTTTATTTTTTCGATATCAACGGTTGCAGAAATTTGAAACTCAGCCGCATCAGATTGGCGCGCCACATCGCGCTTTAGCAAGTCTAACTGATAGTCCAAAGCTTCCTGCTGGCGGTCAATTTCTGCTTTTTCGAAGGCGGCGCGTTCTGCGGCATTCATGGCCCATTCCACGGAAACTGCCCGAACCATGAGGCCCAGATCACCACAGATACGTTCTGCTTCCTGCATCATGTCAGCTTGGATTTTATCTTGAAGGCCGGTTTCCCCCCGAATATCTGTGGCATCCATTCGACCAATCACCGCTTCGATAATGCAGTCTTGAAAATGCGGTGCAATTCTGTCGAGAACATTATTGCGAGAGAGGGCTTTTTGGCCCGTGAGGGGCACATCGCCTGTCTCAGGATCATATTGCTGGCGAGAGACACCGCTCATCAAACCCAGAATATTAGACGGTTTTTCTGGGTTAAGCTGTAGTTCTAATGTGGCAAGACCCGTAATCTCAACTTGATCACGAGATAGAGCCGACAAAGGCAGTTGCACTTGAAAGGGCTTTAAATCCGCTAACATTAAAGCAATATGGGTAGAGCCCCCCACAAGGCTTTGTAGGGAAGTTGCCAATCCGCCTACGGAAAAATGCGCTCCAATAAAGCTATCAATGAGCTCACCATTTTTAAATAATAGAGCCGCGAGGTCTGGCGGAGCTGCAAATCGCTTTTCAAAAATGGCTTTAAATTCAGATTCGCGCACAAATTCTGCGAGCATGTTCGGGTCTGTCAATACGAGAGAAGTTGATGCCATGAGTTAAAGCTCCTGCTGCCACTTGCGGCCAGTGATAAATCGATAAATATGGAAAATGATCACCAATGAGGCGATGACGAAGGCGATGGGGTGCGCTTGGATAACTGCGGTGATGCGCTCAAGAGTTGAGTATTCTTGCATCATTTTGCCCATGCGCGAGACTTGGAAAATTGCGCCATATATCATTGTGGCTAAAGTGAAAAACGACATTACAAAGCTGATGAGCCCTGCGATCCGTTGACCTGCGGATTGCCCTGCGCGGCGGGCATATTCAGCTGCTTTACTTTCATTTTTTTCGCGTTTTAGAAGATCTTTTTCAAAACCTCTGCCTTTGGCCAATGCTTCTTTGCGTTTCTTTTTATCGACCTTCAAAAAGTCGGGTTGCGCTTTTTTATTTTTTTTTGTCGCATGGACCGGCGTTAAATTGGATGCTTCACGCCGAAAAAGGACAAAGGCTGTAACCGCTGCCCATAACGCCACAGATGCGACCGTTAAATTCGTCAGGAGATCAATCAGAGGCCATGCCTCATCCGGTATTTTACCTATTGTTTCTTCAAGGGTCTCTTCCATTTCTTCGTCCTTTTGTTGCCTCTCATGGGTAACAGCGATGGAAAGACGGAAAACGGGTCACAAAAAAATAAATATTTTTTAGGCATAGAAAAACTCTACAGGCGCATCAGGCGCAAAGATTGCCGCGGTTAAACGACCGCCATAGACTGCGCCAGTATCGATATTCACCCTTTTATGAGGATAACCTTTCACATCGGGGAAAAATCCCTCTGTGGGCGTGTGTCCGTGAATAATGCATTTGTGGGCAAGCTCTGGATTTGACCAGGAATCAGTTTCAAAAAACCGACTGGACCTCGTCCATAAATGATGCCTTTCTTCGCAAAGGGGGTAGGTGTCTACATTAATGCCAGCATGGACAAAGATCAGATGACTATTCGGCGCTGTGTAAATTGTCGGAAGTGCTTTGAGCCATGAAAGGTGTCGATCCGGGATTGTTTCGTGCCCATGGTGGCGATAGCTTTTAAGCGTTTCATCGCCGCCATTTTTCACCCAACTATCAAATGCATCAGATGATGTTTCCGTTAAAGCATCAAGCAACAGTTGTTCGTGATTTCCTTTAAGGGAAATAATTTGATGATCACACTCTTTTTCAAGAGCGATGATTGTTTCAATCACGCCGCAGCTATCTGGCCCCCGGTCAACATAATCACCGAGATGAATGAGAATGAGCTTTCTACGGCCAAATTTTTCTTTGTGTCGTTTGAAAATATGGCCATGAAGGCGTTGCAAACGCCGCGCCTCTCCATGAACATCACCTATTGCATAGAAGATTGGTAAGTCTTCGGAAGAAGGGGACTGTCTCATGGGGAGACCTTTCTAAAGAGTGCCCCCAACACCAAGATCACGGCGGGCCGAGACTGTGGTGACAACAACGCCGCCAAGGACATCTAGCAAAATCATACTCATAATCAGAAAATAAACTGATGTAGCAAAATTCTGAAATAGCAGAAATTGAATCAAACAAACAACCAAGAGCAACATGGATAACCCATGATTGAACAAAGCAGCTGAACTTGATTTTGTGGATTTGATAATTTCAATAGATAGCATGATGAGCGAGAAAAATAATAGCGCATCTCCAACACGGAAAATCCATTTCCCGCCAGAAACCATGGGCAGTTGAATAAGGGTAGCATCTAAGGCGGTGATGGCAGAGTCATTCGTGATCGCGATGATGTTATAAATGATCACAGAGATCAGGAGCATAGGGAAGGGAACAAAAAAACGGCTCATGGATGTATCCTTTAAACGAGAGGCTTATTTGTAACTGCGTGAAAAACCTCAAAAAGGGGTCAAACTTTTATGCGCCGCATTCATTTTCTTCCTGCAGCACAACAATTCTGGACAAATATCTCGCAACTGTTTCTGGCTTTGTATCCTCAAATGTCCCATTTTCTGCATAGAGACCAGCTTCAACCAAGATTTGACAGATTTCATCTTTATGATCAGTCTCAAAAAGAATTTCTTTTTCTTTTAATAAATCTATAAGCGCCGTACGAAGAAAAATACTTTCAAGTCGCACGCGTTCATTCTCAGGATCAAATTCGAGATATTGGTCAGGCATAGTTGTCGCGATACGTAAGTTTTCTTCTGCTTCATCAAAAACATAGAGTAAACGCCCATTGATCAAAGCGCGATTTTTGTAAGTCGAATAGATAGCTTGGCTGTGGGAATAAGTTCCAGCGTCAAACGGCTCAAGTCTTTCAAGCAATATATCTGAGACGGCTAAATGTTCTTTCAGCTCATTTGCTAATGCCAAGCCTTTGGCTGTTTCTTTATCTTTTTCCAGAATACGCTGGATTGATTTTTCCCGGCTTTGCCAAGGGCGTGTAACGATTTGGGCGGCAATCTCTTCAGGTGTCAACCGCCATTCAAGTTTCATCGTGCTGATCGCAACATAGGACTCAAGTGCCCAGAAATAAGTGTACATATCTTCTGGGTTGGAAGGGTTGGCTTTATATTTATCTTTAACAATAGCAAAGCCTTCTGCTGCCCAAGCGAGCAATGTTTCATAATCTTTGCTCTCTGATAAAGGAACAAAGTTTCCCTTTTCTTCCCATTGAGCACTCACTTTAGAGGCAGCGATATAAAGGAATGAGCCATAGCTGATGATGAAATCATCATTTGCCAAATCATCCGAAAAAGCAGCTTCTAAATCTGTTTTTAATTGCAGTAATTCTGCATCAAGCGTCGCCGGACGGTTTTTGAGAGAGGCCATCCATTGTTCAAAGCGAATATCCAATAAAGCCGTACGGACTTGTTTATTTTCACTATCTTCCAATAAGATATTGTCATAGATCGGTTTGGCAATTGCAATTGCCTGTTCTAATTTGTCAAAGTCATCAAAATAAAAGCGATCCAGATAGGCGCGGTCTATCACCGCATCGGCAAGAAGTTTTCTTACCTCAATTGAAGCGCCCTCTGCTGCGGCAAGGCGCGTCAAAATTTCGATACTTATATCTAAATTCCGAATGCCTTCTTCCGGCTCGCCTAAGTTTGGTCCGCCACTTTGGGTTAAAAGTCGTGCAAGCTGCATCGCCCCTTTTGCATAATCCAGCTCAAGTTCAGGATCGGCCTCAGCTGCGGCGGCAAGGATGCTTAAATATTCCGAAGAAACTTCTGTTACTTTGCGATAGATCGGTAATGTGCCAGGCAAGGCATTAAGATCGTCGCCGAGATCGTTGAGCAAAAACCCAGTAAGTTCACGGGTTTCGGAAAAGCGTTGTGTAGCCTCAATGCGCGCGGCTTCTGCTCGTTGGTATTGAATGGTTGTCAATATAAAAGCCGAGACTAATCCTGTTAGCGCTATAAAAGCTAAACCGGTTCCAACTTTATGACGTGACATGAATTTGCCAAAACGCTGTAAAGATGAAACTGGCAAGGCGGAGACGGGAAAGCCTTTTTGACTATAGGCAATATCGCTCATCAACATATTGACGGTTTGATATCGATCTTGCGGGGTAGGGTTTGTCGCTTTTGCAATGATTGCTTGAAGTTCATCCGATATATTATTTTGCGCAACCAAATGGGCCAGTAATTTACCGAGGGAATAAATATCAGACAAGGTGCTCGCCCCAACGCCAGATTGGCGCTCTGGCGCTGAATAGCCGGGCGTGAAACTTAAACTGGCAAGTGAATGACCTGTGTCACCAGCCTCGTGATCCTCCCCAAAATCACGAGCGATTCCAAAATCGATAAGTTTCACGATTCCATTACCGTCTACTAAAACATTAGACGGTGTAATATCTCTATGAACAATCAAACGTTGATGTGCGTAACTAACAGCTTCACAGGTTGATTGAAAAAGGGCCAAACGTTGATCTAAGGACAACGCATTTTTGTCTGCCCACTCGCTAATGGGCAAACCGTCAATATATTCCATGACAAAATAGGGCGTATGGTTGGAGAGGGTCCCGCCATCATATAGCCGTGCAATATTAGGGTGAGAAAGGCTGGCAAGGGTTCGTCTTTCCTCTTCAAAACGCGCAATCAACTTTTCTGACATGACGCCGAGGCGGATCACTTTTATGGCGACTTCGTGGTCAAAGTCTTGTTGATCTCGCTCGCCGCGATAGACGGCGCCCATGCCGCCTTTGCCGATCAACCCTGTAATGGTGTAAGCCCCAATTTTCTCAGGTAAAACAGTATCATCAATCGTATCGTGAAAGGCACCACCCGTGCGCAATTGTTGATCGGCTTCGGCGTCTCTGGCTAAATAACTCAGCGCTTTTGCGCGCAAGGCTTCATTATTCTCTGTATTTTGACGAATCCATATTTCGCGCTCCGTTGACGGATGGTCCAGGGATTGTTCAAATAATTTCAAGGCCTTCACGGCTAAATCGTCTGATGATGCTACCAAGTTCGCCTCCCCGAATTATAAATGTCGTAAAAACGACATGTGATACGCGATACTTGTATAAGCGTAAAATTTTGCCGGATCGGGTCACATTTGTCGAGAGATAACAATATTGCATCGCTTCTTCTTTTGAGGCACCATCTGGATAAGGGGTGAATGCATGACAGAACTAGATGATATTTCAGCAGAATTGCTATTGCAGGAATGGCGCGAAGGCAATGTTTCGGCGCGGGACCAGCTATTTGAATTGTTATATGTGCAATTGCGAAAAATTTCTGCGAATTTGCTTCGCGGCGAAGGCGATATTTCTTTAACAACTGGAGACCTCGTGAATGAGGCTGTAATGCGGGTCGTCAGTGCAACAACAATTGATATTTCAGACAAGGCACATTTTCTTGCGCTCTCAGCCAGAACAATGCGCCGTGTATTGATTGATCACGCGCGAAAGACAAACGCCAATAAACGACATCATCAAAAAGTGACGATGCAAACGCACCTTGTCGGGGCGCAAGGTAATGTCGATATCCACCATTTGGAGAGTGCTTTGTTGCGCTTAAAAGTGATGAATACGTCGTGGCGTGACATTGTGGAAATGCGATATTATGGCGGAATGTCCATGGAAGAGATTGCATGTGTTTTAGGTTGCTCTGTATCAACCGTAAAAAGAGATTGGCGCGTCGCAAGGGCGTGGTTATTGGATGCGCTAGAAGAGCAAAAAATCACGGCTCAACTCTCAGACTAAGATTTTTTACAACGATATATAATGAGACTGCCTTTGCCCTGACTATTACCTGATAGACAGGGCGAGAGCTTCGCTATAAACTTTTCAAAAATATGGGAACGTTTTGGCATGATTATAGAGACTAAATTTCAAACAACCCCGACACGTTATGAAAGGCATGTCTCATGACAGATAAATCACAAATAAAGGCGGCTCCGCCAAAAACGCTTGGGGCAAAATTTGCTAAAGGTCTTGCTTTGTTTTTGCCGGGCATTTTCCTGCTTGGGTTCAATTTGGGCACAGGCAGCGTAACTGCGATGGCCAAAGCAGGGGCAGAATATGGCATGTCTTTATTATGGACTATTGTCGCTTCGTGTCTTTGTACGTTCTTTATGATTAACCTCTATGGGCGATATACGCTTGTGACGGGGGAGACTGCTCTTCAAGCGTTTCGAAAACATATCCACCCAGCAGTTGGGATATATTTTATTGCAGCCTTAACGCTTGGGGTTTGCGGTAGCGTGATGGGCGTGATGGGGATTGTCGCCGATATATCCTATGAATGGTCTAAGGCAATGGTGGACGGCGGCATCGCTCCCATATATTTCGCTGCTGTTTTTTCAGCGTTGGTATTTTTTATTTTCTGGAATGGTAAAACGCAATTTTTTGAACGTAGTCTCGCCGTAATTGTTGCGATCATGTCTGCTTGTTTCTTAATCAATTTCTTTATTATGATGCCGCCGCCTGTGGAAATCATCAAAGGCTTAATCCCCACTGTGCCGCAAGCTGCTCTTAATTCTAGCAGTGGCCCGTTGCTCGTTATTGCCTCTATGGTCGGGACCACTGTTTTTTCGGGTTTGTTTATTATTCGCACGACACTTGTCAAAGAAGCAGGGTGGACGTTGAAGGACGCTCGGACACAGCGAAATGATGCAATGGTCGCAGTGATCATGATGTTTGTCATCAGTGCGGCCATTATGGCTGCTGCCGCTGGCACATTGCATGTTGAGGGCATTGGGTTATCTCGGGCATCGCAGATGATCGAATTGTTAGAGCCGCTCGCGGGTGCTCTGGCGGCGTCTATTTTCGCGATTGGAATCATCGCTGCTGGCGTTTCCTCCCAGTTTCCAAATGTGCTGATGCTGCCTTGGTTGATCACCGATTATACGGAGGCGGAGCGTGATATGACGCTCCCAAAATATCGGATCATGGTGTTCCTGATTTCTTTGCTCGGCTTGGTGGTGCCTTTGTTTGGAGCAAGGCCTGTTTTGGTAATGATCGTTTCTCAAGCATTCAACGCGATTATTCTGCCTATGACGGTGGTGTGCATATTCTATCTCAGCAATAGAAAAGATTTGATGGGCGAGCATAAAAATACGATTGTCGCCAATGTCATTCTTTTGGCTATTTTATTGTTCTCGCTATTCACATCCTTTATTGGCATCCAAGGTGTGTATCGATTGATCGCTGGCTAGATATGACAGAAGAAAATAATCCTGTTTTTGAAAGCGTAGATTTTCTTGAGCGGCATATTCAATCAACGCTGAACTTTTATGAATCAAGAGTCTTCTCTCCCGAAGGTGGTTTTTATAGCTGCTTTCTCGATAATGGCGAATGTTTTGACCCTGATGCGCGACAGCTTGTCGGGTCAGCCCGCTATGTTGTGAATTATGCAACTGCGTATCGACTTTATGGCAAGGCCGAACATTTGAAATGGGCCAAATGGGGCATGTCGTTTTTGACAGACGTCCACAAGCAGCCAAATGGCCATTATGCTTGGCTGTTAGAAAAAAAGACGATTACGGATAGCCGCGTGATGGCTTATGGCCATGCCTTTGTGTTGCTAGCGGCCGCAAGTTCTGTCCGTGCCGGGATTAGCTCTGCTTTGGAAACGCTTCATGAAGTATATGACTTTATGGAGACTTATTTTTGGGATGATGCAGCGGGGGCTTATGCTGATGAGCGGGATAATACGCTTGAAAAATTATCGTCATATCGCGGGCAGAATGCCAATATGCATATGTGCGAAGCTTTGCTGGCGGCATGGCAGGCGACAGGGGATATAAAGTTTTTAGACCGAGCAGAGCGCCTCGCTCACCGCTTTGCCTTTGAGCTTGCGTCACAAACTGACGGGCAAATTTGGGAACATTATGACATCGATTGGCAAGTGGATATGGCTTATAATATCGACGCGCCAAATGATCGGTATAAGCCTTGGGGGTTTCAACCGGGGCATCAAACTGAATGGAGCAAACTCTTACTTATATTGAACGGAGAACGGCCAGATCAAAAATGGGTGGAAAAAGCGCAATCGCTTTATGATCTCGCGATGAAATCCGGTTGGGATGAAGAGCATGGCGGCATTGTCTATGGTGTTGCGCCTGATGGGACTTATTGCGCGAGTGAAAAATATTTTTGGGTACAGGCAGAAAGCTTCGCCGCGGCGTGGCGTTTATATCGTACAACGAATGATAAAAAATATCTCCAAGACTATCGCCGAATTTGGCATTGGAGCTGGCAATATTTAGTGGATCATCAATATGGCGCGTGGTTCCGCGTGCGCAACCGCGATGGTTCGGTCATTGATAATAAGAAATCTCCATTGGGCAAAACAGATTATCACACAATGGGGGCATGTTGGGATGTGATCTCTGTCGGTTAGGCAGGCTCAAAAACCCGGCTTAGGACGCAACACCTTCAATCGCTTGTTTGACTGAAAGATACTCCACACTTTCTACAAAGCCGATAGAAAAAGATTGAGGCGTTGTTAAAAATTTATCCTTATTGCGACGACCAAAACCAAGAACGGTCATATCAGGTCGACTCACATAATCATCTGGATGGGAGTCGTCTTCATGATGCAGCACAAATAGCATTCGAGGCGAATTTGGATCACCAAACGCCATCCATTCTGGGGAAGGCAGATCACCTATAAATGAGTCATTGATCGGGTGAGCTATGTCATCAGCCGAGGAATATCGAAAATCTGTATCGTCCATATTCCCGCCGGGCACGCCTTCATATTGCACCCAATATTTATACCCAGGACTCACCTTGCTCATCGTAAAGTCAAGACGATCAGGGTAAAAATCATATTGCCCTTCCCATTTTTCATTTTCAGAGGTGAAGACAATGCGAATATGATCTTTTGTATTAATTTCAACAATAGAGGTTGAGGGGTCCGTACCCGCATTCATGGCATGGAAGTAATTGCCATCTTGTTTATGAACAGCATTTGGAAACCCGCGATATTCCCCTTTATGGCCACTGACTTTTTCTTTATGAAACCCAAGCCAATCGACACCATCAACATCTATCATGCTGGACAAACCGCCTCCAGATTTCTCTAGATAAAAGGTCGCATTTTGAATGGTAATAATATAAGCCGCATCCCCGCCGGCCGAAGCGTCTATCCCGTGGCTTAAAGAAACCTTTTGGGGCTCTGTCTCAGAGGCGCAGCCCATGACCAGCCAGATTATGCAAAGAGCAAAACATGTTTTGACTATGGATATCATAATTATTCTCTCAGATTACGCATCGGCATTGTTGGATTGCGCCTTCGCGCTGATCCTTAAAAAAGTTCCAATTGTGAGTATAGATAAAGCGCAAAGAACAAACATGAGACGTCCCCAAATTGGATTTGGAATTAAAGCCATAAAGAATATTCCAGTTCCCATACAGATGATCATATTCCCTAATTTTTGTCTTTGTTGGCGGTCATAATCATCTTGCTCCAAGCCTGCGACAACGGGCGTTGCCAAATCCTTGAAGAAGCTTTGTCTACTTTGCAAATTAGGATCAGATTTTTCTCGATAAAGAAGAGAAGTTAAACAGAAAAAGCCACCGGTGATAAAAACTTGTGCACTGATGGTTAGGATGAGGGTCATATCTTGTGCTTCGCGGCTGGTGAAAGGCTCTAACCCCATCCAGTCTGCGACGACGGCTGATGTGAGCACATTGCTCATAAACCAAGAGACAAAGAGACCGAGCAAAACGGTAACCCATGGAGCCCAAGTCGGTGTTTTTTTGACGATAACCCCAAGGATTAGGGGCACCAAAATCGGTACCTGGATCATAGCAGAGAGCGACATCATTAAGTCAAACAGGCTAAGTTCTTTGAGAGATTTGAAATAAAGCGCCATGATGATAACCACGATACCGCTAAAGAAGCTCAAAACTTTGCCTAAAGTAAGTAAGTGAACATCGCTAACCTCTTTGTTCCGTTTGGCCAAGAAGGGTTGATAAATACTACGGACAAAAATACCAGAATTTTTATTCAAAGCGGAATCCATAGAAGACATAGAGGCCGCAAATAAACCGGCTAATAATAAACCGACGGTACCAACGGGCATGGCATTGCGCGCAAAGACTAAGTAAACAGCATCAGCTGCCTTATTGCCAAGCTCAGGATATGCTGCTGCCGCATCCGGGTATAAAATGGCCGATGCCCATGGGGGAATAAACCAGATTAAACTACCAACGCCCATTAACGCCATTGCAAACAAGGCTGCCTTTCGGGCATTGACGGAATCTTTGGCATTCAAAAACCTGAATGAATCGTGGAGGTTCATGATGGTGATCAACTGTTTTGCCAAAAAGAAAACAAATGTGCCCACCAAAAGAAGACCATAATTCATATCTGGTCCCATAACAAAGTCAGTCGGGAAATTCGTGACCAGTTCGACCGGCCCACCAACCTTCACCAGCGCGACAATAGCGCAAGCCACAGAGACAGTCGCAACCACAAGCGTTTGCACAAAATCTGAAGCCACAACGCCCCAAGCCCCCGCGAGCACTGAAATAAACAACACGGCAAGGCCAATAATAATAATGGTGAGGTTTATATCTGCTTCAAAAACGGCGCTTGAAAAAACGCCAAGCGCATTCAACCAAATACCTGCATTAATCAGGCTAAAAATAATCAGAGCGCAAGAAAAAAACAGCTCATTTTGCGGGCCAAAGCGCCGCCGGATGGCTTCTGTCGGGGTGTCTACACGCATTTGCCGGAAGCGATGGGCGAAGAAAGCCCAACCGCAAAAATAAGAAAATGTATTTGCAAAAAAGACGAGGCATACGGCGAAGCCATCAGTAAAGGCTTTGCCCGCTGCACCTGTAAAGGTCCAAGCGGAGAATTGCATCATGAAAGCGGTTGACCCAACCATCCACCATAACATTCTGCCGCCGCCTCTAAAATAATCACTGGTAGATTTGGCAGCCAATTTTTTGAAGGTAAAACCGATCCCCAAGATCAGACAAAAATATCCTGCAATAACAAGGTAATCATAATTCATGCACTTATCTCTTATTGCAAATGGCTAACATCAACCCAATGATCGTTTTGGCGGATAATATCGATTAACTGTTGATATTGACTGCCCTCTTTAAACGATTGATAGGAGGCAACAGCTTCACCCTTTATATCCTTGACCAATTCGCGGATAAGATATTGCCAATTCCGTTCCGTATCCCCTTTAATATCGGGTATATCAGCGGCAATATCATCTGGTAATTTAATTTCTTCCCAAGCTTTGGTCGCGCCATATAAATAAAGCGGCCCACTGCCATAATGGCCTTTGATATATATCGTGCCTTTGCTGCCATAAAACGCAATATAATCTTCGTTAAAACGTGGGTGAAGACCACCATGTCTAAAGGTAACAGAGACAGGTTTTGTTGCAAGGGGGCTCTCTAATTGCGCCAAGACCGTATAGGACCATTCCACATTAGACTCGCCCCATTTCAAAGTGGGGTCATTGAGATCATCGGGAATATGCTCACGTCTGGTTTTGAAATTATGAACACCTTCAACAATTGGGGCTTTGCCGAGATCGTCGCGGACTTCGCCCATAATGGATAGGATCTTTTCGCCTATCACTGAGGTCACGATAGAGAGTTTGTGGGTAAAATTGTTATTCAATCGCCCGCCGCCATCTTCTTTCCGATGTGACCATCCAAAGGGAATGTCCCGTTCCAAATTAAAATGAGAAACGCATTCAACTTCCAATGGCTCGCCAATGGCACCCTCTGCGACCAAACGTTTGGCGTGCAAAACTTCTGGCATATATCGAAAGCTTGCGGCGAAAGCGGTTTTGATGCCTTTTTTGCTGGATAATTCATATAGCTCGGTTGCGGTGTTGCCTTCTGCTGTGAGTGGTTTGTCGCAAAAAATATGAGCACCTGCAGAAATGGCTTGTTTGATCGGCTCGTAATGTGCGCCACCTGGCGTTGCGATTGACACAATATTTGGCTGGCAATCGGCCAAGGCTTTTTGCCAATCTGTTGACGTATAGGGAATATTCATTTTTGCCGCGACATCTTGCAAAACACTTTCCGTTCTGCCGACCATGCCCACAACTTCTGTGCCAGCGTTTCTAAAAGCTTCAGCATGACCTTGCCCTGCAAACCCTGTTCCGTATACCAATACTTTTAATTTTGTAGTCATTATTCTACTACCTTATCTTTCTAGTAGTTCCACATTGTGCCATCTTCCAAGCGCACAACAGGGTGAAAGCCGCGTTCATATGTGTATTTTTTTACTTCTTTTTCATCAAAGTCTACCCCTAAGCCGGGCGCGTCGCTGACATAAAAATTGCCGTCCTTGCAAACATGATCTGATGGGAAGAGGGCGTCACATTCCTTTGTGCCCAAGACTAAATATTCTTGAATCCCAAAATTGGGGGCCCATGCATTTATATGCGCTTGAGCCGCCATGGAAATGGGTGAATGACTGGGTGCGCCATGAAACCCGGTTTTTACATGATGCATGGCAGCCAAATCAACAATCCGTCTAACATGCGTAATGCCACCCGCATATGTCACAGCGACGCGAATATAATCTAACCATTCATTTTCAATCATCTGTTTGCAATCCCAAAGGGAATTAAAAACTTCACCAATGGCAATTGGCACGGTTGTGTGTTGTCTGATTAATTTTAATGCGGATTGATCATCCGCTGGGGTTGGATCTTCGAGCCAGAAAAGGTTGTATTTCTCAATTTCCTTGCCAAAGGCCGCTGCTTCTCTTGGTAATAATCTGTGGTGAACATCGTGTAGTATTTTCAAATCATCGCCAAATCGCTCTCGAATTTTTTCGAACACGGTAGGCATATATTTTAAATATTTTTCCGTATCCCAAATTTCTAGTTTCGGAACATCGCCTGTGAATTTTGTGATGAATTGATCATTGTGCTGTCCTTTTTCAGGAATAGCGTAACCGCCTTCCGGCATATCGGGGATACCACATTGGACTCGCACAGCTTTATAGCCTTGTGCGACATATTGGTCGATGGATTCTAAAAGATCATCTACATCTGCGCCAGTTGCATGGGCATATAACAGGGCGCCGTCTCGGCTTTTCCCGCCAAGGAGTTGATAAACAGGTAGGTTGGCGATTTTTCCTTTAATATCCCAGAGCGCCATATCAATCGCCCCAAAAGCGGCCATAGCGATGGGGCCACGCCGGAAATATGCGCCTAGATAAAAGTACTGCCAGATATCTTCGCTGTTGCGCGGATCCATCCCGATCAAACAGGGGATAAGATAATCTTTGAGATAAGCCGCCGGAAGCGTTTCACGATTATTAAGCGTGGCGTCGCCTAAACCATGAATGCCCTGATCGGTCATGATTTTTAAGGTGACGTAATTCTTTCCCGGGCCACCAACAAAAACTTCTGCACCTGTAATTTTCATTTTCTTTTCTCAACAAGATTATTATCTACTATCGCGGGGACTTGCTGCATCATTTCAGCAATAGGACGACTATGTAAGTTCGATCTGTTCACCCTTTGCAACCTAATATGTTAGATTGCCAATTGATATATTATTTTGAATTCGAAGGGAAATTTAAATGCGGCAGATTTTCTTGATATGGTGGCTGCTACTTTGATAGATGTGTTGATTGAGAAGATCAGGCTTAGGCAACGTAAGAATCAAAGAAGATATGGCATTTAACGAAGAAGAGTGATAAGCTAAAACAATATCTATCTTTCAGACTTTTTTAAAATACTACCTATCATTTTTAACACATGCGGCGCCTAAATTTTCGCCGCGCCCATGCTCGACCATCAATCAAAGTAATTAAAATCAATCATGAGTATAGTTAAGTAGGAACACGGATAAGGACAAAATAATGAGAACCGTTTTTTGTGTTTTAAGCGCTACTATTTTGATGGCTTGTAACGCTCAACCCTTTTCCAAGGCTGCGGATAATCAGGATGCGCTGGCAGCGGTCGTTTCTTATTGCGTGAAACCGCTTTCAAATGGAGAAGAGCCAAAAATTGGCCTCACCAAAGTTGATATGCCTAAGCAATCTGAATTTGATTATTACTCGACGCGTTTTAACAATGTTTCTTTGCGATTATCAGAAGACCGTCATACATGTGAATTACTTGTGGAAGGGTTGGGGTATTCTGTTGACAAGGGTTTTTCTGGGAAAAAGAATTTCTCAAAACGCGTTGCTGCATTTAAAAGATCTAAAAAAGACTTAGAACAAAATGGTCGAAATTTGTTTGGTTTTCTATCAAAATCTGACGCTATTGTAACTTTGACGTATAGCCAAAGCGGTACGGCAAGTATTTGGACGGTAAAAGCAGAAGCGGATCATCCTGACAAAGACAAATTTATTCAGTGAAGCTGGTCTAAACCAATATTTTTATTCTTTATGGCGCGATAGACGCGGACCATCTCAAGGGCCATCTCTTTTGATATCGCAAGATTGAATTAATCTGGCGTAGAAGTCCACGTCCCATCAGCGCCCTGTGACATACTACAATCCCACCCGCCGCATTGAGACAGGGCATTATTATAGCTTTGCATACTGTTGAGGAGTTGTTGGTTCATCGACATCGTTTGCCCCATCAACATTTGTGTAATTGCCATATCAGTTTCGATATAAGTAATTGCCCAACTATTGAAAAGTTGCACCATCTGAGTGGTGGCTTTCTCTGGGGAAAATTGACCAAGTTCGAGCATGATACTATCAGCAGGAACCATTGCATCCAGACTATAGACACTGTTGACCGCAAATCCTCCCATTGCTTCATAGATTGGCTGAGGTGCCATGAAAACATGGACTAATGTCTTTTTGCCTGACTTTTCGAGAGCGGTTCCGGACCAGGTATATATATTTGCCCGCGCCGGTTTACCGGATAATTTGCCTTCGACTTCCATAATAAAAGCACGCGCTTCTGGATGGCGGTCGATCCGACGAAGAAATTCGACATTCGTTTCTCGGATCGATGTGATTTTGGGGTTCTTGAACCCTTCCGCTTTGAGGGCGGAGAAGGCTGCGTCTTTCTCGGTTTGTGTTTCTATATACCCATGCCACAAAAGCGCTCCATCGAAGACAGGATTCTCAGGCTTAATCATTCTAATAATATGGGGCGCGCTTTTATCAACAAATGTCCAGTTCTTTAAGTATGTCGTTTGATCTTCAAGCTTCTCTTTCACCGGGATTTGGTTTGGAAATTCTTGTTGCTCCGTCGCATTGGTGCAAGCTGTACTTAGGAGAAAAAAAGCCAAAATAAAAATAATCAAATTAAAGCGCATGGTGTCTCACCCTTAATATGCCAATCTACGAAAATTATAGATGCTATGTCTCATTATAGAGTGAACCTATACAATTTTCGCTTATGGAACAAGGCGAGGGGGAATTCCATTCTTTCTCAGCAACTTATTGGTTTGGCAGATTTTCTATGAATATTAAGGGAGCAATATTAGTCGTATGAGTTGAATAAGGATGATTGCTGCCTTGGTGAACACATTTAACCCCCTGATTATGCTCATATTTCAAGTTTACCGAGTGGCGCAAAAATCTGCGATTTTTAGTGCAAATTGGTGCAGTTACGCCTAAGAAAGGGTCTGTTATTATAAACCGCCTCGCAAAAATACCGAGTTAGAATGATCAGTCCACACCGTTTTTCCGTTGCCCCTATGATCGATTGGACAGATCGGCATTGTCGATATTTCCATCGCCTCATAACGCGCCATGCATTGCTTTATACGGAGATGATTGTCGGTGAGGCGATTTTGCAAGGGGATCGAGACTATTTGCTAAAATTTGACCCTGCGGAGCATCCTGTTGCGTTACAAATCGGCGGGAGTAATCCGAAGCGGCTGCGGGAAGCGGCGAAGATTGGGGTGGATTACGGCTATGATGAAATAAACTTGAATGTGGGGTGCCCGTCGGACCGGGTGCAATCCGGTACATTTGGCGCTTGTCTAATGAAGGAGCCAGACTTGGTAGCGGAGTGTATTGCGGCAATGCGCGAGGCTGTTTCTGTGCCCGTCACTGTTAAGTCTCGCATTGGCGTGGATGATCAAGAGCCAGCAGAGGCGTTATTTGAGTTTGTTGAAAAAGTCTCTGCCACAGGTTGCGAGACTTTTATTGTGCATGCGCGCAAGGCATGGCTTAAAGGATTAAGCCCAAAAGAAAACCGGATGATCCCGCCATTGGATTATGGAATTGTTGCTGAAGTGAAGAAAGCATATCCGAATCTGACAATTATCTTAAATGGGGGCATACAGACGATTGAGCAAAGCGAAACGCATTTGAAAAAATTCGATGGTGTGATGTTGGGCCGCGCGGCCTATGAAAAGCCTTGGATTTTGCATGAGGTTGATCGCATCATTTTTGATCAAGAGCCAGTTCTGCAAGCGCGGCAAGAAGTTGTTTTGCAAATTGAGGGATATATTGAAGCACATTTGGCGCAAGGCGGAAAGCTGGCGCAAATTACACGGCATATGTTGGGCTTATTTCATGGCATGCCCGGCGCCCGTCGCTGGCGGCAAATTTTGACCGTTGAAGGGTCTAAGCCTGATGCAACTTTCGCTGTGGTTGAAAAAGCGCTTAATGCGATGTTGGAATTGGCGGATGCTGGATAATGGCTGATCTTCTTTTTTTAGTTCTGCCATTATTGGCCGTTGGTCTCTTTGCTGGTTTTCTCGGTGGCCTATTCGGGATCGGCGGGGGGGTGGTTATTGTACCTGCGCTCTATGCCGCGTCGGGACAGCTTGGGGTGCCAGAAGACGCACGGATTAAACTGGCTGTTGGCACCTCTTTGGCCACGATCATTATAACCTCCATTCGGTCTTTGCGGGCGCATCAAAAGCATGGCGCGGTTGATGTCGCTTTATTAAAAAATTGGATGGGGTTGCTGGCCTGCGGCGCAATTTTGGGGGCGGTTATTGCGCGATATGCTAGCGGTGATGGCCTGACAATATTCTTTGCTGTGGCAGTTTTCCTTGTGGCGCTGCAAAAATTACGACCCTTGAAACCAACACCAGAGCGAGAAGGTTTTCCGCCTCTACCGAATAATGTAATCCGTATACCATCAACATTAATCATCGGTACAGCTTCTAGTTTAATGGGAATTGGCGGCGGTGTCATGGCCGTGATCGTTTTGACATCCATTGGACGGACGATTCATCAAGCTATAGCGACAGCGGCTGGGTTTGGATTGGCGATTGCTGTGCCCGGCACATTAGGTTTTATGCTCGCGGGGCAGGGCGTCAGTGGTTTGCCCCTTGGGTCTATTGGTTTTGTGAACCTCCCCGCATTCGCTGTGATTGCTGCCATGACATTTTTAACGGCGCCATTAGGGGCAAAGCTGGCGCATAAACTTGATAAAACATGGCTAAATCGCATTTTTGCTGGCTATTTATGCATCACCGCTTGTTTGATGTTGCGCGATGCTCTTCTATCATAAATCATCATTCGTAAGTTGAAGAACCCCTGCATAACTCACGCCTGATAAAGCCGCCATATTTTGGTCAAATGTTGTGAGATCATCAATATTGAAGCCGCTTAGGCGATCATGCCCACAAGCGCGCGCCATAACTTTCATCAAATCAACAGAAGCATTGAAAAAGTTTTCCAATTGCCGGGCAGATTTTTCGACAACAAGGCGCGAAACAAGGTGTGGTTTTTGGCTGGCAATGCCCACAGGACAATTATTCGTGTGGCAGGCTCGCATGGCAATACATCCAATGGCTTGCATTGCCACATTTGAAAGTGCGATTGCATCAGCTCCTAAGGCCAAGGCTTTTGCATAATCAGCAGGGGTGCGCAGTCCGCCAGTAATCACCAAAGTGATATTCGGATCATTTTCATCGAGAAATTTCCGCGCTCTGGCGAGCGCTGGTATGGTGGGTACGGATATGTTATCCCTAAATAGGGTAGGCGCTGCGCCTGTGCCGCCGCCGCGGCCATCAAGGATGATATAATCGACACCAACTTCGAGCGCTGCTGCAATATCTTTCTCTATATGTTGCGCAGATAGTTTATATCCAATCGGAATGCCGCCTGTGCGCTCTTTAACTTCATCAGCAAATTCTTTGATCTGCTTTGTGCTCGTCCAATCCGGGAAACGCGCAGGGGAGATTGCGGGGGTGCCGGGCTCAAGGCCGCGTACTTCAGCAATTTTGCCGACGACTTTTTCGCCAGGCAAATGACCACCCGTGCCCGTTTTGGCCCCTTGCCCGCCTTTAAAGTGAAACGCTTGCACTTTTGCGAGCTTGTCCCAAGAAAAGCCGAAACGGCCTGAGGCGAGTTCATAAAAATACCGTGCATTAGCCTCTTGCTCTTCCGGCAACATGCCGCCTTCACCAGAGCAAATGCCCGTGCCAGCAAGGTCTGCGCCTCTGGCAAGGGCGATCTTAGCTGGTTCTGATAAAGCGCCAAAGCTCATATCTGAAACGAAGAGAGGAATGTCCAAATGCAATGGCTTTTTGGCTTTTGGTCCAATAATGGTTTGTGTGCTGACTGGATCATCATCCAGAAGTGGCATTTTGGCTAGTTGCGCTGTTAGGAACTGAATATCATCCCAATTTGGCAATTCTGAACGCGGCACGCCCATCGCATCTACGACGCCGTGATGCCCTGTGGATTTAAGGCCATTCTTTGCATAAGACTGAATAAGGCCATTATGCGGTTCTTCCGCTGTGCCATGTGAGGTATCTTGATAAAGCCCAAGATATTCATCGCGATTAAACGGTTGTGGGTTTTTCTCAGCCCAGGCTTTAATCTCATCTTCATCCACCATGACTTTGCCGCGCTTCACGCTAGCAGTGAATTTTGGCAATTTCTCAGCGTTTTCATATTCGGAAACGCCGGAATCCAAACGATAATCCCAATCATGAACGCCGCAGATCAGATTGTCGTTTTTGTCTACGTGGCCATCAGACATCAGCGCCCCTCTATGGAGGCATCTGCCATAAAAAACAGAGACTTCATTATCATATCGAACAACCACAAGATCTACATTCGCGACCAGCGCATAGGTGGGCTGTCTGTCTTGAAGATCGGCCCATTTTGCGACGGATATCTGTTTCATGGTTGTTCCTTTACGTGATGGTTGAAGGGTAAGCTTATGCCCTGCCTCGCGCTCGTGCAACTCACGAAGTTATGTGTCATCCTCTTTTCAAACGGGCATGGAGCCATGGAAGCACCATTTGACTATAAAATAGCGATTGCGGGCATTTTGCTGGCTTTTGTTCGTATTGATCAATCCAGCGGTGATCTTTATTGCGCCTTGGTTATGGGAACTTGTTTTTCCGGGAACGGCGAATAGTTTGGCTTATTTGCCTTGGTGGGGCATGCTGATTATTTTAATATTTGCAGATGATATGCTGCAATATTGGTGGCACTGGGCGTGTCATGAAATTCCATGGATGTATAATTGGCACCGGGCGCATCATGGGAAACATATGACGGATGACGTGACCCATTATAAAGGCAATTACGGCAATCTGTTTTTTTTTGGGATTTGGTGTTTGGGACGGCAAAGATTAACCAGACTTATCCTGATGAATTTGGGATTGAAAATATTGCGTCCAAAAGCTGGCAACATGAGATGTTCTGGCCCATATGTCGGGATCAGGACGAAGAAATTGCATCACCAAAGGCGCAACTTCCTGCAGAATAGGAATAATGGAATGCGCATTAATGATACAGTTGAAATAGATGAAGCTGATCTTGAAGAGAATTTTATCCGGTCAAGCGGACCGGGCGGCCAGAACGTCAATAAAGTCGCCAGCGCGGTGCAATTGCGGTTTAAGGTCGATGGCGCGAGCGATTTGCCCATTCAAGTTCAAGCACGATTAGGGCGTCTGGCCGGGTCTCGGCTCACCAAGGATGGTGAGATTATCATTAAAGCTATGACCCATCGCAAACAGGAAATGAATCGCGAAGAAGCCCGCAAGCGCCTGAAAGCCCTAATTGAAAAAGCATTAATCGCCCCGGTGATGAGGCGACGAAAACCCATGTCCTACAACCAGAAGAAGAAGCGCGTCGAGGCCAAAAAGAAGCGAGGCGAGGTTAAAGCCATGCGCCGCAAGCCAGTTTTGGATTAGCCCCCCCCTGAAGGGTTTTGGCAGCTCACGAAAATGTAATCGTCAGACCTTATTTTCAGCATGTTTTGTGGTATTATAACAGAAATGCGAGATAATAAGTCTCATAAGACTAAGGGAACTTAAGAATGTTGCTTTCTTTATATATGTTGGCGAGCGCCGCCGTGTCGCCAACGCCTTTGGAGCAAGCTTTGAAGGCGCCAACGGATGGGCCGGTTTATGCCTATACATTGAGCTATGCAGACCGAAAAATAGAAGCCGCTGGCCGGGTAGACCCGTCCAAGCCGCGCGGCGAGCGCGTTAAATTGTCGAATGCACCTGAAGAACCTTGGTCAAAGAAGTTTGCAAAAGCTGTCCGCCGGATTGATAAAAACGCTGAGAAAAATCTGTGGTGCAGCCAAACCGCGAAATATATTCCCACTGATGCAGCAATTCAGTCTGAAACAAATGATACGATTACATATAGTTTCAAGCCTTTGCCTGACCCTGATGATGAGGATTCAGAAAAATTGATGAAAGGGGTCGTGGGGACAGTCGTTATCGCAAAAGAAAACCCGGCCATTTTGGAAGTGTCCTTAACGGCACCAAAGCCCTTTAAGCCGATGTTTATCGCGAAGGTTGAAACCTTTGATACAAAAGTCAAATGCGCGCGCGCCCCTGATGGCCGGACTTATGCGAGTGAGTGGACCATCCATGTAAAAGGCACTGCTCTGATGAAGGGCCTTGAAGAAAAGACGATACGCAAGATCACGGCTTTGGAAAAAGTAGCGGATTAAGAGCCATATGATTTTCAATATAGCTAAGGGTCAGCGTCTATAATAGGTGCTGGCCTTTTCTTTTTTCGTTGATACGATATTCATTCATCAAAATTGAGGTGGGTATCATGCTAACAACGATCTTAACAGACATGTCCAATGCGATGGCGACAACCCTTAGAGGTGCGTCGACCCAAGAACTCGCTTTTATCATTATTATCGCCATTTTGCTTGGGCTTAATCTCAAACATGTAAATAACCTCTTTGGACGGAGTGTTTCTGGCGTATTGATTTTTGGGATAGTATCGCTTCTTGCTTCGGTTATGAGAATGCCAGATCGGTTTTCTTTTGCCACATGGAATAAGATCGGCTCACAAGCATGGCGCGATGTTATTACGCTCTCGCTATACGATATATTGGGATATGTCGTTGCGTTTATGTTGTTGATTTCACTTGTCGCTGTGATCAAGAGATTTATTGGCCGATAGGCTGCGCCAATTTTAGAGAAGACCTATCGGGTCGGTACTGGCGTATCCCCGGAATAATCATAAAATCCACGGCCTGTTTTGCGACCAAGCCAGCCTGCTTCAACATATTTAATCAAAAGCGGGCAGGGGCGATATTTTGAATCCGATAAGCCTTCATACAGCACTTGCATGATCGAAAGACACGTATCCAACCCGATAAAATCCGCAAGTTCCAAAGGCCCCATTGGGTGGTTGGCACCGAGCTTCATGCCTGTATCAATCGCTGAAACAGTGCCGACGCCTTCATATAAAGTGTAAATGGCTTCATTAATCATCGGCATCAAAATGCGATTGACGATGAAAGCGGGGAAGTCTTCTGAAACGGCGGTGGTTTTGCCGAGGCCTTGCACAATGTTGCTGGCGGTTTCAAAAGTTTGCTGGCTGGTTGCGATACCGCCAATAATTTCGACAAGACGCATAATCGGCACAGGATTCATAAAATGGACGCCGATAAATTTTTCTGGCCTATCGGTCACCGCGCCAAGGGCTGTGATGGAAATGGACGACGTATTCGTGGCGATGATGCCTTCTGGCTTTAAAATTTTGGATAGAGCGCTGAAGATTTTTTTCTTCACGTCGGCATTTTCGGTCGCGGCTTCAATCACCATGTCGCAGTCTGCGAGATCATCGAAAGAAGGGGTTCCGGCAATTCGCGCCATGCCTGCTTGAAGTTCATCTTGCGTGATCAGGTCTTTGGCCAATTGACGGCCCATATTTTTTTCAATTTTACTACGCGCTGCGGTAATGGCATCGGGGTTCATGTCATTCAGCAGGACATCATACCCGCCAAGGGCAAAAACATGGGAAATGCCTGCGCCCATCTGTCCCGCGCCGATCACCCCAATTTTTTTCACAGTAGCCATATCGTCATTTCCTCACGCTTATGTCTTTTTAGCAAAAACAGCGATTTATATTGCAGTTGCGAAGACGATAACCTACCCGCCGAAAAGGGCAAGAATAATAGGGATGGTGATAAGAGAAATTGCGGTGCCAACGGTCACACAAGCTGCGGCCTCTTCGTTGAAAACTTCATATCGGCTGGCATAAACCACAGAAGCAACCGCCGAGGGCATTGCGGTCATTAATATGGCGGGACCAAGCAGCGTCGGGTTGCCGCCGGTCATTACCCAAACGATGCCGCCTGTTAAAATGGGGAGCATCACAAGTTTTAGGAGCGTGACGCTGGTTATGGCCGGCAAGAGTCTTTTGTAAGATGCTCGCGGCAGCATTGCGAGAGACAGGCCAATCACAAAAAGCCCCGTTGGGCCTGCCGTTGCGCCCACTTTGTCCATAGTTATGGATAAAGGCGCGGGAAGGGTTGGTTGAAATTGTGATAAAATGGCCCCCAAAATCGCAGAGAAGACGATCGGATTGCGCAAAGCTCTGCCTGCGCCAGAGAAAATATTGCCGAAGAGTTGGGCAAAGGCGGTATGACCTAAGGTATTTTTGGCGGCTTGTTTTTCAGGCCATGTCATTAAAGCCGTGCCGACGCCAAAGACGATGATGCCTTCAACCACCATTAACATCAAAAATGGCGGTCCCCATCCTTCAATCGCCATCGCGATTGGCAGGCCCAGAAAAACAGCATTCCCGCAGATCGACGTAAAAGCGTGCCCCCCGGCGACCCGCATCGGATAAGCGTGAAGCTTTAAGCCTACCCAAGTGGCGAATGGGAACATTAAAATCAGGGCAATGAAATAGCCGCCCATCATCGGCAGGATATCCAGCCCCACGGGGGGAGAATTAATAAAAAAGTTGAAAACCGCAATCGGCATGGCAAAGGAGAAGACATAAGCCAACAGCGCCTTTGCTTCGCCTTCACCCAAAATTTTGAAGAAGCCAGCAATCACCCCAAGCCCGATAATTAAATAAAGCGGTAAAACAAGGGTGAGGAATAGGGCCATAATAGTGCCATAGGCAGCTTGGGAAGGGAGGTCAAATAGGGCAAGATCTTTTCAACAAAATCGTTTGAAGATTTGAGGAGAATGCTGATCGAAAGATGGGAAATAGTATCAGACGGGTCATTTCTGCCGCCGGGGGCTGGGGGGCAAATAACCGGAGATAGGAAATCCACCCGTCTGATGATTGCAATTAGCGCCCTGAATTAGGCGCTGAAACGCTCGAAATGTGGCGATTTATGGATATGTGGCGTTTAAAAAGCAAAATAGTCCCCTTGCCACACGTCATGCGCGATTGATCAAATTATTCAAAATTTTGCCGACAGTAAAAGATCGCAACAAGATCAACACCCCTCATCCATGCCAAGTGCTGACAAAATCATTGAAGCCCTTGAACAGCCTGCAAGCCATGATACTTTATGTTTATGCAAAAAAACGCTGAACCTGTATATTTTACGCGCCAGGAAATGGATAAGATTCTTGGCTTATATGGCTTTTTCGTCGCCTCAGGGGATTGGAAAGATTATGCCATTGATAGCTTGCCTGATATGGCGGTTTTTTCCGTTTTTCGTCGTGCCTCTGAAGCGCCGCTTTATCGAATAGAAAAACAACCAAAACTTGCTCGAAAACAAGGGGCCTATTGCGTGGTCAATGCTTCAGGACAAGTTTTGCGCCGAGGGCAGGAATTATCAGCTGTATTGAAAATTTTTGATCGTCAGAAATTGAAACTCGCTTAGAGCATTTTGGCTTCTTTTCGGCTCTTTCCTTATGTCGGTGTCCTCCTTATAAGGCACACTGTTTAATCGAAAGAATGACAAGAAAATGCCAACCAATCCCTCAATTCGCGATACAATCGTTCAACTCATGTCAAATATGAGCGGCTCCAAAGAGGTGCGCACTTATTTGCAGCGCTTCGCCGGCGCGGGGGACCGATTCGCGGTGATTAAAATTGGCGGTGCCATTATTGAAGAGGAATTGGAAGCAACCGCCTCGGCTTTGGCTTTTTTGCATCAAGTAGGCTTAACGCCAGTGGTGATTCATGGCGGCGGCCCACAATTGGATCGGGCGCTTGAAGACGCCAATATAGAAACAAAAAAATTAGACGGACTACGCGTGACAACGCCAGAGGTGTTGGACATTGCGCGGAAGGTTTTTTTGGAACAAAATTTAAAGCTTGTTGAGGCCGTCCGCCGCCAAGGGGTTGAGGCGCATTCGGTGAATTCTGGGGTCATTGAAGCAGAGTTTAAAGACCGAGAAAAATATGGATTTGTGGGCGAAGCAAAATCTATTCAGAGCGCGCAACTTCATTCAATTATTCAAACAGGCGCGATACCGATCATGACCTGTCTTGGTGTCGCGCCAGGCGGGCAATTGGTCAATATTAATGGCGACGCGGTGGTCGCTGCTTTGGTCCATGGGCTACAGCCAATGAAAATTGTGTTTCTCACAGGCGTTGGGGGGCTGCTGGATGATGAAAATACTATTATCGATTCGATCAATCTGAAAATGGATTATGATCAGCTCATGACGGAGAGCTGGGTCCATTCTGGCATGAAACTGAAGTTGCAGGAAATCAAGCGGCTTTTGGATAGTCTGCCTTTAGAAAGTTCAATTTCCATTACTAGCCCGGACCAACTCATCCGTGAACTGTTTACCCATGGCGGCGCTGGGACAAATGTACGCCGCGGAGAGCAGGTATATTTGCGTGAGAGCAAAGATGAAATTAATCGCGCGCGATTATCCGCTTTGGTGACAGAAGCATTTGGTCGCGACATTAAAGATGACTGGTGGGACGATTTGCAAGTGATCAATGCCATTGTCAGTGAAGAATATCGTGTCGCAGCCCTTGTCACGAAACTCAGCGATGGAACGCCTTATCTTGATAAATTCGCGGTTTCGGAAAGCGCGAGGGGCGAGGGATTGGCGAAAACCGTTTGGCAAAAATTGGCCGAAACGCATCCCGTCTTTTTCCTTCGATCTCGGAACGATAATGGGTTTACTGATTTTTATCGCGGCTTATGCGATGGCGCTGTGCGTCGCGGCAAATGGACGATATTTTGGAATGGTGATTTGACGTTGGATCAGGCCGCGCCCTTAGTCACGGAAATTGCGGAAATGCAAGAGAGCTTTCTGTAATGAGCGTAGAGAAAACCATCGGCTTAATCGGCGCGCGGGGCTATGTTGGCCGCGAAATATTACGGCTGATTGCGCAGCATCCAAATTTAATCTTGGCCTATGCCTCTTCCAGAGATCTGGCGGGCCAGCCCGTCTCTGTTCTCGCGCCAGCGGCAGGAGCATTGGTGATTGAAGAGCTGACGCCTCAAGATGCTGCCGAGCGCCATGCGGATATCGTTATTTTGGGATTACCCAATGGCCTTGCTGCGCCTTATGTAAAGGCGTTTGAAGATACATCACCGGAGACATTGATCATTGATCTGTCTGCGGATTATCGGTTTGATGCAGATTGGGCTTATGGCTTGCCTGAACTTTATGGTCAGCGCGAAGATTTGCAGCAGGCTAAGAGAATATCTAATCCCGGTTGTTATGCCACGGCGGGGCAGCTAGCCGTATATCCTGTTCTGCCGCTTCTGAGCCAAGCGCCAAGTATTTTCGCGGTTTCAGGGTTTTCTGGGGCGGGGACGAAGCCAAGCCCCATGAATGATCCGGCACGGTTGGAAAATAATTTAGTGCCCTATAAATTAATCGGGCATATTCACGAAAAAGAAATGAGCCGGCATTTAGGGCGAGAGATATATTTTTCCCCTCATGTGCATCCTGCATTTTCAGGCATATTGGCAACAGTTCACCTTCAGTTTTCAACCCCTATCACTCAAGAAGAATTATATCATCTTTATAAAAATCAGTATAAAGATGATATGTTGATTGAGGTGCAACAAGAAACACCTGAATTAAAGCAAGGTACGGACATGGAGGGCGCGCGCCTTGGTGGCTTTAGTGTTTCTGAAGATGGCCTTCATGGTGTCGTGGTTTGTATTGAAGATAACTTGCAAAAAGGTGCAGCGGTTCAGGCAATGCAGAACATCAATATCGCAAGCGGCTTTGATATGCTTATGGGTATCAAGTCAAATTAAAAAAACAGTATACGTACTATTGTATCAAATTTGATATATGGTAAACAAATCCTCACCAAAATATCAACAAAGCCCTAAGATCACTTTAACGTGATCTTCACTCTGTGCCTATCAAACTCTCCATAGCAAAGAGGCAACTAATAGCCTCGACTATCTAAAGCCGGGGCGAGGGCCCCAAAATTGAAGAGTGCAAGAGGGGCCAGAAATGTCCGTAAGTATCGATCCAAGCGTTGTTGAGGGCGCTGAAAAAATCCTCACACCAGAAGACATGTATCGCCGGGGCATTGAAGCTTCTATTCCAGGACCAGGCGATTCGTATGATGTTGTTGTTGCGCATAAATGGTTCAATCTCGCTGCGATGCAGGGATATGCCAAGGCGCTTGTCTGTCGCAAGGAGCTTATGCTCGAAATGACGTCAGAACAGGTTTCAGAAGCTCAGCGCCAAGCGCGTCAGTGGCTTGCAACCCGCAAGGGCACATTGTTGGCCAACAGCGTTTAAGACGAACGAGACTTAATGACGCCCTGCGTTGGCGGTGCTTCCTTAGATCTTTTGTCGATAAAAGTTTGCCCAAAGCAAGACTTTGGGCGTCTCCCCCTTCTTTTTTCTATCACCCCTTGGTAAACAAGGGGTGATTGTCGGGTTTGTGCAAAAAGAGCCACAACAATTTGTTGCGTTGCACACATGAATAGTGCATTATGTCAAAATATTCGAAAAAACACCGTATTTATAAAGAGGAATACCTGTCATGAAACTAATTACTGCTATTGTGAAGCCGCAAAAGCTTGACGACGTTCGGGAAGCTTTGTCTCGGATTGATGTGCATGGCATGACAGTAAGCGATGTGAAGGGCTATGGCCGCCAAAAGGGCCATAAAGAAGTCTATCGCGGTGCAGAATATGAAGTGAATTTCGTGCCGAAAGTGAAATTGGAAGCTGTGGTCTCAGATAATGTGCTCGACTCAGCTGTCGGCGCAATTGTGGACGCCGCCAAAACCGGCGCGATTGGCGATGGCAAAGTGTTCGTGTCCAATGTCGATGAAGCCGTTCGGATTAGAACCGGCGAAACAGGCGACATTGCGCTTTAAACCCAAATAATACGTATTTTGAAATAATCTGGCATCATCAGGACGTTTTCTGGTGATGCATATTCTTGCCTTGTGTTTGTTCGAAGCGCCTATGCCCGCAAGGTATTAACACGGAATCCTTATATCTATTGACGCTTAGCTATTTTGTGACTTAACAGCAACATCCATGCCAACATCGTGCCTCTAAATGATACAGTTCCTTGACGGTGTTAACACAAAAGTCATACTCATAGCCTAATCGACTCATCAGAGAACATAGAATAGGTGCCTTTTAGGGGCGCATAATTTACCTTTTATGTTCCTCGAGGGCTCGAAAAAAGAGACCTTTAAGGAAGACGGTATCGGGTTTTAGAATGACCGATACCCTAACTAAGCTGGAGGGCTTACATATATGTCTAAATATTCTTTCTCGAAGCATCTGCTTCAATCAACTGTCCTCGCTGGGATGGCTATGGCTGTGGCCATGCCTGCCTTCGCGCAGGACGAAGACGAAGGTGACACAATTGTTGTTACCGGTTCGAAAATTCCACGTGCTGACCTAGAAGGTCCAAGCCCGGTTGCCGTCTATGATGAAGAAGCAATTCAAACATCTGGTACCGTGTCTATTGGTCGTCTATTGCGTGAAATTCCATCAGTTGCTGGTGGAGCGCAAACAACAACAATTAACAATGGCGGCGGCGGATCTGAGCAGATCTCTCTTCGTGGTCTAGGCTCCGAGCGGACGCTTGTTCTTGTTAATGGTCGTCGCGTTCCTGACAGTTCTGCTGGTTTGAGCGGTCAAGTGGATCTACAGACAATCCCAGTATCTTTGATTAAGCGCGTTGAAGTGCTGAAAAGTGGTGCTTCTACAGTATACGGCGCTGACGCTGTTGCTGGTGTTGTGAACGTTATTTTGAAAGATGATTTCGAAGGTTTTGAACTCAGCTTCCAAGAGGGCATTTCAAGCGAAGACGACGCAAGTAGTCGTGATCTAGCTGCGACATTCGGTGCACGTACTGAAAATGGTGGCTTTGCAATCAACTTCTCAAAAACTGACGATGGTGCAGTTTCAGCTGGTGATCGTGAGTTTGCTGCTACGGCGCTAGACTTGATCGGTGGTGAGCTTGTTCCTGGTGGTTCGTCTGCCCCGCCTTGGGGTCGTTATTTTGTGCCTAGCCTTCCTGGCTCACAAACATTAGGCCCAGACTTTTCTGGCGGATCTAACAGCGGTTTCCGTCCGTTTACATTCGCGAATGACGCTTATAACTTCGCACCTATTAACTTCCAGAAGCAACCTGTAGACCGCTGGTCTGCGACGTTTATCGGTGATCATCAAGTTGCGCCTCTTTCTGGTGGTAACTTCTTCGTCGAAACAGAAGCGTTCGCTGAAGTAAGCTATATCGACCGTGAATCTCTTCAGCGCCTCGCTGAAGTGCCATTGGCGCCATTTGCGTTCTTCGGTTTTGACGCTCCAATTTCTGCAGATAACGGGTTCAACCCATTCGGTGAAGATATCACTGACTGGCGTCGTCGTTTGGTTGAAGCTGGTGGTCGTACAAACGATATCCAGGTTCAAACTTTCCGCACCGTAGTTGGTCTACGTGGTGAAGTTGCCGGAAATTGGGATTGGGAACTTACATATTCCTATGGCGATGTTGATCAGACATCTGCTTTCGGTCCAATCATCAACTTCAACAATGTTGCTGAAGCTGTGGGCCCAACGGCTCTTGATGGCGGTGTATTGCGTTGTGATACTGATGGTGATGGTGTGTTTACAGCTGCGGATAACGCAGATTGTGTTCCATTCAATCCATTCGGTCAAAACTCAGTAACACAAGAAATGATTGATTTCATTGGCTTTACGCAAAATGAATCAACTTCTGCTACTTCAGAGATGATTTCTTTTGAAGTTGTGAAGCCTGACTTGTTCTCATTGCCAGCTGGTGATGTTGGCGCTGTTGTTGGTTATGTTCACCGGAGTGAAGAAGGTGAATTTACACCTGATGCGCTTGTTGCTTCTCTAGGAGCAGCTGCTTCTGGTACGCCGTCACAAGCAACAGTTGGTGGATATGAACTTGATGAGTTCTATGCAGAAGCTCGTATTCCTGTTCTTTCAGGTCAGCCTTTGGCTGAGCAGTTAGATTTCGAAGTTGGTCTTCGTTATTCAGACTACGATACATTCGGCGATACAACGAACTACAAAGTCGGTGTTGAATACCGTCCAGTAGATGAGTTGTTACTCCGTGCATCTGCAAACACATCATTCCGTGCTCCACAGATTAATGACTTGTTTGGTGGTAACTCATTCTCATTCCCGAGCGTGACAGACCCATGTTCATCTAACCCAACACCTTCTTGTATTGCCAATGGCGTTCCAAGCGGTGGCTTCACACAACCTTCTAGCCAAGTTCGTACTCAGGTTGGTGGTAATGCAAGTGTGCAGCCGGAAGAATCTGAAAACTTCACAGCGGGTGCTATTTGGCAACCGTCTGCAGTTGATGGTCTTTCCCTTGGTGTAGATTACTTCCAATATGAAGTGACAAACCCAATCACAACTGCTGGTGCTTCGGTTATTCTGACGCAATGTGCCGCAACTGGTGCTTTCTGTGATCAAATCGATCGTTTCACATCTGGACCAAACGTTGGTGCACCTTTGCTTATTCGCAATTTGACAACAAATGCGGGTAGAATTGATGCAGAAGGCTATGACCTCTTCGCTGAGTGGAGTGGTATTGAAGTTCCGACTGGTGGTACTTTAGATTTGAAGTGGGAAGGTACAATTTATGAAACCTACGACAAAACTGAATCTGATGGTACAATAACAGAGCATGCTGGTTTCCTACGTGATGATGGGGATGGTCTATTCTCAGAAGCACGTTGGTCTTCAAGTGCAAGTTATGAGCACGGACCGTTCAATGTTGTGGCATCTGTTCGTCACATTGCAGGCGTGAGCGAATTTGCTGGCGATCTGTTCGGTCGTGATTGTGAAACGGATAACCTTCCAGGTATTGATGCAGGTCTTTCCTGCGTAACAGCTGCATCGACTTATGGTGATCAGCAAGCTGGTAATTACTTCCGTAAAATCGACAATATCACATATCTTGATCTTTATGGATCATATGACTTCGACCTCGGTAATTCTGCGACGCAGGTTTATCTAGGTGTTGATAATGTGTTGGACGAAGAGCCACCACTCTCAGTGGACGCCTTCAATGACAACACTGATGTTCGTACATATGATACAATTGGTCGTTACTTCTACGCTGGTTTCCGTTCTAAGTTCTAATTGAACGAAACAGCATTCATAATGATAGCGGGCCTTAGGGCCCGCTATTTTTTTGCGCTAAAATCATGATGGTTTCTTTTTAACGCCATTATGCTATTCATTTTTCTTATGATTTATTTTTTATTTTTCATTGCCTTCATAAGCGGCGTTTCCTTTGTGCCTGAAAAGTATTTTGGCCCTTTGCACAAATATGTGCCGAATAATGTTCGGCTTAGGCGGCGTCTACAGTGGGTATTTGTGGCGAGCTTAACGATGGCTTTGCTCAATATGAAGATAGTACCGGCGGCCCTTATGGTCGCATTAATTGGCGGCGGCATGACCATTCTGGCAAGCTGGCGCGACAAGATGCTTCATAATGATGATCTGGGGAATTTGGGGGAGGAGCCTGATCCAAATGCTAAACCGGCTGCGGCCCCGTCGTCTTCGATGGGGGAAAAAGAAGCTCGTGAGGTTCTTGGTGTTGAGG
>CALLVA010000069.1 GCA_938010655.1 uncultured Parvularculaceae bacterium | reverse complement strand
CCGATAGAAGGTCCGACCGAAGGTTAGAAAGAGTCCATCCTTCCCCCCTCGGCAGTCTCCCCTGACCCCCAAAGCCGGACGTCCTCAGGCCTCTTTTGATCAGGTATAGGGTATTGTAGCACGTCTAAAGAGGCCGGGGATAAAGTGGCTCAAAGCCCCGTGGCGTATGAGGTTGAGAGCCGCGGAGAAAAAGAATACCAAAAAAGAAAACCAGAAAATAATCTTATGTCGGCCCATTATTCACGCGGGTCATATCGCCGTCCACCCATTGATCCGCCCATTTTTGCACTTTTGGATTCATCACCTTGAACCATAGAGGGGGAATCATGGCCAATCCGAAACATCCTGGATAGCCAGATGGGAGAGTGGGTAAATTATCGAAGTTTCTCAACGCTTGATAAGGCCGCATTGGATTGGCGTGATGATCCGAATGCCGCTGCAATTGAACTAACATCAAATTTGAAACAATATGATTGGTGTTCCATGAATGATGAGGTTGGCATGGTTCATATCGCCCATTTTCTTTTTTTTGTCGCCGCAATCCATAATGCTCAATGTAATTTGCCAAGGTTAGCGCAAACAGTGCCAAAAAGTTGTGCAATAGGGTAAATGCCAATGCCCACCAACCAAGCCATAATGTCATGATTGCCGCAATTGCAGCTGTCCCGCTCCAGCTCACCAAAATCTGATTATGATGCGAAAAGATCGGCAGGCTTTTATTCTGTAGACGTCTTTTTTCTAAAGCCCATGCGCCCGAAATTGCTCCTGGAATATCCCGCAAGGCAAATGCATAGAGCGTTTCATTATAGCGGGCAGAAGAACAATCTTCTGGTGTTGAAACGCGCGTATGGTGGCCGCGATTATGTTCGATCACAAAGTGACCATTGCCAATCAAGGTCAACATGATCCGAGCCATCAAAGCATCGAAACGCCCTGTCTTATGGCCAAGCTCATGCCCAATATTATTAGCTGTCCCATTCAAATATCCAATGCCCGCCATGAACACAAATCCCGCCCATAGCGGCACTTGAGTTACGGCAAACCAAAGGCCTGCAATATAAATTGCATATGCCCCCGGCACACATAGCCATGCCACGTAACGATAATAAGGATCAGCGGAAAGAGCGGGCACAACCTCTTCAGGCGGATTATTCGGGTCTTCCCCGAAAATCGTATCCAAAAGAGGAACGAAAATGAACGTATAAATGAGGGGCGCAAAAACCCAAGCGATATGACCCGTCACAAAATATCCCGCCATATATAGAAACGGCAAAATATAAAGCCCCGGCGTCAACAACCACAGGGCACGCTTCGCATCTCGCCATTCTTGGCCCGGTGTCGTGATCTCTGGGGATGTGATCATCATGATATTTTTCCCATAAGGTTTGTAGCAACTGCTACACTTTACATTATTGTAGCGATCGCTACAAGTTGAAAAATGACCAAAACAGCCCATGCCCCAAAGCCCTCTAAAGGCGAAACACGAGAACGCCTCTGCCGCGCTGCTGCTGATTATATTCTCGCCCATGGCTTATCCAGCGCTAGTTTGCGGCCCTTGGCACAAGCAGCGGGCACAAGCGACCGCATGTTGATCTATCATTTTGGGACCAAAGCCACTTTGATCAGGGAAGCCCTCATTCTGCTCTCTCAGGACATGCAACAAAGTCTGGCCACAGCTCTTGGCGATGGCCATAGCCCGGCGCGCTTTGATCATATTGACGATATAGAAGAAGAAATACTGACCCTTCTCGGAAACGAAATGTTCCGGCCATACCTGTCTCTCTGGTTCAACATGTTGGCTGAAACAGCGCGCGGCGATAAGTTTCATCAACAATTAGCGCGGGAAATCCTTGCGAGCTACATTGAGTGGGTGCTGCCCCGATTGCCCCATAATAGTGAAAACCCGTATGCGACAGCATGGGGCTTATTATCGCGTATTGAAGGGGCGTTGATCCTGCAGGTTGTTGGACTGAAAGACCCGGAAAAACTTTAATGAATATGCCCCTTCGCGGGCTTGCCTCCCCCTGCCATTAGGCCTAAGCCACGCGCAACAATCCTTCAATTGGAGCGCTCCTCATGGCCAAATCTGACATCAATAAAGTCGTCCTCGCCTATTCAGGCGGATTGGACACATCCGTTATCCTAAAATGGCTCCAAGTGGCATATGACTGTGAAGTCGTGACATTTACGGCAGATCTCGGCCAAGGAGAAGAACTGGGGCCCGCTCGAACCAAAGCCGAACGTGCCGGGATCAAAGACAAAGACATTTATATCGAAGATGTCCGAGAAGAGTTTGTCCGGGACTTTGTGTTCCCCATGTTCCGCGCCAATGCGGTTTATGAAGGGCTATATTTGCTCGGCACATCCATTGCCCGGCCGCTGATTGCTAAACGCCTCGTGGAAATCGCCCATGAAACAGGCGCAGACGCTATTGCTCATGGCGCGACAGGCAAAGGCAATGATCAAGTTCGTTTTGAACTCAACGCTTATGCCCTAGACCCGACAATCAAAGTCATCGCACCATGGCGGGAATGGGATTTATCTTCTCGTACCAAATTGATCGATTTTGCTGAAAAACATCAAATTGAAGTGCCAAAAGACAAGCGCGGCGAAGCGCCTTTTTCGGTTGATGCGAATTTGCTGCACACGTCCTCAGAAGGCAAAGTCTTGGAAGACCCGGCTGTGCCTGCGCCAAATTATGTCTATGCCCGTACAGTTGATCCAGTGGATGCCCCGGACACGCCAGAGGTGATTACTGTTGGTTTTGAAAAAGGCGATGCTGTCTCCATCAATGGCACTAAAATGAGCCCGGCAGAATTGCTCACGGCACTGAATGAATATGGCGGCAAACATGGTATTGGCCGTTTAGACCTCGTGGAAAACCGTTTTGTTGGCATGAAATCCAGAGGGATTTATGAAACACCTGGCGGGACCATTTTGCTGGCGGCGCATAGAGGGATTGAACAAATCACCCTTGATCGCGGCGCTGCGCATTTAAAAGATGAATTAATGCCGCGCTATGCGGAATTGATTTATAACGGTTTCTGGTTCGCACCAGAACGTGAAATGCTACAGGCGGCGATTGATCATTCACAAACACATGTGACGGGTACGGTGCAATTGCAACTCTATAAAGGCAGCGCAAATATTATTGGCCGCGAAAGCCCGTATAGTCTCTATTCAGAGGCGCATGTGACCTTTGAAGATGATGCAGGCGCTTACGACCAGATGGATGCGGCAGGCTTTATCAAATTAAATGCTCTCCGCCTGAAGCTCCTGGCCAATCAACGCTAGCACGCTCTATCTAATGCGATGTGCCGTAGACGTCGCCATGTGAGTTTGACCCGTAAGCACATCCTTGCGCCACGCTTCTAAGTCATCCACGCTCATGACAGGTTTTGGACCAAATGTTTTAAACCGTCTTCGGTTATTAATCCGAGGGCGGATTTTACTTGAGCCAACGAGAGCTGCTGCCAATACCATAAAGAGTTCAACATTTGTGGTGATTGATAAAATCGAACGGGTGATCATGAAACATACCGCAAAACCACAATAGGCAAACCAGAGACCGGAATAGGGATCATAAATATCTTTCAACCCGCGCCTAAAGCCGATGCCCGCGATCACCATAAACGTTGCCAAATATAATAAGGGCCCGGGGAAACCAAGCTCCAGCCCCAAATTAAGATAATAATTATCGATCGATGCAACCCCGCCCCACCAGCCAAGAATTTGCACAGATCGCCCTGTCCCCCATCCAAGCACCGGTCGTTCCAACATTTTTGGCCACGCAAATTCAATTTGCTCCATCCGCCCCTCGGTCGAGCGGGCGGCCTGCGTGCCTTCTTCACCGGTGGTTAATTTCCATGCTGCGATGCCCGCCACAGGCGAGAACAGCAATGCGCCCGCGAAAATCATGCCGATCAGGGGCCGAAAAGCCAAAGCTTCTGGCTTTCTAATCCAAGCTTGCGCCATCATGAAACCGGTTAAGCAAAATGCGATAACCCCGCCAATCAAGGCGCCTCTGGAATTTGCCAATAAAGATGCAGCGACCAACAAAAACACAATCCCGGCAAAAAACACCCGCGGCCAAAACGCTCCTTTGCGATATACTTTATACATCGCCAAAGGCATCACCATGGACAGATGTTCCCCCATGGAAAGAGGGTGGGTATGTGTTGCTTGAGATCGAAACACACCATCTCGAATTTTGGCTTCGGTGATATTGGTCAACCATTCTTGATGGCCAATAATCGGCGATAGTTTTTCAGCCAAAGCCGTTTGCGTGGCATATTCACCAAGGGCAATCAACGCGACGCCGCTTGAAGCGATCACTACCAAAGTGATGACAAAATCAAGATATTTGCGGCGTTGCACATAAGTTAACACCGCTAGAAACGGAATATACCAGATCATGATCTGGCGAAACGTTTCCTTAATCGCAATGGCCTTACCTTCTGCCATTGGGACCGAGAGAATTTTTAAAATAAACAAGGCAGTGATCAACCAAAACACAATTGGCAATCTGCGCACCGCCACCAAGAACTGTTTGCGCCGCCAAGAGACACAAGCCATTTCATAAAGCCAAATGCCAGAAAGCGCATAAAACATCGCCCGTGTCGGGGTCAGAATGGGGGTCGGACCGAGTTGAACATGAAGATAAACAGGCCAAATCGGCATCAAGGCAATACCAAGATAAAGCACGACCCGCGTGAGCGATCTCGGGATGGGTTTTGATTCTGGGGCGACCCATAAGATCAGCGGTAAAAACGGCGCGACCATCGCAAACCCAAGAGGCGGCGGGAAGACCACCGTCATAAAGGAAGCCAACATGATATAGATCGTGAAACCACCGCCCAAAGCAAGCACGATCATGAGCCGTTTTAACAGCTTTGGCATTGGGTTATCTAAGCGCGGATCCATGATCCATATGTGCCAGAAAAGCCCGTAAAAATGGTTAAGAGCGCCTTTATGCTGATGGCGCTTTTACCCCGAAAGACACGTTTTTCAGAATTGTGCTGATCAGAATTGCCCTAGCAGCACAGATTTTGCATAATCCACTTATCGGTAAGAGAGTTTAGTCCCATGAATGCCCCAAGTTTTTTAATCATTGTCATTAGCTTTGCTGTGTTGATGTATTGGTATCTTGTGAACCTCAAAGAGGGGAAAAACGGATCTACGGGCATATTTGCCATGAAATCTGATTATCGCGTTATGGTGCCTGGCACGACCAGAGAGATTGAAGAAATCGAAAAAGACCCGCTCGCCAATCGACCTCATGCTGCAAAATTACGGGATCGGGTGGCCAAAAAAGGCATTAAGCCAGATACGGTTTTGGACGAAGCTGAAGAAAAGCAGCCAAGAGGCGTATTGGCTCAAGCCAAAATAATCTCCGCGAAGAAGGCAGAACAGGAAGAAGCCTTGGACCCTGATTTGACTTATCTTGAAGCGGAACAGCAGACTGAGACCACTCAACGCGAGAAAACAAAAGCCTATCGCGTTTCCAAACGGGCTTCGGCAAGCCAAGAGCCGAAAGTGGCTAAGACCACAGACGAGAACCGAACACGCCGACAATTAGCTGGCAAAGCCTATCGGACACGGCAAAAGCGCGAAGATGCGAGCCCGATTGAACCAGAAACCGATTAGGATTTCTTAGGCGACACCACATAATCTGCAGCGGGCGGTTCAGATATTATTTCGGCATCGACATTATCGGATTTAGATTCAGCGACGCTTGGCTTTTCCGCCTCGGGTTTCTCGATAGGTGTTTCAGGTTCAACATCCACGACCTCTTCTGCTGGCTCATTTTCTATTGGCTGTTCTTCGCTTTTGACTTCAGGCGCGGCAGTGAGAAGTTTTACTTCGCCTCTGGTCATCGCAAAAGAAACATTCTCCAAAGGCGGCGGCGCGAGGCGCCCTGATGTGGCAAATTCCTCAATAAGACGACGCCAACCATCCGTCGTGAAATGAAACTCACCATCTCGGCCAATCGTCGAATCCAGCGGCGCAGCAGCCGCTTTCGCCAACCAAGGAGCGCCTGATTTTTCATCATACTTCCCGGTCATAGCTGCAGCCATGGCACTAAATGTACTTGCTGTCGGATTGCGCGATGCGAGTGTTTCAAGGTCTTGAATAGCCGCGTCCCAATCTTCCAAAGCAATATGCTGCTCAGCGCGAACGAGCAAACTTTCGTCTTTATCCGGTGCTTTTTCTGCTAATCGCAAGAGGCGGCCAGCGCGCCGCCCAGATGGCGCATCCGCAAAGATTTTTTCTAAAGTCCGCACAATGGCCGGGTGGGGGGCAGCGGCCCATGCTTCTTCCAACACTTTCGCCGCTTTGCCATCATTCCCTTTTTGCGAGAGCAATTTGGCCAACAGGATTGCCGCTGGTGTAAAAGAAGGCGCTTTTTTGAAAGCGGCTTCGGCTTCCTTTAATGCAGCTGCAGTATCTTCTGAAGCATGCGCCGCATATGCTGCAGCGCTCAGCAATGCAGCCTCTCGGCGCTGGTTCGGCTCATCTTTTGGCACGCCATTTTTCTGTGCCAATTGCAAAGCGTCTAGCGCCTCGCCCCATGCGCCGCGCTCCAAACTCAAATGATAAACAGAATTAAATGCCCATTCCGCGCCCGGCCTTAATTTGAAAGCACGTTCCGCATATTCCTTGGCGGCGGTTTTGTCTTTTTGGTCGCGGGCTTGGAGATAAAGGCCCTTTAAGCCCAAAAACTCTGTCTCTGGCGCTTCCAACATGCCGGCATAATTTTCTTGCGCAATGGCATGATCCCCCGCCAATTGCGCCGCTTGGGCGGTGAGCAATCTAGTGAGGCCCGGTCGATCAAGGTTTTTAGAGGCATTTTTGGCATGACGCTGAGCATCCTCAGCGTCGCCAGCCGCCACGGCTTCCAAGCCTCTGGCAAGGGCCGTTAGCCCTTTTGAGCGCTGTGTTTCCAAACGCGTGCGCTTCAATCGTTTTGGAATCCTCGCCAACCATGACAGGATTAATGTACCGAAGATACACAAGCCCGCCAGAAACATCAGCGCAAAGATCAAGATAACTGATCTTGCGCTAAAGTCGTAGTCACCAATCTGCGCGTAGACCACGCCGTCAACATTTGCCACGAGCGTGACGAGGCCGGCGATCATAACGATCGTCACCAAAAAGATCAGCATACGAATCATGAGACTTATCTTTCTTTAATATCTAGTGGCTCAAATGGCGCAAGGGGGCTTAACGAAGTTCTGCCAAGAGGTCGCCGCTAATCCGATCAATCAATTTATCGCCAGATAATTTAGCTTCCGCCAAAGCGCGCCAATTGGCCACGGCAGCAGCAGGCTCCCCTTCTAGCATCTTCAATTCATTCAGCGCGGCGCTAAGGTCGCCCTGCTCTAATTGATATTCTGCACGAGAAATGATCGCGGAAGGCGTATCCCCAGATATGTTGCCGCGCTTACGGACAGTGAAAAGACCACGTATATTAGCCATCAATTTTCCTAGGCCTTTTGCATCACTGCTTTTTTGAGCAGCAGCCTGCGCCTTGCGCGAAGCTTCGCGGAAACCTTGTTGTAGATACGACATGGTCGGCAAGCCATTCGTCGCATATGGCTCAAGCGCTTTTGTTTCTTGTGTCGCGCTTGTCAATTTTTGCAAGACGTTCAACTCATCTCTAAAAGGACGGCCTGTGAGCATTTGAGTTTGCAGTTTATTAAGCGCGATAGAGATCGTTGCTTGTTTTGTCGCGGTCGCCACATCTTGGTTCTGCAACCGACTCAAACGTTGATCCAGCTCAGCAACGCGCTCTTGCGAGCGGCGCTCTTGATCCGCCAAGGCCTGATCAAAATCAGTTCGTATACGCGCAATTTCTTCACCTTGCTGTTCGCGCAATGTGCGCTCTTGCGCCAAAGCCTCTTGGGTTTCAACCAAGGCTTCAACAGTTGGGCGATTGACGACTGTGGGAGCGTCTTGCGCCACAGTTTGCGTTACAGAAGAAGTTTGCGCTTCCTGAAGCTTTTTAACTTCTTCCATCTCTTCGGCAGTCGGCGCCGCGACGATCGCATTTGGATCTTCAACGACTGGGCTCAAAACTTCTGCAACAGGTTGCTCTGTTTGTTCTTCAGTTGGTGTTTCTGCCGGCTGCGCTTCAGCTGTCAGAACGTCGGCAGGTTGACCTTCAGTCGTCTGTGTTTCAGTTGCATCGGCTTGCTGAACCGCTTCAACGGCAGGCGTTTCAGCCTCGTTTAAATTTTCAACCGTCGCAGCGGCAGCTTCTGCTTCCTGCGCAGCTGCTTCAGGTATGGCAGCTTCTAGGTTTTCAGTTTTCTCAGCGATCTCTTCCGTGGCTGCAGTGGCCGTTTCAGCCACCTCTTCCACAACCTCTGTTGATGCATCAGTGACGACACTTTCCGTTGCTTCCGCGACTTCAGCAACGTTAGAACCCGTTTCTTCAACCGCGTTTTGAAGTGTCTCTTCTGTTGCTGCAACTGTCGCAGTTTCTGTTTCCACCGCAGGGGCTGTTACAGGTGAAGCGACTGCAGGAGCAGGCGTAATCTCAGTTTGCTCAGCTGTGGTTTCATTCGCCTTTGCGCGTTCTGCCGCATTGGCTATACGGCGGGCGCGGGCACGCTCCATCGCGCTATCGCGCGCTTCTTCTGCTGCCGCGACAGCCTGCGCCGTCGTGTCAGGCACATTAACAGTTTCAGGGGCATCCCCCTTCACCATGTCATTAATTGTTGCTGTTGCTTCTGATACTTTAGAAGCTTCTTGAGCCACAGGCTGCGCCGCAGCGACAGCGGCTTCTGTCGCTTTATTGGTCGCAACTTCATCAATTTTAGCTGGTTGACCAGCAGTCGTTTCTTTTGCCTGAACAATAGTTTGTGCAGCATTTTGCGCAACAGGATCAGCCTTGTTTTGGGCCGTATCTGTCATGCCGCTTTTGCCTTGAATGAGCAAAATGACGACAGCAACCAACGCCAAGATCCCGAGGAAGATCACGCCCGGAGAGAGGAAACCAGCAGGTCTTGCATTCACGTCATGCACAGCGTCTGCGGGGATCGTTTCGGCATCGAGTGTTTCTGGCTCAGGCGTATCCGCCGGGTTATTCCCTGTTACTGGATCAACGTCCACAACCTCTGCCTCAACAGTGGTCGTTTCGGTTTCGATATCACTATTTACAGTATTATCTACATCATTCTCAGTGTCTGATGTTGTAGGGGTCTTGGCCATTGTTACGCTCCTCGTCCGATATCTCTTATACCTGCCCTAAAGAAGTCGGCAGAAAAATGATCCCATTTACCAAGCCTTATGTGGGGGCAGCAGGGAATATGTCAATCAGTTCTGACAAATTTGGTTTTGGAGAAGTGATAATTTCACCCCAAATTGAAGGCGTTAGCTTATGCGCAACAGCAGGCGACAAACAGGCCGCACGAACGGTTGAAAGCTTAGACGTCAGCTCTGCTTGCTGGACCAACCGTTCGAAAACCAATGCCGTTCGAGGCGACATGAGCGAGACCCAATCCAGCGTGCCTTTATTCAAGGTCGAAAGGGCTTCATCGGAAAAATGTTTGGTTTCAATAGCTTCATAGGTTTGAACCGCAAAGGCCTCTTGCCCCTCCGCTTCCAATAATGCCACCAAGTCTCCAGCCACATGCTTGCCTCGAGGCTGCAAAACAGGGCCATGTGGCTTCACCTTCAAAATAAGTTTCGATAGCGAGACAACATCACCTTTTGCTATATATGGAGCCTTAAAGCCAACTTCCTCACATGCAGCCGCCGTCGCTTCGCCAATGGCGAAAGCCGGGCAAGTTGGACGACAATCAGACAAGGCCGCAAAAGCCCTCACCCCATTCGCGGATGTAAAGGCCAATGCAGCAAAGTCTGGCAGAGCCTCTTTGAGCGGCAAATATGAAATTTCGAAAAGAGGCGATAAAACAGGCATATAGCCTTTCTCCAGCAGCATTTCCGCCATGGGACCTGCATCAATTTCCGGTCGCGTTATTAAGACCGTCGTCATAGACCAAGCTCTGACCGCACCTTTGCCGGCACCGTTTCAAACATCTGATCCGCCATATCTTCAGCGGCTTTTTGCACGATCCCCGCGTGATCAGCTTCAGCTCTATCAGATAAATCGATCTCTATTTTGTTTTGCGTATGGAACGATCCATCCAACGATAAGATCTCAGCAGCAAAAGACACGACACCATCTTTATAAGTGGCGAGGCCCGCTAGAGGCGTTGAACATGACCCATCAAGGCGCGCAAGGAAGCTCCTCTCCGCCACAAGGCAAATCTCAGTAGCTGGGCACGCAAGGTGCCGCACCAGCGCCACCGCTGCCGCATCATCTTCGCGCACCTGAATACATAGCGCGCCCTGTCCTAAAGCGGGCAGCATCTCGCTCGGGTCAATCGGGTGACGCATCACATCATCTCGCGCAGCGCGGCGCAGGCCAGCCTCTGCCAAAAACGTAGCATCCGCCACGCCAAGCCTAATCTTTTCCAGTCGCGTTCCGATATTGCCGCGCAAGGGAACAACTTTTAAATCTGGACGACTGCGCAGGGCTTGTGCGGCGCGGCGGACAGACGCCGTGCCAATCACCGCGCCTTGGGGCAGCTCTTTTAAAGAACT
>CALLVA010000068.1 GCA_938010655.1 uncultured Parvularculaceae bacterium | reverse complement strand
TCCCGCGCTTTAAAATACCAAAGTACGATTCAACAGTATTTGTATGGTCGTCGCCCCGCACATATTCCTTTGCTGAATGATCCACAGTTGCATGCTCAGCAAATGTTTTGCCGGGGTCTTTATAGAAACCAGCACCGTCGGTCATAAGTTTTGAAGCGCGGTCAATTTGAGTAAAGAGGACAGGCTTTAGGTTCTTGTGCGATGTATTTGCGATGTGGAACGAGCGAACTTTTCCGCCACGCTCGACTAGAGACATAACAGTCTGCTTCTTAGGCGCATTTTTAAAGGCTTTATTCTTCTTTTTACCGCCCACATAGGTCTCATCGACCTCAACAGTTTTTCCAGCTCCGCCAAGGCCACCCTTTGGATCGGCAGAATAACCATCGGTCCCGTCGCGCATAGCCTCGCGGATGCGGTGAAACATAAACCAAGCTGTTTTGTAGGTAACGCCAATCATGCGGTGCAATTGGTGAGCTGACATGCCTTTCTTTGAGGCCGCCAATAGATGCGTCGCAAGCACCCACTTATTGAGGGCGATTTTAGAGCGCTCAAACACAGTGCCAACAGTAACAGAGAAAGGTTTGCGGCAGTCTTTGCATTTGTAAACGCCGGGGCGAGTGGACTTGCCTTGGAGTTTCGTAATCCGCTCTTGGTCAACCTGTCCGCAGTGGGGGCAGATAGGGCCATTAGGCCACCGAATTGCCTCAAGGTGTTCGCGTGCCTTGTCTTTGTCGGTGTAAATTGGCTGAGTAATGTCCATAACGGTAGTACCTTTCGTATATAAATATACGATTTTAAGCACGGTACGTCAAGTATATAATTTCCAACATCTTGTACATTTTCAATTCATACGCTATGTAAAACATATTATACATTATGGAGAAGGGATAAAAATATGGCCCGGTATGAAAAATATTCTTTAGCATCGCTTATCACCACGGTAGCGGTTTTTTGGTATTTCTGTATGAAAATGCTAGACGGGATGAGTTTAGTGTCTCAGCCCACGCCGACTTTGTTTAAAATTTATGTGACGACTGTCATATTATTCATCATTACAGAGATTATTAATGCGTTGTTGTTTCTTGCGCGGCCCGGTCTTGTTCAAGATGAGCGAGACTATATGATTAAGTCAAAAGCAGAGCGAAACGGGAATTTCGTAATTATTGCTGCAATTAACATCGTTTTGTTCATCGTTTTGGCCGAGGGCACTTTTTCGAATTATCATGGCCCGACACATATTGATCTGACTTCGCCTGAGTCATTACTGTTTCATCTACTTGGGGTGTTGGTTTTGGGGACAATTGTTGAGCGCGTCTCAACATTGATATATTACCGCTTATAATATGAAAAAACCGATCCAAAAAGGCCGTGTCCTGAACAATATTAAGGACCACCGCAAAGCAGCCGGGCACACGCAAGTGAGCCTGGCTGATGCTGTTGGCGCGACGAGGCAATCCATTATCGCGATTGAAGCGGGAAAATATGCCCCCTCTTTGGAGCTGGCTTTTCGGATCGCGCGTGAATTTGATGTTGACTTTGAAGAGGTGTTTCAGTTTGAAGGGTAATATCCTGCGCCTCAGGCGCATGAAAAAACCACCTCGATAATATAATCAAGGTGGCTCTAATCATTTATATATTACAATTTTAGAGATCCAATAAGAGGCGCTGTGGGTCTTCCAAGTTTTCTTTCACCCGCACAAGGAATGTCACCGCGCCTTTGCCGTCCACAATTCTGTGATCATAAGACAGCGCGAGATACATCATTGGGCGAATAACAATTTGATCGCCGATCACAACCGGGCGTTTTTCGATCCGGTGCATGCCAAGAATACCAGATTGCGGTTTATTCAAAATTGGCATGGACATGAGAGAGCCGTAAACGCCGCCATTTGAAATAGTGAAGGTGCCGCCTTGCATTTCTTCCATGCTCAGCTCGCCTTTTTGCGCCCGCGCGCCAAAATCACCGATGCCTTTTTCAATGCCTGCTAAAGAAAGACGATCCGCATCGCGCAAGACAGGCACCAATAGGCCTTTATCTGTGCCCACAGCGATCGAAATATCGTAATGATCTTTATAGATGATGTCTGTGCCATCAATCTCGGCATTCACATCAGGAATATCTTTGAGCGCTGCGACACAAGCCTTCACGAAGAAGGACATAAAGCCAAGCTTCACGCCGTGTTTTTTCAGGAATAATTCTTTATACTGAGCACGTGCTTCCATAACGGCTGTCATATCGACATCGTTAAATGTTGTGAGCATCGCCGCTTCATTTTGCGATTCTTTTAAGCGCCGGGCAATTGTCTGGCGCATGCGGGACATTTTCACCCGCTCTTCGCGTGGGCCTAAATCCTGCGGAGCATAAGCTTGTTGCGGCACAGACGCAGCGCCGTTCATGGCGGCAAGCGCATCTCCCTTGGTCACCCGGCCATCTTTGCCCGTGCCCGCAATTTTGGACGCATCAAGATTATTTTCTTCGACAACGCGGCGTGGCGCAGGCGACAATGGCGTGCCCCCAACAGATTGGCCTGCACTTGCTTGTTCGCGCGGGCTGGCAGGCGCTTGGCTTTGGCTGGCCGCCCCTTCCGTGATCAACAAGATCACATCCCCAACATTTACAGTGCTGCCTTCTGATACTTTAATTTCTTTAATTGTGCCTGCGACGGGCGCTGGCACATCCATGGCCGCTTTGTCTGTTGCAAGAGAGACCAGCGCATCATCGACATTCACAAAATCGCCGACTTTGACCAATAGCTCATCAATATCCGCTTCGGTGACACTTTCGCCAGAAGCAGGCACGGTGACTTCAACCGTTTTCCCAGATGCTTTGGCTGCAGCAGGCGCTTTGGTCTCTTTTGCCGGGGCCGCTTTGGCGGGCGCTGATTTCGTCTCTTTTGACTTTGCCGCAGATGACGAAGCGCCTTTCGCGATCAGGATCATCACATCGCCAACATTCACCGTGTCGCCTTCAGCCACCTTAATTTCCTGAACTGCGCCTTCCACAGGCGACGGCACATCCATGGCGGCTTTATCGGTTTCAAGCGAGACGAGCGGGTCATCGACCTTGACGACGTCTCCCACCTTCACAAGCAATTCGCCAATATCAGCTTCGCTCACGCTTTCGCCTGATGATGGGACAACCACTTCAACGATTTCAGCCATCGTTCTTTCTCCTGCCCACATTAGGGGACTTATTCAAATTTATTTATCGAAACTTAGCGCTTCGTCGAGAAACGCTTCAAGCTCTAATTTATGTTTACTCATCAAGCCCGTTGCCGGAGAGGCCGAAGCGCGACGCCCGACATATCTTGCGCGCTTATGTTTCGCGCCAATCTTGTCGAGGGTCCATTCGAGGTTCGGCTCCATAAAGAACCAAGCGCCCATATTTTTCGGCTCTTCCTGACACCAGATCATCTCAGCATTTTTAAAGCGCTTCAACTCTGTCTCAAGAGAACTTTTCGGATACGGATAATATTGCTCCACGCGCAAGAGATAAACATCTTTGATGCCCCGCTCTTCGCGCTCTTCCAGCAAATCATAATAGACCTTACCAGAACAAATCACCACACGTTTAATCTTGCTATCCGCAACGAGCTTAACGGTTGAGCCCGGCTTATATTCAGCATCATCCCATAAAACCCGGTGGAAGGTCGAGCCATTGCTCATTTCTTCCAAGGTCGATGTGGCGCGTTTGTGGCGCAGCAAGGATTTCGGCGTCATAATCACCAAAGGCTTGCGGAAATCGCGGGTCATTTGACGGCGCAAAATATGGAAATAATTTGCAGGCGTCGTACAGTTTGCAACTTGGATATTGTCTTCCGCACAAGCTTGTAAATAGCGCTCCAACCTCGCAGAGGAATGCTCTGGGCCTTGGCCTTCATAGCCATGGGGCAACAACAAGACGAGACCAGACATCCGCAACCATTTGCGCTCGCCCGTGGCGATGAACTGATCAAAGGTCACCTGCGCGCCATTGGCGAAATCTCCAAATTGCCCTTCCCACATCACCAAGGAATTTGGATCGGAAGTTGAATAACCATATTCAAACCCCATGACCGCAAATTCGGATAGGTTGGAGTCAATAACTTCAAACTCGCCTTGTCCCTCGCGAATATGCAGCAATGGCGCATAGCGTTCTTCCGTTTGCTGATCAACGAAATGAGCATGGCGTTGAGAGAATGTGCCCCGGCGACAATCCTGACCCGATAGCCGCACGCGGTATCCTTCATCAAGCAATGTGCCAAAAGCCAATGCTTCGGCTGTTGCCCAATCAATATCCTGACCGCTATCGATCATTTTTTTCTTGGCTTTAAGGATACGTTGCAACGTTTTGTGGACTGAAAAACCGTCAGGGGCTTTTGTTAAGGCGGCCCCAACTTTTTTCAGATTATCGATTTTCACCGATGTTTTGCCCCGGCGCTCTTCTTCTGAAGGCGGTTGGAAGCCGGACCATTTGCCGTCGAGCCAATCTGCTTTATTCGCTTTAAACTCTTCGCCGGCTGCAAATTCATCATCCAGGAACTGACGGAATTCTGCTTTTTCAGAATCGAGGAAAGCCTGATCAATCACGCCTTCATCCACCAAGCGTTGACCATAAAGATCAGCAACAGGCGGCAGACCTGCAATCTGCTTATACATGAGAGGCTGTGTGAAGCTCGGCTCGTCGCCCTCATTATGCCCAAAGCGGCGATAGCACCACATATCAATGACAGCATCTGTCTGAAATTGCATCCGGAATTCTGTCGCAACTTTAGCAGCGTGAACCACCGCTTCAGGGTCATCCCCATTCACATGGAAAATCGGCGCTTCGACCATTTTCGCCACGTCAGAAGGATACGGCGAAGAACGTGCATATTTTGGACTGGTAGTGAACCCAACTTGGTTGTTCACAATAAAGTGGATCGTCCCGCCAGTGCGGTAGCCAGGCAAGCCCATAAAGCCGAAACACTCAGCGACAATGCCCTGCCCTGCAAAAGCCGCATCGCCATGCAACAGCAATGGCAGCACATGGCGACGATCACCATCAACAACCGCATCCAAATCAATCATGTCTTGCTTCGCGCGCGATTTGCCGAGCACGACAGGGTCCACCGCTTCCAAGTGAGACGGGTTCGCCGCCAAAGTCAGATGCACATTATTGCCATCAAACTCACGATCAGAAGAAGCGCCCAAATGATATTTCACATCACCGGACCCGCCAACACTATCAGGCGTAACGGAGCCCCCCTGAAATTCATGGAAGATATGGTGATAAGGCTTGCCCATCACCGCCGCGAGCACATTCAAACGACCTCGGTGGGGCATCCCCACAGAAATTTCTTTTACACCAAGCGCGCCGCCGCGTTTGATAATCTGTTCAAGCGCAGGAACCATGCTTTCGCCGCCATCAAGACCAAAGCGTTTCGTCCCTGTATATTTGACCTGCAAAAAGTTTTCAAAACCGCCCGCTTCAATCAGCTTACGGAGGATTGCCTTTTTGCCTTCATTGGTAAATTCAATATCTTTGTCCGGGCCTTCAAGACGTTCTTGAATCCATGCCTTTTGCGCGGGATCAGACATATGCATGAACTCAATCGCGAATGTGCCGCAATAGGTTTTCTGCAAGACATCAATGATCTGCCGCAACGTCGCATGCTTCATCCCAAGGACATTGTCGATAAAGATCTGACGATCCATATCCGCATCCGTGAAACCATAGGACTTGGGATCAAGTTCTTCATGCAGGTCTTTTTCCTGCAAATTCAACGGATCAAGATTGGCGATCAAATGTCCGCGAATGCGATAGGCGCGGATGAGCATCAAAGCGCGAATGGAATCTTTCGTTGCCGCCTGAACATCTTCAGCAGCCACGACGCCGCTTGCCGCAATTTTCTCGGCAATCTTTTTCTCTGCCTGCGGTGCAATATCGTGCCGGTTATTATCCCAAGGCCAGTCATCGCGGGCCCAGCTTGGACCATCTTTCTTTGGTGTCGCGCTCATCGCCCGATCCCCTTTTTCATGTCTATGGAAAATATGTTATAAAAAGACAGCGATGTCTTTAGCACAATGAGAGGCAGGACTGCTTTTGAAGAAGAAGCCATCGCAATGCAGTCATTGCGGGAGGGAACTTGTTGTTCCGCTGAGCCAACTTGGGCCATTTGATCGTACCATCTATCTACTGCCGGGCTGACTGCACTTTGTGCGCATGACCCGATTTCGCGTCTACACTCCTATGTAGCGTCAGGGGTGTGAAAACAATACTAAAATGCACTAAATTTCTGATTTTTTAGCGCTTTGCGCTAAGGAGAGACGAAAAGGCGATACGCTGTCGCCTTTTCGAAAATTTTGATTAACCTTTGAGTAATTCCACCAAAGTGGACCCAAGCGCAGCAGGCGTTGGCGAAACTGCAATGCCAGCAGATTTCATCACTTCGATTTTGGCTTCCGCTGTATCATCAGCGCCCCCAACAATCGCGCCGGCATGGCCCATGCGGCGGCCCGGAGGCGCCGTTACACCAGCGATAAAGCCAACAGTTGGCTTCTTCACTTTATTTTCCGCAAGGAAACGCGCCGCATCCGCTTCCGCAGAACCGCCAATTTCCCCGATCATGATGATGCTTTCCGTTTCATCATCCGCAAGGAACATTTCCAAACATTCGATAAAGTCAGTGCCCTTCACAGGGTCACCACCAATCCCAATACAAGTCGATTGGCCAAGACCAGCATTTGTTGTCTGATGTACCGCTTCATAAGTCAGCGTGCCGGAGCGAGAAACGATCCCGACATTGCCGCGGCGGTGAATATGACCGGGCATGATCCCGATTTTGCATTCATCTGGCGTGATCACGCCAGGGCAGTTCGGGCCAACAAGACGCGTATTTGAGCCATCCAGCGCGCGCTTTACTTTGACCATATCCAAAACAGGAATGCCCTCTGTGATACAAACCACCAAAGGAATTTCAGCTTCAATTGCTTCAAGAATGGAGTCAGCCGCGAAAGGTGGCGGTACATAAATCACCGAAGCGTTTGCGCCTGTGGCTTCGCGCGCTTCAATCACGGTGTCATAAACCGGCAATGTCGCGCCTTTAGCGGCGTCGCCAGCTTCCCAAGTCATGCCACCTTTGCCCGGCGTTACACCGCCAACCATTTTTGTGCCATAAGCAATCGCCTGCTCGGTATGGAAAGTCCCGGTATCACCGGTCATTCCCTGACAAATCACTTTGGTATTTTTATCGACCAGAACGGACATGGGCAAAGCCTCTTCTCAAAAAAGATAAATAGTTCTGGCTGTCTTACAATCATCACCAAGGGCGTCAACCTCGATTTCCAGTGAACGCAGGAATTTGGCTTGCCAGATTACCTAAGGTCGATGTTCTGCCCTTTTTTACGAAACGAGACGCGGGTAAGCAGCCCAGCTAGGAAGTACAGGATGGGGGCAAAGGCTACGAAATAAATCAGATTGATCAGCTTCTCATAATAATAGTCACATTGCGCCGTATTGAACGCCGCAAGCGCCTTTTCAGACAACAAATCTTTCGTCCCGCCATTATCCCGTAAGATACTTGCGCAGGCATTTAGCGGTTCTTCCATCCGCGTGCTCATCATAACCATGAGAATGATCGAAATGATAATTGTCAGCAGCAGCCCACCAAAAAAGCCAAGATAAAATTCTTTATTGGTGCCATGGAGCTTCTTGCGACACAGCACAAAAACGCTCCCTGCAATCGCAAAGCCACCGAAAAAAATGAGGAGATAATCTGTCATGAATAGAGATGTCGTCCGTCACTCAAGCTTCGTCAAGAGCTTGTTCGGTGAAGCTATCGAAAGCTTTTGGATGAATGGTCTCCGCAACTTCTCAATGAATATCAAAAAGCGGCGGCTCATGAGGTATAATCACTTCAGGGCTTATGGGTGGATTTTCCTGCAAGCCTTGTAATTTCTTTGAAAGATCAAACCATGTGGTCGTGCCATTATATCGATCAAGAGGCAGAGGACAGCCGGATTCGCCATCTCCAAAATCGAAGACCGCTACGACTTGAACGGAATTAGTAGATTTGCGATACAAAAGGTGAATCTGATGACCGCTCGCACCAATTGGCGGGTTTGCCAAACAATAAGATTTTGCTCGAGTGGTTTCATCATTACTAACTTGCCACCTTTTATCTAAAAATTGATAACGTTCAGTTTTTAAAAATGTTTCCGTAAACTCAACAGGCAACCAGTCTTGCTGGAACGCGCATTGTTTGACACCCTCATTTTCGTTGAATTGAACAATGACAGGAAATTTTCGGTCCCAATCTCGAGTTATAATCCTAATATCTCGATACCAAGCATGTGAATTTTGATTTTGAGAGCCAAATTCTTCGATTTTACTCCAGCCTTTCACCATAGCTTCTCGCTTGAGAAACTCAGGATCAGCACGGCTCTCTACACAAATACGATTAAACTCTGAGCCCAACAATCGCGCTGCAGTAATGGCGGCTGTGTTCGATTTGTCTGACTCAGGACGCTTTATCGGAGCGATGCTTTCTAACGCTTGAACAGGCGTTAGAATAAAAATGCATAGTGCAAAAAATCCAAACAAAAAATTTTTCATCAACCCCTCCAAATACTTTCATGAGACGTTTAAAGAGATGCCAATGTCAATCCCGTAACACGACCGCCACTGTTGCGGCTAGAACAATCGGTATGGCAGCCATCACCATCAAGCTTGGTGGAAGGCTGGACAGGTCTGTTGATAGGGCCATGCCATCTGTCACCGCTGGGGCTTGCACCAGCGCCACGAGTTTGGGGAATTGCAAAGCCGCCACCGCAGCGCCAACCAGCGCGAAGCCACCGACCCAAAACAATTTCTTGTCTCGGCGCGGTTGAAGCTGATTAAGGATCAGCGGGGCGTAATGCTCTTTTTCCAAAGAGGCCATTTCCGCCTGCATGTCCTCTGCCAATATGGTCAATTTTTCATCTGACATTTTACGCCTCCATTAACGCACGCATTTGCTGTCGCGCCCGCGCCACATAAGTTTTCACACTGCCGAGCGGTGTGTCCAGCGCTTTGGCGGCCTCGCCATGGCTCATGCCGCACCCATCACACAATAAAAGTGCTGCCCGCTCTGCTGTTTTCAATTTTGCCAGCGCTTGATGCAAATCATATCTTTGATCTGCGCTGATCTTTGTTTCAATGTGCTCTTCATTCTTCAAATCATCGACCATCGCCGCCTGTCGGTTTTGTTTCTTCCCGGCCCGGCCCGCCTCTCGAATGGCGATCCGGGTGAGCCAACTGCGAAAGGAACTCTGGCCTTTAAACTGACCAATATATTTGTACGCCAACAAAAAAGCCTCTTGGGCAATATCTTCTGCTTGGCTTTGATCCCCCACATAACGCCGCAAAAAGACCCTTAAAGCTGGCTGGTTGGCTGTCACCAATTCACCAAAAGCGGCTTGCCCTGCCGCCCCCGCATCAGACGCCGCCAGAAACGCTAAAAATGTTTCGTCTTTGCCCACCCGCTCGCCTTTATTGTTGTTATTCGGCTTCTCGTTTTTGGCTTCATCGTGATTGCTTTACACAATCACCTCTCTGGGAATGAAGAAATGGAACAATGTATAGGCTAATCCAATTAAGCCCGGAAAAGCAGCGATGCCCATCAAAGGCGCTGTCGCCTCTTCTTCAGGAATGAACATGCCCAAACAAATCAATCCGCCAGCTACAGCGAGCAATAATATCCCCCGCCGCAAATCAGCATTCGGGCCGATATTATCTGCTGTAATGGCATCAACCAAATGTGGATCCACTGTTCCGGTTTTTTCAACCGTCGCTTTTAATGTATCAAACACCACGCGGCGCTTGCGATAGCTAAAATAAAACGGAATCGCCACGAGGAACACCAGCATGACAAATGATGCGACGGGCACAACGATTTCAACACCCATTTTTCTTCTCCATAATTGACTTTCATAGCCTTAGAGGCAGCATTGCTTGTCTTTGGATGTGGGTTTTGTGATTTTTTTTTCAAAAAGCGTGATGCTTTTTCATTAACGCAATCTTTGCTACTTGGCTTAAAATAGGCTTAGATGGGTGGTGCGGGGCCAAGATTGATAAACCAAAAGGGTTTAAGCGATGCGACATCTTATCAGACTACTTGTCCTGGCGGCTTTTACATGGGTAGCTGGCTTCGCATGGTTTATGGTGACCTTGCCGAGAGAAAAACCAGACAATTTTCGCCCGACCGGGGCTGAAAATGCGGGACGCACCGGCATTGTGGCCCTGACAGGCGGCCCAGACCGGATTATCAAAGCCATGGAATTATTGGAAAATGACCAAGGCGCAAGGTTGCTTATTTCTGGCGTGAACCCGAACACCACCAAAGATATGATCGCGCAACGCTTCACGGCAGATTTTGCAAAATTTGAGTGCTGCGTTGATTTGGGGCTTATGGCCCGCTCCACGACAGATAATGCTGTTGAAACCAAAGATTGGGTGATGGAACAAGGCTATACACGGCTGATCCTCGTCACCTCAGATTATCACATTCGCCGTTCCAGAGCGGAACTTCGGGCGCAATTGCCAGACGCCGCGATCCTGATCTTCCCCGTTGCGTCAGAAGTGGCCGAGCGCGGAAAATGGTATATGTCCCCAGAATCATGGCGCGACCTCAGCAAGGAATATTCTAAATATGTTATCGTGAAGGCCCGCTTGCTTGTTGGGCTAAAGCCATAACGCTTGCACCTCTTATGCTCCTTTATTTTCGCTCCCTTCTTTTTGCTTTTTATTTGCCTGTATTGACCCTGATTATGGGCATATGCTGTGCCCCTGCTTTGCTCATTTCCCGCAAGGCGGCGCGCAAATGCACGAAACTTTATGTCAAATTGGTCGTGGGCGGGCAGCGCTTTTTATGCGGCACCAAGCAACAGCTTAAAGGCTTGGAAAATATTCCCGAAGGCGGTGTGATCATCGCAGGCAAACATCAATCCATGTGGGAGACTCTATCGCTGATCAATGTGCTGGATGAGCCGATTTATATCCTCAAACAGGAATTGTTGAATATCCCTGTTTTTGGCTGGTGGTGCCGGGCATTGGGGTATATTGGCATCGACCGCAAGGGCGGCGCCGTTGCTTTGCGCGAGATGACCCGCCGCGCCGAAGACGCCATGGCGCGCGGCGCGCAATTGGTGATTTTTCCTGAAGGTACACGCATCCAACCCGGCGAAACAGGGCGTTATCAACCGGGGGTCGCCGGGCTGTATAAAAGCCTCAACGTGCCTTGCGTGCCCTTCGCCCATAATGCGGGTCTATATTGGCAACATCCCGGCATCATTCATGCGCCGGGCACAATCATTGGTGAGTTTTTGCCGCCGCTCCCGCCGGGCATGCCGCGCAAATCATTTATGATTGAGCTTGAAAACCAAATCGAAAGCAAAGCCAAGGCCCTGCTGCCAAGAGCCGAAGACCATGCCCCTGTCACACCCAGAACAATTTGAGTAAAAATAATTTAAAATGCGGGATAAATTTTATTTATACTTTAATTACAATCAGTTGGGTCAAAGAACAAACGGGGATAAAATGGAACAAACCACGATCAAAAGTTTTTGAAAATTGGTCCCTGCCCCCCTTCCCAGCGGTCATAAATACACCTTAAGCTTCTGACTTACTCTAATAAAAAGCGCGCCTCATGACCAATTCTCCCCCCTCGCATTCTCCCCCGCCAGAGCGCAAAGCACCCCGTTGGTTGCTCTGGGGGCCCCTCTTGGTTTTCGGGCTGATTTTTGCGGTCTATTTTTTTGCATGGCAAAAAGCGGCCTCGATTATGGAAGACGAAGTATATGCGTGGGTCGAAAATGAGCGGCTCAATGGGGCAGAGGTCTCGCATGGGGCCATCAAAATGACCGGCTTCCCGTTTTTCCTGCGCGCAAAAGTGTCTGACCCTGAATTGCGCTACCCGGATGTCTGGGGCTGGTCTGGGGAATTATTGACGATTGATGCCTCCCCCCTACAGCCCGACAGGCTCGTCTTTGTCCCGCAAGGGATATTATCCGTTCACGGCATATATCAAGGGCAGAAACGCTTTTTTGTGGTGAACGCTGATCAGCTTCATATCACCTTGTCTGAAACGGCTTATGCGCTTCAAACAATGAACCTTACCGCAATAGAAAAAGATGGACTGAACACGAAGCTCTCCTTTGCAAAATTGGTCGCTAATTATGATGTCAAAGAAAGCCCGGAAAATGGCAAAGCCAATGACTTTGCAACATTGATGGTGGATGGCGAAAACCTCGCCTATAAAGACAACACAACCTCCGCCCTCACCCTGCCGATTTTAGAAGTGAGTTTGAGCGCTTCTGCTATGAGAACCCTGGATCAGAGCAATTTGACACGCTGGGGGGATAATGGCGGAACGCTTTATATGGACCGTTTACGGATTATGATTGGCGAAGAGGCGACGGAGACAAACGCAGTGGCACCGTCAACTCAAATCGCTGCCACAGGGAAACTCACTGTTAAAAACGGCTTCCCGGACGGTCTGATTGATGCGAAAATCAGAAATCCTGATGTCGCCATAGACTGGCTCGTGGGTGAAGGGGCAATCCCTTTAGAAACTGGCGCGCAGGCCAAAGGCGGCTTTGCTGTCTTGTCGGGCGACAAAGACGAAGTGAAAGGTCAATTCACCTTGCAGAATGGCGAGTTGAAAATTGGGCCGCTTAAACTGATGGATTTGCCTAAAGTCAATTAAGCATGGCTTTGCTTATTCTTCTTCGATTGTCTTTTCCTGATCGCGACCGAAGTTTGGCAAATCAACTTCCTGTCCCGCTTCAATAATTTCACGGCGCAAGCCTCTCGCCCGGGAGAATGCTTTTTCCAGTGCTTCGCCATCGCCCCAGCGTATTGCTTTTTGCATGGCTGCCAATTCTTCAGAGAAATGACCCAACACCTCTAAAACGGCTTCGCGATTATGCAAAAAAACATCGCGCCACATCACCGGGTCTGACGCCGCAATCCGAGTAAAATCTCTGAAACCGCCAGCGGAATATTTGACGACCTCTTTTTCATTCACGCTTTCAATATCATCCGCCGCACTCACCAAGGTAAATGCAATCAAATGCGGCAAATGACTGGTGACCGCGAGGGCGATATCGTGATGTTGCGCATCCATCTGCACCGTGTCAGCTCCCAAACCTTGCCACAATGCTTCAACTAAAGTCAGCGCGGCTTTATATTCCGTTGACGGATTTTCCAGCGGGGTAATGATCGACCAGCGCTTTTCAAAAAGAGAAGCAAAACCAGCGCTGGGGCCAGATTTTTCCGTGCCGGCCACCGGGTGCGCTGGCACGAAATAGAGATCATCCCGCAAACCATCAGCCGCCTCTGCGACACTGCCCTTGACCGACCCCACATCCATGATGATCGCCCCTGCCGCAGCATGCACATTCAGCTCCAACAAAACAGCACTCATCGCGCCCACTGGCACAGAGAGAATGATCAAATCACAATCAGAGACCATTTTCGAAGGCGACGGGCCAGCTTCTGTGACCACACCTAAAGATACGGCCTTATCACATACATCTTGGGAAAGATCACATCCGACAATCTCTGTACAAAGATGATGTTCGCGCATACCATGCGCCAAAGAAGAGCCAATCAAGCCAATCCCGACAATGCAGGCTTTTTGAAAAAGGGGGTCTGTCATTTATTTTTCTAACTTACAAATTCTTCTACGATGGCCAGCATGGCATCATTCGCCTCTAACGATCCAATGGAAATACGCAAAAATTCTGGTAAGCGATATTCTGCCACTTCGCGCACAAATACGCCTCGTTCTGCCAGATAGGCGCATAATTTCTTGGCTTCCGTGGAACGTGCTTCAACATCACCGCCGCGCATTTTGACCAAGAGAAAATTACAAGTGCTAGGGACAATTTCAAACCCCAACCCACCAAGGCGTTGACCTACCCGCGCTAATTCCTGGCGATTATGCTCCCGATTTTGAACCACAAAATCTTGATCTTCCACCGCCGCAACGCCTGCGACAATCGCTGCAGAAGAAATATTAAACGGCCCCCTGATTCGGTTCATCACATCAATAATCGGCGCTGGCGCATAGGCCCAACCGAGACGCAAACCGCCCAAGCCATAAATCTTGGAAAAAGTCCGTGTCATGACGACATTATCAGCGCCGCTCGCAATAGCGTCTTGTACCATCGCCCGGCCATCATCGTAGGCCGGGTCATCCATATATTCAGAATAAGCCGCATCCACCACGAGCAAAATATCTTCACGCAAACCCTCGCGTAATCGCTGCAATTCACTGGCGGGCACCACCGTTCCCGTCGGGTTGTTCGGATTCGCCACAAAGACGACCTTTGTGCTGTCTTCCACCGCCGCCAACAACGCATCCACATCCGTCTTATGGTCTTTTTCTGGCGCATAAAGCATGGTCGCACCGCAGGACATGGCCGCCAAATGATACACCGCAAAACCGTGATCCGTTTGGAGCGCCGTGTCCCCCGGGCCGAGATAGGCTTTACAGATCAATTGCAACAGCTCATCAGACCCGGCCCCGCACACAATATGATCCGCCGGAATATCATTATGGTCCCCCAGTTTTTCGCGCAACGCCCGCGCAGAGCCATCTGGATAAATATGCAAGTCAGGCCCAGCCGCTTCAAAGGCCGCGACGGCTTTAGGGCTTGGGCCAAGCGCGCTTTCATTTGAAGAGAGCTTATATGTCGTCACCCCGTCTCGCACGGCGACTTTGCCAGGCGCATAAGCGATAATATCTAATATTCCGGGGCGGGGCGTTGGGGCTGTCATCATAACCTCTTTATTGAAAATGCTGGTAGCATCAGCTACAGCACTTGTGGCCCAACCGGGCACAGGTTTCAACCAGCCGCTTCACGAGAGGCCCCAAAAGTGACTCCCCCCAAAGCAAGCACAGCCTCTCCTGCGTATAAATCTCTGCTGCCGGAGGGCGCGGGCCAGTTATTAAAACTGGCAACCCCCTTGCCTTTGGATAATGGTCAGGCCCTTCCCGATGTGACCATCGCTTATGAAAGCTATGGCGCGTTGAACGCAGATAAGTCCAATGCGATTCTCATTTGCCATCCGCTTACGGCAGACCAATTTGTTGCCAGCGATCACCCCGTGACGGGCAAACCCGGCTGGTGGGCGACTTTAATCGGCCCCGGTAAAATGATTGATACTGACACCTATTTTGTGATTTGCACGAATGTGCTTGGCGGCTGCATGGGGTCCACTGGCCCTTCTTCTGTGAACCCGGAAACGGGAAACCCTTTTGCGCTGGATTTCCCAGTGATCACCTTGGCAGATATGGTCCGCGCGCAAGTGGCCGTGATCGATGCTTTGGGGATTGAGATGCTTCATGCCGTGATCGGGGGGTCCATGGGCGGGATGCAAGTTTTGGAATGGGCAGCTGGATATGGGGAGCGCGTTTTTGCCGCTGCGCCTATTGCCACTGCTGCTCGGCACACCCCGCAAAATATTGCGTTTCACGAAGTGGGGCGGCAAGCCGTCATGGCGGACCCGGATTGGGCGGACGGCAAATATGCTTTAACAGATCAGCGCCCCACAAAGGGCTTGGCTGTCGCGCGCATGGCGGCCCATGTGACCTATCTTTCAGAGCAAGCATTGAATCATAAGTTTGGTCGGGATTTTCAAGACCGCGACGCCGCATCTTTTAGCTTCGATGCAGATTTTAAAGTGGAAAGCTATTTGCGCCATCAAGGCAAAAGCTTTGTCGATCGCTTTGATGCCAATTCTTATCTTTATATTACCCGCGCGATGGATTATTTCGATCTTTCCCGGGGGGAGCCTTTGGCGGCACGGTTTGTGGATACGAAAACAAAATTCTTACTCGCCTCTTTCACCTCAGATTGGCTTTATCCCACAGATGAAAGCAAGCGCATCGTCAGAGCGCTGCATGGCGCTGGCGCCGATGTTTCTTTCACGGAAATTGAAAGCGATAAAGGCCATGATGCGTTTTTGTTGGACGAGCCGGGCTTCTTTGATGTGCTGAATGGTTTTGTGCAATCAATCGGGAAAGCACGAGGCTTGATATGAGACAAAAGACCAGACGCGACCTAGAACTGATTGCCAGTCTCGTTCCCCGCGCAGCCAAAGTGTTGGATGTTGGGTGTGGCCAAGGTGATTTATTGGCGTTGTTGCGGGAGAGTCGCGGCGTTGATGGGCGGGGATTAGAAATTTCGCGCGATGGCGTTTCTGCTTGCGTTGCAAGAGGCCTCTCCGTTGTTCAAGGCGATGGCGACCGCGACCTATTGGATTATCCCACAGCCGCTTTTGATTATGTCATCCTGACACGGACGATCCAAGCAATGCATCGCCCTGCGCGCGCGCTCAAAGAAGCTTTGCGCGTTGGAGAAAAAGTGATTGTGTCTTTTCCGAATTTCGGATTTTGGCGAAACCGTATGCAAATTCTGATTGAAGGTCGGATGCCGCAATCTGAAAGCCTCAACGTGATGTGGTATGAAACGCCCAATATTCATTTTTGCACGATACGGGATTTTGTTGAGCTTTGCGAAGCGCAAAACCATAGGATTGAAAAAGGGTTCGCCGTTAGAACGAATGGCAATTCCCGAGAAATCTCGCCCAAAGGCTTTGCTTTAACATCTGCCAATTGGCGCTCAGAAGAAGCTGTGTTTGTCATTAGCTAAGCGCGTCCTTTCACCAATGGTTAACCATCCCCCTAAACCTTTCTCCAACCATCCTTTGATAAGATCGCCATCACGAAACATGAGGGCTTATCCTATGAAACTTTCTCGCTTGGCTTTTGGCGCCTTAGCTGTTGGATATGTCGCGTCTAAAGAAACCCCTTTGCTCAATAATATATCGGCGCTTAGCGGACATAATGGTCCTAAAATTGTGCAAGTGAACGCGGCAGGTCAGATGCCAAATGTTGAAGACTTTGCCCCCTGCCAGCCAGAAAGGCCCCGGCGCGCCTCATCAAATGGCGAACCTGGCAGTTCTATTTTGATCGAAGTCGATTGATCTTTTCCTGGTCGCCATAGCCTGAAGACCCCCCGACCAATCTTTGCCCAGCTTTTTGAATAAGCCGTGGACGGAGAATTTCAACTTTACTGCCAGAGACAGGCAAGGCCAGCTCTTTGCGCGCTTCCACAAAAATGACCCCGGCCAAAGCGGACCATAATTGGTGCCCTGCTCTTTCCCATGCTTTAGAAGATTTCAAGACGAAACGACGGTTCACTGGTGGGAAATAAAGAGCTGAACTCCACGCTGCCGGCGTAAACATGGCTTCGCGCAGCAGCGCATTTAATTGCCCGCGTAAATATGGACGGCCTTGCGCGAAAGGCGTTTTTTCCGCCATGGTCCAAGGCCCCCGTCGATTAGGCACCACAATAATCACGCGGCCATCATCCGACAAAACGCGCCAAATCTCGCGCATTAAACGCCGCGGCGCTTCTGTTTCTTCCAACCCATGAACCACCAATAAGCGATCCACCGATGCATCCGGCAAAGGCCACGCATAATCAGCCGTGACACATGTGCCCGCCGGGACATTCGACATTTCAGATTTTGGGACTTGCGGCGTCAAGGGAATGAGCCGCTCTGCTTCTGGAAATAATGATAAAAACGGGTCGGTATACCCAAACCCTGCCACGCGCCCCATCGCCGCATTTGGCCCCGCGCCCCAAGCTTGGGCCAGTCGATCGCCAATATGGGTCGCTGCCGCCTGCCCCAAGGGGGTGGCGTAGAACTTTGCAATATTTGCGACAGAGTTTCGCATAGTCGCCCTTCAAAAATTCTCAATCGACCTCAGTTTAGGCTAGCCAAATGTTAAGACCGAGTTAAGCTAATTCCATGGCTCAGTTGATTATACACCAATTCCCCTGCTTGCAGGATAATTATGGGTTTTTAATCCATGACCCTGTTTCTGGCGAGACCGCCACGATTGATACGCCAGATGCTGACGAAATAAACCGCCAGCTCGCCGCAAAAGGCTGGCAGCTCACGCAAATTTGGAACACGCATTTTCATTGGGACCATACAGGGGGCAATACTGCCCTGAAAGAGAAATGGGATTGCAAAATCTCAGGACCAATCGCAGAAGGCGACCGTATTCCGGGGCGGGACGTTGATTTGCAAGAGGGGGATGTTGTCTCCCTTGGCGCGCATCAAGCAACAGTGCTCGAAACGCCGGGTCACACGAAAGGGCATATTGTCTTCTACCTTGAAAAGGAAAGCGTGGCTTTTGTGGGGGATACCTTATTTTCTCTTGGCTGTGGGCGCATGTTTGAAGGCACACCAGATCAATTTTGGTCGTCCCTCTCCCGCCTGCGGGACTTGCCCGACGACACAACCATTTACTGTGCGCATGAATATACAGAAGCCAATGCTCGATTTGCGTTGACGGCTGAACCGGAAAATGCGGCCTTGCTGACGCGTATTGAAGACGTCAAAAAGTTGCGTCTCGCGGGTCAAGCCACTGTGCCAACGACCATTGGCCAAGAAAAGCAAACCAATCCTTTTTTACGCGCAGATTTTCAAACCATCAAAGACCAACTGAATTTAACCGATGCGCCCCCCGCAAGAGTTTTTGCAGAATTGCGCCAGCGAAAGGATCACTTTTAATGGATGAAACACAATTAGAAACCACAGATGAAGTGATCGCGCGATTGCGGCTGGAGCCGCATGCTTATGATGGTTGGTTCGCTCCTTTGCCCAATAATGAAACCGGCATTTATCGGCTTATTGGCGTTGGTGATTTTATTGGCTGGCATCAACTTCCCGTCTCTACTTTATGGCGACATGAAGCAGGCGCGGCTTTAACACTCAGCCAATCATCTGATGGTTTTCAGGCCAATGCCGTCTGTCTTGATCGCCAAAGCATTTCGCCGTCTCTTTCTGTAGGCGAAAATGTTTGGCAAACGGCTGAAAGCCTAGGGGCGTGGTCTCTTGTTTCATGCGTATACGAACCAGCGCTCGCCCATACAGATTTGATTGATGCCATTAAGTTGGCGCCAGACAATTGGTATCCGGGATTAGGGCATTGAGACCTATACGCGAGCTAGAAGCAACGCCCGTTCTTTAAGAGACAATGCGTTGCTGAAGATTTTTTTGAGCCACTTTCACAGTATCTGCGAAAATGCCACGCTGCGCATGGCTCCCGCCGATTTTTTCCAGCGTTTGACTGGCTTTCATCAAATGCGATGCCGCGACATTATAATCGCCTTGAGCAAAAGCAATGATACCATCAGCTGCTGGCAATGCCGCCGCTTGCCAAGCCGGGGCGGATTGGGCGCAACAATTTGATGCTTTATGCGCAATCGCATTGCGCAATTCTTTGCTTTCCGCCTCATGTCCACCGCGTGTTAGCGCGAACAAATAATGTAAGTCATGAAAAGGCAATAGCCGGTCTTCAACGCGCTCTTTTGCTTTTGTTGCCACTGGCGTCCAACGGTCGCCAACATCTATGCCATGCAATTCCATTCGCCATAACATGGATGCAGCGCCAATTTGTTCTTGCGGAAATTCTGGCCATTCGCCCCAAAGTTTCTCGTCAAAAATTTCCATAGCGCGCGCATGATCACCAATCGCCAATTGGAATAAGCCCGCATGCCACCAATTATGTTCTCGAATGAAGGTGCCTTTTTGGTCCCAAATGTGATCGCAATGAGCGAGCCATCTGGCTCCTTCTTCAGGGCGTCCCGTCGCTTCCATCACATGGGCTACAGCGTGATGCGCCCAAGCATCATCAATCGCAATCTCAGCGGCCTTCATCGCATGATGCTCTGCTTCTTTGATGAAATGATTTTGTTCTAACCCAAAGGCTATCAATCCATGCACATAGGGTTTGCCGGGCGAAGCCTTTAAGGCCAATTCGCCAAAATGCAACAACGCTGCTTGATCGCCTAAATTAAACGCGTGATATTGGCCCCACTTAATGGCCACCAAATCATGAGGCCAATTTTCCGCATACGTTGCAAATTTATTTAAAGCGTCCTGCCAATCTTTCTGCGCCCACGCTTCAACGCCAGCGCAAAACATTTGCTCACGTTCCGTCATCAAGCTGACTTGCGCACGCATATTGGAGAGATAAGGCGCAGCTAAATCCCAGCCTTCAAGGCCTTCAAATGCCATATGCAAAATCGCACAATTAGCGGCAATCATGCCGCAAGTGGGGGCTTTTTCCGCCGCCTCAAAAAGCTGACGCAATTCAGGGCCATACCCCAATAACTGGTCAGCATAAAAAGCATAGGCCTCGCGGGCGGCAAAATCTGCACCAGTGAGGGTCAAGTTATGATCAATTTCAAAATTCATAAAAGCCAAAGTAACGCGCCCATTAGGAAAACTCACCTAAATTCGTCTCACGCGCCCTCACTTTTTCGTTACGCTCGGATGCAGAGAAATACCCTGAAGCAGGGTCCAGAAATTTGACAAATCTGATCCATGCTCCTGTCTTTAACCTTAAATTCAATCTGAAATTAGCGCGGCGCCAGCACCATCATCATCTGACGGCCTTCAAGCTTCGGCAAAGCTTCGACTTTGGCAATTTCTTCAAAGTCAGCCTGTACCCGCTTCAAAAGTTCCATGCCGCGTTCCTGGTGGGCCATTTCTCGCCCGCGGAACCGCAATGTCACTTTCACTTTGTCGCCACCATCGAAGAAACGACGCATGGCTTTGGCCTTGGTCTCGTAATCATGGTCATCAATATTGGGACGCATTTTGATTTCTTTAATATCAACAGTCTTCTGCTTTTTGCGGGCTTCCGCCTTCTTTTTTTGCTGTTGATACTTATACTTACCGTAATCCATCAACTTGCAGACAGGGGCATCGCCGCCTGAAACTTCCACAAGATCTACGCCAGCTTCGGCCGCTAGATCCATCGCTTCGTCGTGGGTCATGGGGCCAGTTTTTACACCTTCCATATTGATCACCAATAATTTGGCATCGTTTGGAATTTCTTCATTCATGCGAGGGCCAGCTGCTTTGTTGGGGGCGGCTCTCATAGATGGTCTGCGGGCGATGTGGATTCTCCTCTGGTCGCTTCGAACTTATGGTTAACGCACTAACTAGCAAGACATTATTGCTGATTAGTTAGCGTCTGAGTTATGGCATATATGTCAGGGTTTCGCGAGGGGCAATGCGCAACTTTAATAAAGTGGCGAATGCGCCCCGATTTTCAAGTCTAGCCGAACATTTTGTGCTCAGGCCCAGCAACAGGCTCTTCAACCCCATCAAGCAAGCCCATGGATCGCAACATGGAGAATGCTGAGTCTGGATCAACATTTGCCAGATTATCTGCGGTCATCCGAACAACCTCACGGCCATAAAGTGCATCCATATCAGAGGCTTGCGACGGATGTAAGATCAAAAGACCGGGGCAGCCAAGGCTGGATGTGAGGTGAACTTCTTCCGCCACGCCGCCAATGAAAAAGCTCGCTTCTTTTGCCAAAGCTGCCAATTGCGCCAAATCAGTCTTATCTGTGAGATCCACAATCCCCCGTGTGCCTGTTGGCTGCAATTTGACCAATTCTTGTGAAATTTCATGGCCATATTCTTTGCGATTCGGGCCTCCCACGATGACGGGCGTGATATTGCGGGAAATCATTTGGCTGGCTAATTCAGCGTAATGTTGCGCTGGCCATCTTCGTCCCACTTCCACAGATGGGATGATCAAGACAAAGGGGCCTGTAATCCCAAACCAAGACGCTTTCATATTGGCTGCGTCTTTGCGCCCTTCTAGCGCCCAGCGCAAAGACGGCATCCGTCCTTCCACTTCCACACCATTTTCTTGCAGAATTTTCCGCATCGCTGGCGCAGAAAAAGACGGTGTCATCATCGGTTTCTTTGTCCGCGCATTCACCATACGCTTCGGCCCGATCCACTCTGCCCCTCGAAACCCGGTTAATGTGCGACGAATATCAAAAGACAGCGGTGTGCCATCGAGGTCATAGACCCGGGCATATTGCATTTTTCTCAATTGGGACAAAAAGGTTTTCTTTGCTGAACTATCGGCAAATTCACCTGCAAAGACACGATCAAAATATGGTGCGCCCTTGGCCAAGCGGCCCAAATTATGCGTGGTTAGAAGGTCTACTGTATCATGAGGATGCGCGTCTCTAATCGCGGCAAATGATGGTTCAGCCTCCACAAATTGGCTTAACCCTTTTCCTTTTAATACAAGAATGCGCTGTTGCGATTTCATTCTTCTGCCCTTTTCCTACCTGGCCTCATTCAGCTGAGGTTTTTACGCTTATAACTTGTCTTTTATTCTTCTTATTCGCGTGCCATTTCGGCAATCGCTTTTGTATAAACTGCAAGTGTCGCGCCGATCATGCGCTCTATCGAAAAAACTTCCACAGCGTTGATCCGCGCTGCTGCCCCCATTTTTGCCAGATCTTGCTCTGACATATCCAAAAACCGCTCCAATGCCGTCGCCATCGCTTGTGGCTCTCCGGGCGGGACCAGAAACCCGGTTTCCCCCGGCTTCACTGTTTCCTGCGCACCGCCATGGTCTGTCGCAATCACAGGGCGGGCCATGGCTTGGGCCTCAATGGCCACTCTTCCGAAGGCTTCTGGCCGGGTTGAGGCAGATATCACCAAATCAGCCCAGCTATATGCGGCCGCCATATCATCACAATGGCCCACAATTTTCACAATCTCGCCCAGCCCATCCTCTTCAATCTTAGCCACAAGGCTTGCTTCATACGCGTCGCGCCCTTGGGCGCTTCCACATAAAATTAACCGCAAATTAACCTCTTGGCGAGTCATTCGAAGCATTCTTATGGCTTCGAGCAAAATTAACTGCCCTTTCCAGCTTGTGAGGCGTCCCGGCAACAAGATTTTAAACGCGTTTGTCCCGCCCCATGCGTTTTTTAAAGCTGAAAGCCGCGACTCAGAGACCTGGTCTGGAGAGAATATCCGCAAATCTGCCCCGCGATGAATCGTGATCAACCGCTGCGCATTGCTCATCGGCTTTGGGGCATGTTCCTGCAAAACCGTCTCGCGCGTATAATTTGAATTTGCAATGACATAATCCCCCCGCGCCATAACTGAATTATAGTAGCGCTTGAGGCGAGACTGGCTCGTGTAAATACCGTGATATGTCGTCACAAAGGGCACATTCAGCGTTTTGGCCGCGCGCAGCGCACTCCACGCAGGTGCCCTTGACCGGGCATGAATGATATCAACGCCCTTCTCGCGGGCTAATTGCGTCAGGCTTGATCCATTGCGACGCATTAAAAACGGATTTTTCGTTGCCAATGGTAGCTCGAAATGCTGCGCGCCCAAGCGTTCCAGCTCAGCAACAAGCTTGCCTCCTTGAGACGCGACCAAGGCCATGCCCCCCGCCGCCACAATTCCCTCTGCCACTTCTAGCACAGTGCGCTCTGCGCCCCCGGTCTCCAGCTCCGGGATCACTTGCAAAATGGTCTTCTGTTTCAACTCGATATTCATAGTACCACTGTCTGGCGAAGCGTCCCTTAGATCAACCCGGCATTTTCCGCATCATTTTATTTGACGATGAAGCTGCACATGCATCACGTTGATAACAAGATTAAAGGACACGACATGACCGCCTCCCCTGACCAAGCCCCGACCTATTTCACCAGACATCAGGCCCCAAGCCTTGCTTATCGATATCTTGCGGGAGAGGGACCGACCATCATCTGGCTCGGTGGTTTTGGCTCTGACATGCTCGGCACGAAAGCAGGCTTTCTCCATGATTGGTGCCAAGAAAACGGCCGCGCTTTTCTTCGGTTTGATTATAGCGCCCATGGCGAAAGCGAAGGCGTTTTTGAAGAATATGGGATTGGCGATTGGGCCAAAGACGCTTTGGACATTATCCAACATGCCGCCCCCGGCCCTTGTCTTCTCGTTGGCTCTTCCATGGGCGGGTGGATTTCTTGCCTTCTGGCGAGAGACAAACTTCAAGAAATTAAAGGCATGGTCCTAATTGCCCCTGCGCCTGATTTTACCAAAGACCTTATGTGGCCCTCTCTGAGCGAGGCTGATCAACAAACAATTTTGTCTGAGGGCAAATTAGTAGTGCCGTCGGAATATGATGATACTGAATTTATCTATTCTAAAACACTTTTTGATCAGGGCGCAGAAAATCTCATTTTTGAAAAACCATTAACGCTCTCTTGCCCTGTGCATATTTTACAAGGCATGGAAGACGAGCCTGTGCCATGGGCCCATGCCATGCGATTGGCGTGTCATATTGCCGCAAGCGACCTCACCATCACAATGACAAAAACAGGGGACCATCGCTTATCCACCTCACAAGACCTAATTACTTTAAGGCATACACTGACGAATATGCTTACTAAAATATAAATAGAACCTCTCAACTCTAATTTAAAATGCCCCTTTGCTCAAATTGGGACACCTGCCTTTAATGTTTATTTACATGGTGCGGCTATTGTTCCCCTTCAACTATAACAAAAAAGCGGCATCTGCGCTGCTTCTGCCATATGAGTAGAGTGTATTATGGGTACTATTTCAGCCGTTGGACCAGACGCCGTTCGCCTAGCTTTTGAAGCTGCCGGGCAGGTCATGTTTGAATATGATGCCACAACAGGCGCTCTGGTTTGGTCAGATGCTGAGAATGCTTCCACAGTATTGGGCCTAAAAGAAGCGGCCAATATTGATAGCTTCAATAAGCTTATCGCCCGCATGTCCCCTGAAGATGCTGTGCAAAGAGACGCCAGTATTAAACGCGCTCACCAAGATAGCGAAAGCTATCAGGTCGAATATTCTCTTCATACCGATAAAAATAGTCGGCGTTGGGTTGAAGAGCGAGGCAACTGGCTCAAAATTGGCGGAGTGGAACGCCTCATTGGTGTGATCCGCATTATTGATGAACAAAAAAATCGCGAAGCACGGCTTTCTTATCTCGCAACATATGATGAACTTACAGGGCAGTTAAACCGTGCTCGCACAAGAGAAATATTGCGCGAACGGTTGCACAACTTATCCACCTCTAAAAATGAAGCAGCCTATTTGCTGATTGGGGTTGATAATCTGGGCGGCATTAATGCTGATTTTGGATTTGATGTTGCAGATGAAGTCATTGTTGAAATTTCGCGCCGTTTAAAATCTGTCTTAGGACGGGGCGATGCGCTTGGCCGTGTTGCGGGCACGAAGTTCGGTGTTGTCTTGGGCGAAAACGACCCGGACATTCGCACAATTTGTACAGCCCTTCTCGGTATTGTCCGTGCCAGCATTATTGATACAGCTCAGGGCGGCATTGCGTCTTCTGTTTGTATTGGCGTTGCGCCGATTAACGACAAATCCATCAATGCAGATATCGTCATGTCGCAAGCGGAAGCTGCTCTTGATAAAGCAAAACGCATTGGCGCATCCAGTTGGACGACATATGCCGAGAATAGCGAAACAACTACTCTGCGCCGTCAAAATACAGAACTTTCAGATGTGATCCTCACAGCTTTGAACGATCGACGTGTTTGTCTGGCTTATCAGCCGATCGTTTCTGATTTGAACGAAGAAGTTAAAAAATACGAATGCCTTATCCGCATGCAAGAATTGGACGGATCAGAAATTGGCGCGCCAAAGTTTATTCCGGCTGCTGAACGTCTCGGCTTGGTCCATTTGTTAGACCGTCGCGTTTTAGAATTGGCCACACAGACTTTGCACAAGGCAGAAGATGTTGCACTGAACGTCAATATTTCATGGGAAACCGTGAAAGACCCTGTTTGGGCGGAAGGATATCTTGCGCATTTGCGGGCGAACCGCGATGTTGCCGATAGAATTACGGTTGAATTGACAGAAACTCAGGTTGTTGATGCTATCGAAGCCTCAGTAGAATTTGTTTCTGCTATTAAAGAAGTTGGCTGCCATTTCGCGATTGACGATTTTGGCGCGGGCTATACGTCTTTTAGAAATTTAAAAGCTCTTGATATTGATGTTTTAAAAATTGATGGCTCCTTTGTCACGGGCGTTTCTTCTTCTCGTGAAAATCAGCTTTTTGTCAGAACATTGCTTGATCTTGCCAGAAACTTCGAGATGAAAACGGTTGCTGAATGGGTCGATAATGATGCTGATGCGATGCTTCTCAAAGGATTGGGCGTCGACTATTTGCAAGGCTTCTATATTGGCAAGCCAGTGCAGATTCCTGAATGGTCCGACGAAGTGCCTCAACGCAGCATAGCGGCTTCTTAAAACGCCATCAGCCATAACGAGCGGCTTGATTAAAAATAACCCGCGGCATATTATTCATATATGCGTTTTTGCCGTTTCATATTGATCATGGTCTTTGCCATATCGAGCATCCTGCCTTCAGCAGGGGCATATACGCATGACCATCATGCTGATGAAAGTTGTGCTGATCATTCTTCTGCGAAAAAAAGCAATCATAGCATGTTTGGCCACGCCCCTATGGCCCAAGAAGACAAACATGCCCACTCGCCCCCTGAAGAGGATTGTTGCGAGATAATTTGCCTTTGTGTTTTCAATTGTGGGTCAGCAGTCGCGATGTATTTTCTGACGTCAGACTTGTTAAACCATGATCAGCCCCCTCAAGCGCGCATTGATATTGCCACATCCAAAAACACCGCGCGCGTTCCTGAAGGTATAGACCCTCCGCCCCGATTTTTGAGTTAAAGATTGCGCAAAGTGCGGCGACCAATCGCGGCATATTCCATGATTTAATTCAGGAGTTTTTCATGAAAAAACTACTTTCTCTGTCTGCTATGACGGTTCTTGCCGGAACGGTTGCCTTGACAGATGCAGACGCACGGCCCGTCTCTTACCCCGGCGGCTGGACCCTTATGCAGGTCAATGAAGCAGAAAGTCACTCGCTTCATATTCACTACTCGCCTAGCCCGAAATATTCGATTGGTTTAAAAGTGGAAGATATGGGGTATCAAGACCATATTTTCTATGGCGGACAATATAACCGCTTGCTGAAGCGCTGGAACAAACCAGCCAGCCAAGCAAATATATATCTCAAACTGGGCGCAGGCATTGCTGATGGCCAATTCAATGAGGGATTGGACAAAACACAAGCCGCCGGGTTTGCCCGCCTTTCTGGAGACTGGGAAACAAGACGCTGGTTCACAGGGGGCGATATCCATGTCTATGCCACTGAAGATGAAACCATGAGCCACCAGTCTATTCGCCTCGGTGTCGCGCCTTATGTGGCGGATACGGGCGCACTTCATACGTGGCTTATGGTGCAAGTCGATCACCGACCCAATCTGGATGAAACCCTTGGCGCAGAAAAACTGACCGCCACGCCGCTTATCCGGTTTTTCAAAGGAAGTGGCCTATTAGAACTAGGCTATTCCACAAATGAAGAACCATTGGTCAATTTTATTTATAGATTTTAAAAGGACAGCTCTCATGAAAAATGTCATCATCCCAGCCCTGTCTATCGCTCTTATCAGCTTTGCTTTTCCAGCCAATGCAACCGGGGCAACTGACCCGACCCCAAAAACGATTGAGCGCGAAACCGTTGCCTCCAAAATGCAAGGCCGGATCATCCTCGTGCGCGTTGACGGCATGGTCTGCGATTTTTGTGCGCAATCTTTAAAGAAAGTGCTTGAGAAGAAAGAAGCTGTTGAAAAAGTGGAAATCAGTCTTGAAACAAAAATCATGACCATCACCCTTATAGAAGGCGGCACATTGTCTGATGCCGAAATCGATAAGGCCGTTAATTGGGCAGGATATACCCTTGCTGGTATTGAACGGCCTAGCCCAGCCAATTAAGCCAAAACGACAGCACGCTCTCACATTGTCACAAGCCAGTGAG
>CALLVA010000067.1 GCA_938010655.1 uncultured Parvularculaceae bacterium | reverse complement strand
AAGTGACGCACCGGTTTCACGCGCATGATGGCATAAAACTTCTGGGACTGGCCGGAACAGGGAGTGATCCAAATTTGGATAATCCAAAGAGCCTCGCACAACTGGCTCTTTATACTGAGCAAAACTTCATCCTATCTGCTGCAGGACAAGATATTGTTTTAACTGTTATTGGGGCGGAGCAAGATGGTGGATATGTCTATATCTATCAAGAAGGAAAATTGCCAAAGGAGCAAGCCATTCGCTTGAAAAGTACGATCTTGAAGTCCCTAGGGAAAGACTGGAGCAATACTGTTCATCTCATCCAAGATGATAAGGTGACAAATTTTCATTTTGTGGGTCGAGGGCGAGCGCAGATTATTTTACCTTAAGTTTTGCGGTAGATACCAAAAAGGCGAGGTTTTGACGCCTCACCTTTTTGTATTTTATTTTAAAAAAGACTTACCATTTCAAGCCAACACCCGCGACCAACGCGATGCTTTGGGTGACATCTCCAAAGGCGCCGTTCACGCCCAAATGAACTTTGGCATATTCATTTTCATACCCAACATTAAAGGCAGCAACAGCAAGCCCTTGGTCTTGATTAGCAAGAAGAGTGAAGGAATCCGTACCGGAAACATACCGAACATCAGAAGTTAAAACTTCATCGCCCAATTCTTGCGACCAAGCGAGAGAGAGGGACGGTTTAATCACCGCTGGAATACCAGTATCGAAAGTGTTTGGTTTCAGTTCGAAAGATTTGCTGATATCGACACCAACATTCAGTCTTGTTGAGCTGGACTCTCTGTCCTCAACAGACAGATCAATCCCAGCCCCGCCGCCTTCTTCTGTATAGGCGTCTTCGTTGATTGTAACATGATCGATCCCAACAAATGGCTCAAAACCATATCCTGCCGTCTCGCCTAAATCATAGGTGGCGCGGACCGAACCGAAAAGCTCTGTCCCGTCCCATTCCGCCTCTGTCCGGCGCACAACGTCTCCCAGAATAAAGTTCCGTTGAGATTCTGTGGTTGTTGTTGTGTAGCGCGCATTGCCATCGAGGCGAACTTTATCAAAGCTCATAGAGCCATATGCGCCAACACCAAGCCCAAATCTTGAGAAGGGGAAGTCTTCACCAGTTTGTTCGTCATATTTTGAAGACTGAGCGGAGACATCAATACCAATAGCATCAAAGGGGCCGAAACTCGCATCTGCGCCCCCGGCAATAATCCAACCGCCACCATCAAAGCCGTTTGCGCCTTGCGCAGATTCATCTTCTCTGTTCACGAAATATGTTGTTTCCTGCAACCAGAAAGTCTTTTGGAATTCGCCACTATTACGCGCCAGTTTCAAGCGTTCTGAAATGATGGAATTGATCGAATTATTGGCAACACGCGAATAAGCGATGGGCGCATCTAGCGGCGCTGCAATTAATTGACCGAAGGCATCTGCAAATTCTTCTGCAGATGTCAGATTGAGAATTTCAGAGCTTAAAGCGGTATCTTCATTAATCGCGAGAATGGTCGGTCTGTAAGCTGCAGCAATATTTGGACTGATGCCAAGTTCGTCCGTGGTTTTGAAGGCGACATCAAGTTCCAACGCGTTTGCATTGTCTGCAGCTTGGCGAACATCAAAATTAAACAGGAACGGCGGAAGGTCTTCAGAGCTCGCAGCCCCAACATTAATGGTGCCGTTCGAAAGATCCAAACCGCCGGTGTTGAGAATGGTATATGTCTGATCTCCCGTGAACCCACCTTCAAAAACAGGGGTGAAGGTTGTCGTGCCATTAAAAGTTGCTGCGCCAGTTACGGCCAATGAGGCGGCGCTGGCACCACCATCGGCAATACCAATGCTGATCCGCGATCCATCCGTAAACGCTAAACTGGATATAGATGTTGCGGTATCTGATGTGAGGCGCAACTCAGCGGCATCGACCAAAACATCGAGCGTGCCGCCATCATTGTTCAGCGACCCTCGGAAAATTGAATCATTTCGAAGAGTGAGGCTATTCGTGCCACCCCCAAAGAAGACATCACTTGAAGTAATTGCGCCGCCGTCTATCAAGAGAGTGTTGTTGCCAGACCCGAAACGTATTTCTCCAAGATGAGCTGATTCAAGGTCGAATGTGACATTGTTGTTGCCCTCGCCAAGATCAATATTGCCTGTGACCAAACCTGCATCGCTCAGGAAGGTATCATTCCCGGACCCAAAACTAAGGTCACCAAAGACGAGTCCAGAAAGGGTGCGCGCGTCAGTTTCAGGGTCAAAATTATCATCCACTGTATTGGTAAAAATCAGATCAGTCGTGTTGGTCGAGGCATCCAGCACAAAAGATCGATTTTGAGGCGTGCCCTCATCATTGGTCGTTGTGGGGTTATTGTCATCAAAATTTCTGATATTCGCAGCGAGCGACCCTGTATTGCGTATATTAGAAAGCGTATTGCTTCGATCACGGATCAATGTTGCTGAACCATTATCACTCGTAACAGTGATCGTCATCGTATCTTCATTAATAAGTGTAGGAACGTTTGATCCTGCAGCGATATCAATCCCTATGCCATTTGGGGCAATAATAGGAAGTGTTTCCCCTTCCTCAGCATCGGCTCTCGGAACACTTGTAATAGAAACTTCTACTCTGCCATCATTAAAAAATGTAGGAATTGTCGCGTTTGAGATCAGAATGCCCGTTGCATCTGCTTCAACCGCTTGCGTCTGAATGAGACCATCATTTCGGAAACCACTGGCAATAGTACTGCCGTCGAAGGTAACCGCTGTTGTCTCGACACTGCTATAAACGCCAGTTGTCGCAATGTTGCCCCGGTTGATTAAGCCATAGCTGCCATAATTTTCTTCTAAATCATCAAAAGAAAAATCAAGCTCGGAAGAGGTAATGGTGCCAATATTCGCCGCCCCGACATAAAGCGCGCTTGCGCTACCGCGAACGTTGAGATTGGCGGGTGTGCCGACAACGGCAACATTATTATCAGGGTCTCCGTCAACGTTTATAGGAATTGCATCTAATGGGGGTGGCCCATCGATCAGAACACCTCTCGTGATGTCCCCTGTAATTCGCAGAGCATTGCTCGGTTGGCGAAGGATCTGGGCTGCAAGTTCTGCTGCCAAAGCGGCGGCTGCCTCTTCGTCACTTAGGTTGGCGGTGTCAATATTTGCGTTTGGATTGTCGGCTTGCATAACGATGTTGCCACCAACATGGAGAAACCCATCAATATTGCCGCCAATATTCACACCTGTGGAGCCTATACCTATTACAGAAACCGTACTGGAAGTGAGGAGATCAACATTGCCGTTTACATCTCCCTGGATATCAATGCCTGTTGAATTTTCCGCCTGGAGTACAATGCTGCCCCGCCCTGCGCCATCTCCTAATGAAATATTACCGGTGAACACTTCACCAGCTTCAAGGCGAAGACCTGTGCGATTATCATTAAAGTCTGGCTGGTTTTCGTTAAGTTGTTCTTCTGTCCCCACCATGTTGATGTTGCCAGTTTGAACATAATCTGCCGTGACAGTGCGAAGATCGACGCCGACAGTGTCATCTGCTTGAGAAAATTCAAGCGTTCCGCTGAGGGTGACGTCTGTGTCAGAATCTACCGTAATGCCTGTGCCAGAGGGCAAAGTGATCGTGGCTTCTGGACCAACTGTTACGGTGGCTGCTGGCGACCCGCCATCTGCAGTGGATGTAACAATCGGTGCGGTGGAGTCTGTTTCAACAGTGATGTCTTGCGCGGTTGAAACTGTTGGCGCGCCCAAAATGCTGACGGCTGCGCCGATCATCAACTGACCTCCGAGCTTTTTTCGAAGCGAAATCTGCCGGTCTGTTTTTGCGCAGGATTGGGCCATGTGGGTGAACTCCATAAGTGTAACAGCGAATAAGCGCCCATTATAATGGACGCCATAATTTATTAACACTTATGTCTCGCCCAAGCTGGCGTTTTTGGCAAGCACCTTACCCCCTTAAAAGGGGGTAAGGTGCCCGGAGTTTTGAGAATGATTTTGTGAAAAGCAGCTTATTTTGCGCTAGCGCGGTAAAGGCTGCCGGATTGAGAATCCGTGACGAAATAAATCGCCCCATCTGGGCCAGTGCGTACATCTCTGATGCGGGCATCCAGTTCCCCAAAAAGCTCTTCTTGAGCACCAAAAGAGCCATCATCTATCACATTGATCCGGCGAACATGTTTGTGGGCGAGGGCACCGATGAACAAGTCTCCCTGCCAGTCAGGGAACATTTCGCCATTATACATGGTGAAACCCGACGGCGCGATGGACGGTTCATAATGAACAATGGACTGCTCCATGCCATCTCTTTCAGAATAGGGCGAAATCACAGCGCCTGAATAATCCACGCCATATGTGATTACGGGCCAACCATAATTTGCACCAGCTCTGACGATATTAACTTCGTCTCCGCCTTTAGGGCCATGCTCATGGGAAATGACAGTGTCATCAGCAGTGATGATAAGCCCTTGTGCATTGCGGTGCCCATAAGAATAAATTTCCGGCATGACGCCTTCTTGGCCGATAAAGGGATTATCTGCTGGGATAGACCCATCATCGTTTAGACGGACAACTTTGCCATAGTGATTATCAAGTTGAACCGCTTTTTCCTTGTAGCGAGATGCTTCTCCAACGGTCAGCAGCAAAGTGCCATCAGATAAAAAGGCAATCCGCCCCCCATAATGATGGGACGTATCGCTCCAAGGTATACGCGTGAACAACACCTCTAAATCTTCAAGAGCTGCGCTTGTATCATTCATCACAAGCTTGGCTCTCGCCAATCGCGTTGCATTTTTGCGCGCTATGCCGTGGCTATAAGAAAAATAGATCAGGTTATTTTCAGAAAAATTCGGATGCAAAACGACATCATGTAAGCCTGCTTGTCGCTGGACATGTATCTCTGGTAGCCCGCTGATCGGGGCTTCAATTAATGTATTATCTCGAACGAGGCGGAGGCGACCATCGCGTTCTGCCAGGAGAATTTCGCCAGAGGGCAAAAAGGCGATAGAAGAGGGATGCACAAGCCCGGTGGCTAATTCGGCAAGCGTATAATTAATTGGTGCGGCTGGCGCGTCTCCAATAGCGACACTTAGTCCATTTGTCCCGCCCAGGGTTGTTTTCGCCTTATTTTGCGGGGTGGCATTTTTTTGCGCGGCTGGTGTGGTCGCGTCAACTTCCGATGCAGCGACATCGGCTTTGCCGCAAGCAGATAGGGCGAAAAGGCTGGTAGCTAAAAAGGCGTTAAACAAGGGGCGCATGGTTTTTTCTCCTCGGGCGGTTTGTCAGATCAATTTAGATTAAGTGGACAGCAGAGCCAACTGCTCTATGATTTTAATCACTATATAGAGACGAATGAACGGTATGACCATTTAGTTGTTTTGTTGGAAAGTGAAATTTATGCCCCGCACTATTTTCATGTGGCTTTTGGCCACTTTAGTCACTTATCTGGCCGCAAGCGCTTCGGCAACAATGCTGAAATTGCAAGGCTTTGCCAAAACTGGTTTCCCAGTGTTGTCAGAAGATGTGCCCGGCATGTTTATCAGCGATATTCAGGGATTATGGCAGTATGGCCTAGTCTTATTGATTGCATTGGGGGTCGGTTTTGTTGTGGCGCATTTTGCGAAGAAAATCCTGACACCTCTGAGCGCGGTGGCTTATATCATTGCGGGCGGCGCGGCTGTGGCGGCGGCATTATGGTTGATCAGATTGGCTGTGGGAATCATGCCTATCGGGGAAAGTCCGATCGGATTTGCTTATCAGGTTGGGGCCGGGGCTTTAGGCGGGTTGTTTTTCCAATTAACCCGAAAGTCTCGATAATTCCGCTTCTTAGCGGGCCATACCACAGGTATGGCCATGGGGGTTTTAAGCATCTTGCCCATAAGTCATTTGCATGAAGACATCTTCCAGATCCGCTTCGACCGTGGAAATATCTTTGACTGAAATACCAGCTTCGCTCACGCCAGCCAGTATGTCCGATACTTTTGTCTGACTTGGCTTATAGGTGATATAAAGAGCGCCATCCTCGCGTAATTGCGTATCAAGCCCGCCCAGAGGGGGCACCTTTTGGATCGGGGCTTCTGGTACGACCATCAGCATTTTGGAATCCAAAGAGGAAAGCAATTCAGTTTTGGGTTTGCAGGTGACCAATTCACCATTGTGAATAATCCCAATCGTATCGCATAATTCTTGTGCTTCCTCGAGATAATGCGTGGTCAGGATCACGGTCACCCCTTGCGCATGGAGATCCATGACCTGTTCCCACATTTGCTTGCGCAGCTCAATATCAACCCCTGCGGTGGGCTCATCAAGGATGAGAATAGGCGGCGCATGCACCATTGCTTTGGCAACCAGCAATCGCCGTTTCATGCCGCCAGAGAGCATCCGAACATAGGCATCGGCTTTGTCTTCCAGCCCTAGCCTTTTCAAAATATCCATGGTTCGGCGTTCGCTTTTGGGCACCCCAAAAAGCCCGGCCTGGATTTCAAGCCCTTCTTTGGGGGTGAAAAACACATCGGCATTAATCTCTTGTGGCACAATGCCGAGAGAGGCACGCGTCTGGCGGGGGTTTTTATCAAGATCAAACCCCCAAATAGAAACCTGCCCCGCGCTTTTGCGCGTTAGTCCAGCAAGGATATTGATAAAGGTCGATTTCCCAGCCCCATTTGGACCTAATAAGCCAAATACAGAGCCTTGCTTAATATCAAGATCGATGCCTTTAAGGGCCTCTTTTGCCGGCGATTTTTTCGTTCCCGGATAAGTCTTTGTGACGCCGCGGGCGGAAATCGCAAATTGAGGATCATTGGTCATGAGTATTCCTTCATAAGCCCATCATATCGGCCTGACGAGAGCCGGGGTCAACAGATCACGCAGTGGCGATGCGAAAAAACTTGACGAGGCGGTCCTAACAGGTTTCAGAACGGTTCCCAAAGGAGACTAACATGGCTGGTATACCGCATCTTTCAGAAGCTGACGTAAAAAAAATATTAGGGGATGATGATTTGGAAGTGGTTCAAACATCTGAATCCCGCATTGCCTGTAGCGGAAGTGGCGGCGCATTGGGCCATCCAAAAACATATTATACGATTGGCGATGAAGGCTATGTTACATGCGGATATTGCGATCGCATTTTTGTTCTGGGGTCGAAATAAGCTATATTACTTATTGCGTAAGAGTTCATCATGAAGCGGGCCGGGGCGGTTTTTGTGATAGTGCCGAAGGACGAAATAGACCACGGCGATCCAGAAAAGTAACAGCCCAAAGAAGTAATAAAAGCCAGCGTAATTTTCAGCCAGAGTCGTAACGAAATCGCCGGGCAGGCGCCGATAGAGCTGTGCTTCGCCATCGTTCAACACAAAGCTATCATCGGCTTGGGTATTGGGTTCTATGATCCAGCCAAGAGCTTTCATGCCATAAACGCCCGCATTGAGGACACCCAGAAATAAGGGCGTGCCCAAAAGGAAAATTGCGATGGCGGTCAGCCAATATTTCCACGCTGTAGGGGTTTCCGCGGTCATATAGATGGATTTGAATGTCTCCTCGGAAACATCCTCCAATAGCTTCGGGTCTTGCTTTGTCAGTAAGTCAAAACTAACGGATGCGCCTTCCTCAATATCTTTGACGGTGCGTTTGTGAAAAAACACCAAGAGACCAGCCAAAACGGCTAAGCCTAGTAAAACACTTACAAAATACGATAACATGAACGGGGACTTTCCGGGACGTCAGTTTCTTTTACGCTCATACTATAGGGGGGCTTGATGGGCTTGCCCAGTACCGGAGCTTGCATTCCTTAAGCGCTTTGCGGAGCGCTCTTGGCTTTGTGAAGGGCTTCGGAAAGGGCCTCCCCTAAAGCTGCTTTTTCAGGGGGGGAGAGAAACGAGCCAATATTCAAGTGTCGACCATGAGATTTCAGAAGAAGTTGACTGCCATGGCGAATGGGAGAGTCGATTTGAACATCAGTCCAATATGGCTCAAGTCGCCATCGCGTTTCGTGACCAGACGGTAAAACCCTGGAAACCCACAAGGCTTCCTCGGTCAATTTCAGAGTTTCGTGCATTCGGCCTTGGCGATAGCTTAGTTTAAAAGCGCCCCAAACCAGCAAAATGTCGAGCCCGGCAAAGAAGATAATCGGCCATGCGCCTAACAGGGTATAATACACACCACAGAAAAAATTGACGGCAATAACAATTGCCATGATCACCTTAAAGCCATTATTGGGTAAGGATCGGTTCGGATACAAAATGGCGTTGAAGAGGAGCGAATGATCTTCTGCTGGAGATAATGTCGAAGCGGTCGTCGCCTCATCAATGGCTTTGCCCTTTGCCACGGGCAGCATTGTCTCCAAGATAAGGTCTCTAGCCATATTTAGAATAATAGACCGCCAAAAACAGACGACAAGAGGCTTTGCCGTGGCATTTCATCCCGTTTATTTGGGAACTTTCGCAAGAATTGCTATTTTTATGCCGTTCTGACTGGCAAATTCCTTGAAATCACGCTTAGTTAGAGCAGATCACCGCAGCGCTAGGCTATTTTATGCGGCGGTAAACATAGGAGAGGAAGCTTGAAAACAATGGCGAAGATGCACACTCATCTAGCATGGTTTCATGTTTCTATATGGCTCGGTTTTGAGCACAACAAATTCAGTTAATGACGGGGCTATGGTCGCTCATTTGAGAAACCCTATCCCACAATGAAGAAACGAGGAGAATATCATGGGTAAAAGAGATGATTTAATTGCGAAATATGCAGAAGAAATCCAAAAGCATTTTGGTGAGTCTGCGGATATGGGCTTGCTAACGAAAGTAACAATTGGCTGCGGTCCAGCAATTTATAATGCAGATGCTTCAAAAGTTTCCGGGTCAGACCCAAAAGAAATTGAAACAGTGAAGAACAACTACCTGATCAAAAAGCTAGGTCTGTCAGATTCTAATGATCTTGATACAGCGATTACATCTGTGTTGGACAAATATGGTAGTTCAAATCCTGCAAAATATCGCGCGGTAGTATATTACATGCTCTGTAAACATTTCGGCAAGCAAAGCGTTTATAGCTAAGATGCCAAATATGTGATTTAAAAAGCGCTGCCTATGGTGGCGCTTTTTTTACGTCTTGAGAGTTCTATGCCAAAACCAATGACAAGAGCGGCCATCGCAGAGTTTTATGCGATCCTTTCCAAAGGCAAGCCTGCGCCTGAAACGGAACTTGTCTATACTGATCCGTATACCCTTCTTGTGGCGGTCACCTTGTCTGCTCAAGCAACAGATATTGGCGTCAACAAGGCGACAGCGCGGTTATTTCCTGTGGCGAATACACCTGCTCAAATCGTTGCCTTGGGCGAGGAAAAATTAGGCGAATATATTCGTACAATTGGGCTTTGGCGGAACAAAGCCAAAAACGTCATCAAACTCTCGCAGATGTTGTTAGATGAGTATGACGGGGAAGTCCCCGATAGCCGTGAGGCGCTTGAAAAGCTTCCCGGTGTCGGGCGAAAAACAGCAAATGTTGTATGTAATGTCGCATTTAAACAACCGACTATTGCTGTTGATACTCATATATTCCGTGTGGGGAATAGAACTGGTTTGGCGATCGGTAAAGATGTTTTGGCGGTGGAGAAGCGACTCGAAAAAGTGACCCCCAGCGAGTATATGATGGATGCCCATCATTGGCTGATTTTACATGGGCGCTATATATGTAAAGCCATTGGCGACCCCGTATGTTGGCGTTGTCCTGTGGCGCATTTATGTAACTACACTAAAAAAACACCAGAAGGCGGTTTTCCGAAAAAGAAAGCCAAAAAAGCAACAAAGAAAGTTGCAAAAAAGTCTCAGAGAAAATCTCAGAAAAAAACGACGAAGAAAATGGCCCATAAGCCACCTCTTAAAACAACGAATAAGGCGGGTTCATGAGCGCGAAAGATCTCTATGATGGGCTTGTGCAGGCATGTGGGTATGTCTTGGCCGAACAAAGCTTTGAGAAAAAGGGGAATGCTTTCTATTTTTCCAATGCAGAAAATAAAGCGGTCATTTCTTTTCAGAAAAGCCCGAAAACCACTTCTTCAGAAATATTATTTACCCTCGAATTGGGCCTCTTCTCTGGTGCCATCCATGACTTTATGGCGGCTGATACGATTGTTGAATTTCCACCAATAGCTTCTTGTCATTGGCGCAAAAATATTGGCGCCTATACCGAGGCAAAAAATGATGATCCTAAATGGTGGTCCGTGCGCCATACGCAAACACAATTGTTGCAAAAAGAAATAGTGACGATACTGATCAATAAAGTGATCCCTGACCTTAAGCAAACAATGACCGATAGTCGTCTTGGGGCTTTATGGTTTGGGGGAGCCGGGCCGGGCCTAACTGAATTTCAGCGGCTTTGCTATTTGTCGATCTTGCTCAAAAATATCAATCGTGAGAAAGAGCTAATGGATGTTTTAACCCAATTAGAAGAGCAATTTTCAAACACGGATCGAGATGAGATGCTTCAAATGCATCTTAGCAAAATTTTATAAACAATAGGCAGATTGTGACCGATATTTCTTTAAGAGACCGCTTGATATTACCCTTGGATGTTCCGTCCGTTGCAGACGCTCAATCGATTATTTCAACGCTTTCTGAGGCAGTCAATTTTTATAAAATTGGCCATCAACTTATGTCGGTTGGTGGGTTTGAGCTGGCGCAAACACTTTCCCGAGAGGGGCGCAAAGTGTTTCTTGATTTAAAATTATTAGACATTGGGGCGACCGTTGAAAAGGGGGTCCGTAGTGCGGCGACATTGAATGCGGATTTCATCACGATACATGCAGACCCGGATGCGCTTAAAGGCGCTGTGGCCGGGCGGGGGGACGATCCGCGCTTGAAGATATTGGCCGTGACGGTTCTGACCAGTTGGGATCAAGCGACATTGGAGGAAAGCGGGATCAGCATGTCTGTGGAAGACCTGGTATTGCACAGAGCTG